>NZ_CP094984.1:1889455-2204364 GCF_022869865.1 Arthrobacter zhangbolii
TGCTGCATGAGAAGGGTTCGGGCCGCGGCCTGATTTCCATCTGTGCTGCCGGCGGACAGGGCCTCGTCGCGATCCTGGAGGCGCGCTAACCATGACTGATACCTACCTCAAGCTGGTCAACACCGGCTTTACCAAGGACCTGTCCAAGAAGCTCGGCCTGCCCCGCCCGGCCATCCTTCGGCGCTTCGATCCGTCGAAGCCGCTGGTCCCCGGCCCCGTGCTGGTGCTGGGCAAGGGCGAGTCCGCCGATGACCTGGCACAGCTGCTGCTGTCCTGGGACCAGGATGTCCGCCGCCACGCCATGCCGAAGGAAAAGCTCGGCGCCATCCTCATTGTGCTCGACGACGCCGCGGCCCCTGCCGATCTGGGCGAGCCGGTGCTGGCTGCCGGTGCTGCCCTGCGCGACCTCGCCCCGGGCGGCCGCGTAGTGACTGTTTCCCGTCCCGCTGCCGAGGCACAGGACCCTGCCGCAGCAGCAGCGCGGCAGGGCATTGACGGGACCCTGCGCTCCATCGCCCACGAGCTGCGCGGCGGTGCCACTGCCAACGGCATCGTGCTGGCCAACGGGACACAGGCTACTGCTCCCTCGGTGGCCGCCGCCCTGCGTTTCCTGCTGTCGGGCAAGAGTGCCTACGTCAGCGGCCAGTTCGTCACGGTCGGTTCGGATGCGGGAACACTGCCGGCGGACTGGAATGCGCCGCTGGCAGGCAAGGTGGCGGTGGTGACCGGTGCTGCCCGCGGCATTGGCGCAGCCATTGCCAAGGTCCTGCACCGCGATGGCGCGCAGGTCATTGTGGTGGATGTTCCGGCAGCCGGTGAACAGCTGGCGAAGGTGGCCAACGAAATCGGCGGCACTGCCCTGCAGGTGGACATCACCCGCGAAGACGCCGCTGACCGGATCCTCGCCCACGCCGCCGAGCGCTACGGGCACCTGGACATCGTGATCCACAATGCCGGGATCACCCGCGACAAGCTCCTTGCCAACATGGACGAATCCCGCTGGGGCTCGGTCATCGCAGTGAATATTGCCTCCCAGCTGCGCATGAATGAAACCTTTCTGGCCTCGGACGGTTTCAGCCCGGAGGGCCGGATTGTGTCGCTGGCCTCCACCAGCGGAATCGCCGGCAACCGGGGCCAGACCAACTACGCCGCTTCAAAGGGCGGCGTGATCGGCATGGTCCGGGCCACGGCACCGCTGCTGGCTCCGCGCGGCGGTTCCATCAATGCCGTTGCCCCGGGATTCATTGAAACGGACATGACCGCAGCCATCCCGGCACTGACCCGTCAGGTGGCCCGCCGGCTGTCCAGCCTGCAGCAGGGCGGCCTGCCGGTGGATGTGGCAGAGACGATCGCCTTCCTTGCCTCCGATGCGGCTGCCGGGGTCAACGGCCAGGTGGTCCGGGTGTGCGGCCAGAACATGGTGGGCGCATGAGCACTACCCAGCTCACCGAAATCCCGGCACTGGGCAAGCTGTATGCCGGCGCCGTGGGCAGCGCGGCGAAGTCGCGCCTGTCCCCGGCCAAGGGGACCGGGCTGCTCCCGGCTGACCGGCATGAAGTCCGCGGCGCCGTTGTGGATCTGGCCAAGCTGACCGATTTCCAGCGCCTGGTCCTGCACAGCGCCACGGATTACCTGCCCACCGGATACGTGCACACGTTTGCCTTCCCGGTCGCCATGAGCCTGATGGCCCGGGAGGACTTTCCGCTTCCGCTGCTGGGCATGGTGCACCTGCGCAACGTTGTCCAGCATTTCCGTCCCATCCACTACACCGAACCGCTGACGGTCACCGCCTGGGCGGAAAACCTGGACGGCCACCGTGCCGGCACCCAGGTGGAGCTGGTTGCCGAGGTTACTTCCGATGCCGGTGAGGTCCTGTGGCGCGGCCGCTCGACCTACCTGGCCAAGGGCGTCTTCCTGCCGAAGATCGACAGGCCGGCAGCGGCCGGTCCCCGCCCCGAGTTCATTCCGCCGCTGCCGACGGCGTCGTGGCGCCTCGGGGCGGATGCAGGCCGTAACTATGCCCGGGTCTCGGGGGACTTTAATCCCATCCACCTCAGCCGCCTGTCGGCGAAGGCACTGGGCATGAAGCGGTCCCTGGCCCACGGCATGTACCTGGCCTCCCGGGTGGTGGCCGATGCGGTGCAGACCCACGAGGGGCCCTTCGAATGGAGCATTGACTTCGAGTCGCCGGTGCTCCTGCCCGCCACGGTTGCCGTGGCCATCACCGACGAGGAGCAGGACGCCGGATGGTCCGGTTCCAGCTTCACCGGCTGGAACCCGCGCTCCCAGCGCCGGCACTTCTCCGGGATTGTTGCTCCGCTGGTTTCCGGAGATGCACCTGCCGGCGGGTTCGCCGCCGGCACACGCGCCTGATTCCGGCGCAGTTCCCCGGGTGGGCCTGCCCGGTACCCGAGCCAGTCTCCGGTACCGGGCAGGCCCGTTTAACGTGCCGCGGGACGGCGGGACGGCGGTCCCGTGCAGGCGGGGCGCTGCTAAGGTTTTGCTCATGATTGATGCTGCCGCCCTGCTGCTGCGGGCCAAGGAACTGGATGCGGCTGATCCGCTGGCGGGCTACCGGGACCGTTTCCTGCCCGCAGAGGGAGTCCGTGCCTATCTGGACGGTAATTCGCTGGGCCGTCCGCTGCGTGCCACTGCCGAACACCTGCAGGAATTTGTTGCCCGGCAGTGGGGCGGACGGCTGATCCGCGGCTGGGACGAGGAATGGCTGGAGCTGCCCGCCCGCATCGGTGACGAGTTGGGGGAGGTAGCCCTGGGCGCGGCACCCGGCCAGTGCATCGTGGCAGATTCAACCACCGTACTGCTCTACAAACTTGCCCGGGCCGCCGTCGCCGCCCGACCGGACCGCACCGAGATCCTGCTGGACGCGGACAATTTTCCCACCGACCGGTACGTGCTGGAGGGTGTGGCCCGGGAATGCGGCCTGACCCTTCGCTGGGTCAGCGCAGACTATGCCGGCGGCGTGAGCGCCGGGGCGGTTGCCGATGCCGTGGGACCGCAGACCGCGCTGGCTGTCTTCAGCCATGTGGCGTACCGGTCCGGCTACCTGGCCGACGCTGCCGCCATTACCGAAACCGTGCAGCGGGCCGGCGGGCTGGTGCTGTGGGATCTCTGCCACTCCGCGGGGGCCGTTCCGGCAGAGCTTGATACCTGGAACGCGGACTACGCCGTAGGCTGCAGCTACAAATACCTCAACGGCGGTCCCGGTGCGCCGGCCTGGGCCTATGTTGCTGCCCGCCACCAGCCGGATTTCTCCCAGCCGATCCAGGGCTGGCTGGGTTCCCAGGATCCGTTCGGCATGGCCCAGGGCTATGTTCCGGCGGACGGCATCCGCCGTCTGGTGTCCGGCACACCCCCGATCCTGGGCATGCTCGCCATGCAGGACATGATTGCCCTGATCCGCGAAGCCGGCATGGAGGCTGTCCGGGCCAAGTCCGAGGCCCTTACCGCGTATGCCGTAACTGCTGTGGACGCGCTGCTGGCGCCGCACGGCGTGGTACTTGCCTCACCGCGCGATCCGGAGCGCCGTGGCAGCCATATCACCATTGACGGCCCGGGTTTCAAAGCGGTGACTGCCAGGCTCTGGGAACAGGGGATCATTCCCGACTACCGCAACCCGGACGGTATCCGGTTGGGGCTCTCGCCGCTGTCCACGTCCTTTGAAGAGACGTTTACCGGCGTTGAGGCGGTGCTGTCGGAACTCTAGGCCTGCCCGGCCTTAACCGCGAGCACCGGGCAGCCGGCCTCCAGCAGGACCCGCTGGGCGGTGCTGCCCATCAGCAGTTTCCCAACCGGGGTGCGGGGCCGCAGCCCCAGCACGATCAGCCGCGCGTCATGGCTTTCCGCTGCCTTGAGGATCTCCTCCGCGGAATCGTAGTCGCCTACCGGATGCAGCAGCTGATGGGGCAGCCGTGAGCCCTGCAGCACCGTCTCCAGTGCCTGGAGGTAGTCCCGTGGGGCGGCACTCCGGGCGCCGTGGCTGCTCTCCACATTCACCACCACAAGCCCGGTACCCAGTTCCCTGGCAGCACGGATGCCGGCGCTCAGGGCCGATTCGCCCTCCGGTGTGGGGACGTATCCGACGACGACGCTCATGGTCTCCTTCTTCCTGATGTGTACGGGCCGTGCCTTCGCACCTAATTCAACTCCGTGGGGTCGGTAAACCGGGTCCTGCGTGCCTTGACGGCACGGTTCCAGAACCAGGTCAGCACCCAGAGCACCAGGCCCAGGAGCAGCAGGATCCCGGCGATGCGGTATTCGATGGGATCCTGGGCCCACGGGCCGAGCAGGAAGGCACAGGTCAGGGCGCCGATGAAGGGCATGATGCCGGGGGAGCGGAAGTGCGGCCGGTCCGTTGGCGTCCGGCGAAGCACGATGCACGCAATGTTCACCACCGTGAAGACGGCCAGCAGCAGCAGCGCGGTGGTTCCGCCGAGGGCCGTGACCGTTCCCCGGCCCATGAAGTTGGTGACCACCACAATGAGGCCCACGGCAATCGCCGTCGTAAAAACAATGGCCGCCCACGGCGTCCGCCGTCCGTGCAGTACCAGCGAGAGCCCGCGCGGCAGCACATCCTGCCGCGCCATGCCGTAGAGCAGCCGGCTGGCCATCAGCATGTTGATCAGGGCGGTATTGGCTACGGCAAAGATGGACAGGAACGGATAGATACTGTCCACCGGCAGGTTCGGGGCTCCTGCCCGCACCACTTCCAGCAGCGGTGTTGCGCTTTCGGAGAGCTGGCCCACGGGGACCACGGCCACCGCCGCGATGGACACCAGCAGGTAGACCGTCACGGTGATGCTCAGGCCAGTCAGCATTACTTTCGGGAAGATCCGCACCGGGTCGTGGGTTTCCTCCGCCATGTTCACGCTGTCTTCGAAGCCAACCATGGAGAAGAAAGCCAGGGCGGTGGCGCCCGTGAGCGCAAGGAACACGCTCTTGCCCGCCTCGGTCTCGAACACCACCACGCGGGAGAAGTCCGCATTCCCCTGGCCCATGGCCCAGAAACCAATAACGATCACAATCAGCAGCCCGGTCAGTTCAATGGCTGTCAGGACGATATTGAAGCGCACACTCTCCGCGGCTCCGCGCAGGTTAATCGCGGCCAGCAGCAGCATAAAGGCGACCGCTATCCAGGTGACTCCGGTCTGCCCCCATTCCAGCCGGAATCCGACAATGAAGTTTTCGGCCAGGAACTTGGCCGCAGTGGACGCGGAGGTAATACCCGAACAGAGCACAGCGAACGTGACCAGGAAGGTCAGGAAATGTACCCCGAAGGCCTTGTGGGTGTAGAGCGCCGCTCCGGCCGCCTGCGGATACTTGGTGACCAGCTCCAGATACGACAGTGCCGTGATGGTGGCCACTGCGAAGGCCAGCAGAATCGGCGCCCACGCCGCTCCGCCGATCTCACCGGCGACCTGCCCGGTGAGTGCGTACACACCGGTTCCCAGAATGTCACCGACGATGAACAGCAGCAGCAGTTTGGTCCCCATGACCCGCTTGAGCTCGGTCTGACCGGTTTCCGCTTTGATGTCAGCCATGGCTGTCCTCCCGGACGTTCACCGATACCGCATTGGTCGGTATTCTGCGCGGTGCGCGAGGCTAAGGCAATGGCGCCGGGCCACCCGGCTGCCCTGCTGACCCGGGAATCACCCGGACGGCCCCGATCCTGCGCCGGCGTACGCCCAGGACCTCCAGCCGGCACCCCGGTGCAGCGACACTGTCCCCGGGGCGGGCCATGCGGCCAAGCTGTTCAAGGATGTATCCCGCCACCGTCTCGTACTGCCCCTCCGGCAGGCCGATTCCGGTCAGGCGTTCAAACTCCTGGAGGATCAGCGCCCCGTCCACCACCAGCTGGCCCTTTTCCTTCCGGAACCGGTCTTCCGGGTCGCGCCCGGTGTCATATTCGTCGTAAATCTCGCCCACGAGTTCCTCGACCAGATCCTCCAGCGTGACAATGCCGTCCGTTCCGCCGTATTCATCCACCACAACCGCAATATGGCTCTGCTCGGCGCGCATCCGCGACAGCGAGGGCACTACGGTGGCCGTCCCGGGCAGGAACAGCAGCGGGCGGACAATATCCGCGAGGGTCCGAGTTTCGCCCCGGCTTTTGCCCGTGGCGTTCGCCCCGCCGTCCCCGTCTCCCCGCAGGAGGTCACGGACGTGGATGAAGCCGATGACGTCATCCGGGGAGTCCCGGATGACGGGGTACCTGGAATACGGCAGCGAATGGACTGCCACCCGTGCCTGGGGCAGTGTCAGGTCCGCCTGCAGGAAACGTACCTCGGGCCGCGGGCGCATCACTTCCTGGAGCAGGCGCTGGCCTGCGCCAAAAACGTCCGAAAGGATCCGCCTGCTGTCCTCCGCCAGGACCGGACTGGCCGCGACCATGTCCCACAGTTCCTGCGAGCTAATGGGCGGGGTTTTGACCCGCGGGTCACCGCCCAGCAGGCGGACTACCGCGTCCGTGGATACGGACAGCGCCTTGATCACTGGGCGCATCACCACGGCAAAGACGTTCAGCGGCGGGGCGAGGATCCTGGTCACCCGCTCCGCGTTCTGCATTGCCAGGCGTTTGGGGACCAGTTCTCCCAGCACCAGGGACAAATAGGCGACGGCGAGGGTGAGCAGGATGAAGGCGGCAGCATCTGCGGCTGCCGGTCCCAGCCCCGCGCCGCGCAGCAGCGGTGCCACGGCCGGGGCCAGTGCCGAGGCGCCGTATGCGGCCGAGAAAAAGCCTGAAAGCGTGACGCCTATCTGGATGGACGAAAGGAAGAGGTTGGGGTTGCGGGCCAACGCCGCGATCTTCTTTCCGCCGGTGCCCGTTGCTTCGATCCGGTTGATCTGGCTCTCGCGCAGGGACACCAGTGCCATTTCGGCACCGGCGAAGACTCCGCCAAGGAGGATGAAGAAGACAACCAGCAGGAGGTTAAAGCCAGTACCGCCGTCCATGACTCCGAGCGTACCGGCGCCCGGGCGTACAGGACACGTTCCACCGGAATCCCGGGGACGCGGGCGGCCAGTCCGGCGCGTATGCAGTGCCGTCAGCCGCCGCGGGAAGTAAGACGGGCCGTCACGCGGGGGAGGCCCCGGCACCGCCGGCCCTTCGCCGGCTGATCCTCCGGCGCCGCGACCGGATGGCGGCGTCCTCCGCCGAGAGCAGCGGTTCAAGCTCCGTCCGGTCACCGGTCACCGGCCGCCACCAGGACAGGGACGGATTCGAGTCCAGCAGGATGGTCCGCACCAGCAGGGTGAGCGGGATGGCCAGGACGGCACCCACCGGTCCGAGCACCACGGCCCAGAACAGGACCGAGATGAAGGTTACCGACTCGCTGAGATTCACCGCGTTGCCCACATACCGGGGCTGCACAATTGACTGGATGACGGCGTTGACGCCGCCGAAAATGATCACCACGGCAACCACCGTCGGCCAGCCCCCGGTGAGGTAGCCGAAAAACAGCGGCGGAATAATGGCGATGAAGTACCCGATATTCGGTATAAAGCTGCAGATGAAGGACAGCAGCCCCCACAGCAGTGCCCCGGGAATCTGCAGGATGAGCAGGACCAGCCAGTTGAAAAGCCCCTGGAGCAGCCCCAGGACAGTGGTGGCAACCATGTAGCGGCGCACGCTGCAGGCATAGTCCTTCAGCGCCGTCACCAGGACGGGACGGTGGCCGCCCAGGTGCTCCAGCAGGGCGGGGATCCGGGAACCGTCCACGGCCATCAGGATGAGCAGCGTAAGGATAATGACCAGGGCCCCGACCAGCCCGGTGACGTTGCCCAGCAGACCCCCGATGAATCCGAGCAGCCGTTCGGGGGTCAGGCTCTCACCGGCTGCCTGCACCTGCTCCGGCCCGAAGCCCGCAGCGGTCAGTGCGTCCGCCAGCGACGCCCCGGCCTCTTCCAGCTGCCCGGCGTACTGCGGCAGCAGAGCCGAAAACCGGCCCAAGGCCGCCACCAGCACCGCGGCGAAACCGGCGAGCAGGGCAAAAACGGTGACTATCCCCGTTCCGGTTGCCAGACCACGGGGAACGCCGTGGCCATGCAGCCACTGACTCAGCGGATGGACGCAGAGGGTAAGTACCAGAGCAAGAAAGGCCGGGGTGAATACATCCCTGACGGCGGCAAGGCCGAAGGCTGCTACGGTCCCTCCCGCCAGAGTGAGCAGGATAACGGCGCTCCGCGGAAGCGCGGACGCCCTGCCGGTACCTTCTGTCTCCGAAGCCACGGGGGCCTCCTTTTGCCTTGACGTAATCAAGGCAACCCGGATTCGGGGCACCGGCGCAACAGATAACAAAAAAGTCCCCCGGGAATCCAAAGATTCCCGGGGGACTTCGCTGTGCGCGGAGGGGGACTTGAACCCCCACCCTCGTTAGAGGACTAGCACCTCAAGCTAGCGCGTCTGCCATTCCGCCACCCGCGCAGAGAGTGGTTTATCTGCCTTGTCTGCAGCGTTTCCGCTGTTTGAAAGCTTCAAAAGCAACGGAAAAAACTCTAACACGCTTTTGGCCGTAACAACGAATCGGCCCAAGCCGGAGGGCGGTTGTGCACTTTCCAAGGTCCAAATGTGACCGTCCGCACCTCCATTCTGGCTAAGCTTGCTGGACAGCTACGAAGGAGAACCCGCATGCCCGATGATGTCCGTCCAGAGTCCGCGTCCGGACACCTCCGCGCCGAAGACGAGGTTGTTGGGATCTGCCGGAACCTGATCCGCTTCGACACCTCCAACTTCGGCGACAATTCCGGCCCGGGGGAACGGGCAGCGGCCGAATACACCGCAGGGCTGATTGAGGAGGCCGGACTCACAGCTGATCTGTTTGAATCAGCCCCCGGCCGCGCTTCGGTGGTCACCCGGATGGAGGGCAGCGACCCGTCCCTGCCGGCACTGGTGGTGCACGGGCATTTGGACGTGGTTCCTGCCCAGAAGCAGGACTGGACTGTTGACCCTTTCAGCGGCGAGGAACGTGACGGCCTGATCTGGGGGCGCGGCGCCGTCGATATGAAGGACATGGACGCGATGATCCTGTCCGTTATGCGCTCCATGGCAGCCACCGGCACCAGGCCCCGCCGCGACATTGTCTTTGCCTTCTTCGCTGACGAAGAGGCGGGCGGGGACTACGGTGCCCGCTGGGCGGTGGAGCACCGCCCGGAACTGTTCGACGGCGCTACGGAGGCCATCTCGGAGGTGGGCGGGTTTTCGGCCACCATCGGCGGACGCCGCACCTATCTGCTGCAGACCGCCGAAAAAGGCATTTCCTGGCTCCGGCTGGTTGCCCACGGCCGCGCAGGTCACGGCTCCCAGATCAACACGGACAATGCCGTCACGCGGCTGGCCCGCGCCGTCGCCACCATCGGCAGCCACCCGTGGCCCATTGAACTGACCGACACCACGCGGGCCTTCCTCGACGGCGTGACGGAGCTGACCGGCGTCGAGTTCGATCCGGACAACCCGGACCGGATCCTGGCTGAACTGGGAACCGTGGCCCGGTTTGTGGGCGCTACCCTGCAGAACACCTCAAATCCCACCGTGCTGAAGGCCGGTTACAAGCACAATGTCATCCCGGGGACCGCCGAGGCCCTGATCGATGCCCGGACCCTCCCGGGCCAGGAAGAGGCAGTGCTTGCCACCATCCGGGAACTCGCCGGCGAGGGAATAGACGTCAGCTATGAACACCGGGACGTTTCACTGGAGGTCCCGTTCAGCGGAAACCTGGTGGATTCGATGATCTCCGCCCTGCATGCAGAGGATCCGGGCGCACCGGTACTGCCGTACACCCTCTCCGGGGGCACGGACAACAAGTCGCTTAGCCGGCTGGGCATCACCGGCTACGGCTTCGCACCGCTGCGCCTGCCGGAGGACCTGGACTTCACCGGCATGTTCCACGGCGTGGATGAACGCGTACCGGTGGACTCACTCAAATTCGGCACGCGGGTACTCTCCCGCCTGCTGCAGGACTACTAGGCCCCCGGGCCAGACCGCCTTCTGCGAAAGGAGCGCCGCCGTGCCGGCCACCGAAATCCTCAGCCCCGAACTGCTGGAGCGGCTGCGCTCCCGCGCAGCCGGCTATGACGATACCAATTCCTTCTTCACGGAGGACCTGGAGGATCTGCGCGCAGCAGGTTACCTTGCCCTGTTCACGCCGCTCACCGAGGGCGGGTCGGGTATGGGGGTGCCCGACGTCGTGGCCTGCCAGCGGCTGCTGGCAGGCGCGGCACCCGCCACCGCCCTGGCGGTGAACATGCACCTGGTGTGGTGCGGGGTTGCCCACCTGCTGGCCCTGCGCGGAGATGATTCCCTGGCGTTCATTCTCCGGGAGGCTGCCGCGGGGGAGCTGTTCGCCTTCGGGGTCTCCGAACCCGGCAACCCGGCGGTGCTCTTTGACTCGCACACCTCCGCGCGTCCGCTGGGGGACGGCGGCTATGCCTTCACCGGAACCAAGATCTTCACGAGCCTGTCCCCGGCATGGACGCGGCTGGGGATTTTCGGCAAGGACGCCACGGACCCCGGCGAGCCGCGGCTGGTCTTCGGATTCGCTGATCGGGGCACGGCAGGCATCAGCACGGCTGATGACTGGAACACCATGGGCATGCGTGCCAGCCAGTCCTGCACCACACGACTGGAGGGAGCCGAGGTTCCGGCGGGCCGGATGGTCCGGTCCACGCCCGTAGGCCCACACGGGGACGCTTTTGTATTCGGGATCTTCAGCATGTTCGAGACCCTGCTCTCTGCCGTGTACACCGGGATAGGCGACCGGGCCGTCCAGCTGGCAGCCGAGGCAGCGGCGGGGCGCGTCTCGCCCGACGGGGTTCCGGCGTCGGCCCATCCGGAGACCCGGTGGAAGATCGCCGATGCGGCACTGCGCATGGACGGGGTGCACCTGCAGCTCGCAGCCGTCGCCCGGGACCTGGAAGAGGGCGTCGATCACGGGACCTACTGGTTCCCGCTGCTCTCGGGCCTGAAATACCGGTCCACGGAGACCGCCCGCAGCGTCGTGGAAACCGCGGTGCGCGTGGCAGGGGGAAAGGCCTACTCCCGCGGGCAGGAACTGGAGCGGCTGTACCGCGATGTCCTCGCGGGCATGTTCCATCCCTCCAGCGAGGACTCGGTGCATGCCAGTGTGGCCAATGCTGTCCTGGGGCCGGTGGACAGCGGGTAATCCGGGCTCAGGCGGTGCGCTGTACCCGCAGGATCCGGCGGCGCAGCCAGAAACGGCGGCCACCGCCGCTGTAAATCCGGCTTCGGTGCAGCTCCCACTTCCCGTATTCGGCGTGCTCAACCAGCCGTCGGCGCGCTTCGTGAAGCGGCTCAGTGGGATCTACCGACACCACTAGGTACTCATAGTCCCGGGCGTTTTCCGGCCGGCGGGAGACATCCGGTGCAAGAATTTGTTCGCGCATTTCCCTCCAATTTTGCCTACTTTACAGCTAACGTCTAGTGCATGAGCATAGATCCGCGCATCGCGCTCCAGTCCCTGATTACCGCCCTGGAGGAGCACCTTGCCGCCGCCGCAACCCGCCGCGGCGAGAAGGACCCGGTGGTGGAGAGCGCGTATCTGGCAATTGCGGATGCCTTCGAAGTCTACGAGGAAGTCCTCTACGACGCCTACGGGGAAGTCACCCCGCTGGAGATCTATGAGGACGATGACGAGGACTATGAAACCGGTGACGAGCTGGATCCGGCCGAAGACGACAGCATCGACGTCATCGGCCCGGACCTTACCGGCGATGCCCCGTCAACCCGGCCCGAAAGCCGACGCACTCCGGACACCGGAGACAACGGCAGCAACCGCCCGGCGGGCTGGTAATCCCGGAAGAACCCGCTGCCGGCACCGGGGACCCCGTCCGCGGGGCACGGAGTTCGTGTCATAGAGTTCTAGTGTGAATTGGTTTGAAGCGATCTTCCTTGGCCTGATCCAGGGCCTGACAGAATTCCTCCCCATCTCCTCCAGCGCCCACCTGCGCATTGTCGGTGAGTTGCTGCCCGGTGCACAGGATCCGGGTGCCGCCTTTACCGCCATCACCCAGCTGGGCACTGAAACGGCGGTGGCCGTGTACTTCTGGAAGGACATCGTCAGGATTATCAAATCCTGGTGGGGCTCCCTGGTGGGCCGGGTGCCGCGCAGCGATCCGGATGCCCGGATGGGCTGGCTGATCATTATCGGCACACTGCCCATTGTGGTCCTGGGGCTCCTCTTCCAGGACCAGATCGAAAACACCTTCCGCAGCCTGTGGATCGTGGCCACCATGCTGATTGTCTTCGGCATCATCCTGGCGGTGGCGGACACTGTTGGACGGCAGCAGCGCACCCTGGACAAGCTGACCTACAAGCACGGCATCCTGTACGGATTCGCCCAGGCCCTGGCACTGATCCCCGGCGTCTCGCGTTCCGGCGGCACCATTACTGCCGGCCTGCTGATGGGGTACACCCGTGAAGCGGCTGCCCGCTACGCCTTCCTGCTGGCCATACCCGCCGTCTTCGGCAGCGGACTCTTCCAGCTGGTGAAGTCAATCGACGAGCCCATGCCGTACACGGCGCTGCAGACCGGCGCCGCCACCGTGGTTGCCTTCGTTGTGGGCTTTGTCATCATCGGCTGGTTCCTGCGCTACGTCTCAACCCGCAGTTACCGCCTGTTCGTCTGGTACCGCATCCTGCTGGGCGTGTGCATCTACCTGCTGCTGGGCTTCGGCGTCATTACGGCCTAGCCGTGAGCAGTAGAGTTTGTTAGGTGATTGCCTGGAAATCCCCCTCCCTGCCCTCCCTGCCCGGAACCTCGGATGACATCCGTCTGTATGACACGGCTGCACAAAAACATGTGACCGTGCAGCCGGACGGTGCCGCCAGCATGTACGTCTGCGGAATCACCCCCTATGACGCCACCCATATGGGCCATGCCTCCACGTACGTTGCCTTCGACCTGCTCAACCGCCAGTGGCGGGACGCCGGGCACACCGTCACCTACGTGCAGAACGTCACCGACGTGGATGATCCGCTGCTGGAGCGCGCCAACGCCACGGGAGTGGACTGGCGGGAGCTCGCCGCGGAACAGACACAGCTCTTCCGTGACGACATGGAAGCCCTCAACGTCCTGGCACCGGACCACTACATCGGTGCGGTGGAGTCCGTTGAATGGATCGTCCCGGCAGTTGAAGCCCTCATGGACCGCGGACTGGCGTACCGGGTGCCCGGCAGCGCCGGGGAACCCGACGGCGATCTGTACTTCGACGTCGACGCCGCGTCAGCGCTGGCCCCGTCAGACCCGGATGCCTGGTGGCTTGGGCAGGTCTCCCACATGAGCCGGGAGGAGATGCTGCCGGTGTTCGCCGAACGCGGCGGCGACCCTGAACGGCCGGGCAAGCGCAACGCCCTGGATCCGCTGCTGTGGCGCCAGGCACGCACCGGCGAGCCGTCCTGGGACGGCGGCCGGCTCGGCCGCGGCCGTCCGGGCTGGCACATTGAGTGCTCCGTCATTGCCCAGCGGTTCCTTCCCCGGCCGTTTACCGTGCAGGCAGGCGGATCCGATCTGGTGTTCCCGCACCATGAGATGAGTGCCGGCCATGCCTACGCCTGTTCCGGTGCGCCGCTGGCCTCCCACTATGCCCACGCCGGCATGGTGGGCCTTGACGGCGAGAAAATGAGCAAGTCGCTGGGCAACCTGGTGCTCGTCTCGCGGCTGCGTGCCGACGGCGTGGAGCCCGCGGCCATCCGGTTGGTTCTCCTGGGACACCATTACCGGAGCGACTGGTTCTGGACGGCTGACCAGCTGCGCGCGGCCGAACAGCGTCTCGCCGACTGGCGCAGGGCGCTTGAATATACTGCCGAAGACGCCGCCAGGACGCTGCTGCAGCAGATCCGCGCCGCACTGGCAGAGGACCTGGACGCACCTGCCGCGCTGCGGGCCGTGGATGCCTGGGCATCCGCAGCCGTATCCGCGGGCACACCGGGCACCCGGGGCGGCGGGGAACTGGTTTCCGCCGCAGTCAACGCGTTGCTGGGCATCCGCCTCTAGGAACCCGCCTCTAGGAACCCGCCCCCGGCTGCGCGCGTCCCGCGGGATGCTGCCGGCCGGGGGAGTGCTGTCAGTCCCGGCGCCGGCGCTTGAGGTAACGCTCGAACTCGCGGGCAATCGACTCGCCGCTGGCCTCGGGCAGCTCTGCGGTGTCCTTGGCTTCCTCCAGCTGGCGCACATACGCTGCCACTTCCGGATCCTCGGTAGCCAGCTCATCCACCCCGCGTTCCCAGGCTTCGGCCTCTTCGGTGAGCAGCTGGGTTTCCAACGGCACCTGCAGGAGTTCTTCGATGCGGTTGAGCAAGGCAAGCTGCGCCTTGGGCGACGGCGCCTGCCCTACATAGTGCGGCACCGCGGCCCACAGCGAAACCGAGGGAATGTCCGCCAGCCCCGCCATATGGGAGACCACGCCGACAATGCCGATGGGGCCTTCATAGGTCGATGGCTCCAGGGTCAGGGCATCCTGCAGGTCCGCTTCCTCGCACGTGGCGGTGACCGGAATGGGCCGGGAGTGCGGAACATCGGCGAGCAGGGCCCCGGCCAGGACAATACAGTCCACATCGAGTTCCTTGGCCAGGGCAATAATCTCGGCGGTGTAGGCGCGCCACTTGTAGGACGGCTCCACCCCGGTGACGAAGATGACGTCCAGGTTGCTGTCCGGGACTTCCGCCCTTGAAATCCGCGTGGTGGGCCACTTGATCCGCTGGGCCCCGGAGGCGGTGCGCCTGATCGCGGGCCGGGTGAACTGAAAGTCGTAGTATTCGTCGGCGTCTATGCTGGCTATTTTTTCGCTGTCCCAGTGCCTGCTCAGGACCTTCAGGGCGTCGGAGGCGGCTTCGCCGGCGTCGTTCCATCCTTCGAAGGCAGCCAGCATCACCGTGACGCGCCCTGAGGGCGAATCGTCACCAAAATAGTCCTGGAGGCCAGCGGCGCCAAAGCCATCAGTATTGCTCACACGACCACACTATGCCCCGGACCACCTCGTGTCAGGACCGCGTAGCGGGGCTTCGCGGAGAGCAAAAGAAACACACTCTGCCGCCGCCCCTTAGACTGAGGACATGCCCGAACACGCCTCAGCCAATTCCGTCCGCAGTTCCGCCGATCCGTCCCTGCAGGCTGTTTTCTGGGACATGGACGGCACCATCGTGGATACCGAACCGTACTGGATCGCCGCCGAGAAGGACCTTGCCCTGAGTTTCGGAGTGGAATGGACCGAGGCGCAGGCGGAGGCCATGGTGGGCCAGGCCCTGGAATTCGGAGCGGGCATGCTCCGTAAGGCAGGCGTGGACCTCCCCGTCCGTACGATTGTCGACCGCCTCATCAACCGCGTGGCCGATCAGGTGCGGCAGGACGTGCCGTGGCGCCCCGGGGCCCGCGAGCTGCTGGCCGGGCTGAAGGAGGCAGGCATTCCGTGCGGCATGGTCACCATGTCCGAACCGGTCCTGGCGAAGGTGATTGTCGAGTCCCTGCCGGCCGGCAGCTTCGACCTGGTGGTCACCGGTGACATGGTCGACGCCGGCAAACCGCACCCGGAGGCGTACCTGCAGGCATTCGAGACGCTCGCCCGGACTGTTCCGGATCTGCGCCCCGACCGGGTAGTGGCCATCGAGGATTCGCTCCCCGGAACCGCCTCCGCCCGTGCCGCCGGCCTCGTGACCCTTGGCATCCCCAACTTCGTTCCGCTGCCACCCGGGACGGTGGAGCACGAATGGGATACGCTCGCCGGCCGGGGTGTCCGCGATCTGATCAGCCTGCTCCCCGCCACTGTCCCGGAGCCCGCCAGGTGAGCAGTACCGATCCGGCGGGAACCGGACGCAGGGAAGGCATACCGCTGGGCAGCATCGCCGGTGTGCCGATCATCCTGGCTTATTCGTGGTTCATTATCGCCGCGCTGATCGTCGCCGTGTTCGGCCCCCAGGTCCGCGGCGCGTTCCCGTACCTCGGAATCGGTGCCTACGCCGTCGCGTTCGGTTATGCCCTGCTGCTCCTGCTGTCCGTCCTCGCCCACGAAGTTGCCCACGCCCTCACCGCCAGGGCCTACCGCTGGCCCACCGCCAGGATTGTCCTCACCCTCTGGGGCGGTCACACACAGTTCGGCGACCTCCGCTCGACGCCGGGGCGTTCCCTGGTGGTCGCCCTTGCCGGACCGGCGGCCAATTTCGTCCTGGCAGCCATCGGTTTCGGCGTGCTGCAGCTGGTACCGGCCGGCAGCGTAGGCCAGCTGGTCACTCTGATCTTTGTCTACGCCAACCTGCTGGTGGCCATTTTCAACGTCCTGCCGGGCCTGCCGCTGGACGGCGGCCGGATTGTGGAGAGCGCCGTCTGGAAGGCTACGGGCTCCCAGGAGCGCGGCACCGTGGCAGCCGGCTGGGCAGGCCGCATCATTGTGGTGCTGCTGCTGGCGGCACTGTTTGTTCCTCCCTACCTGCGCGGTGAATCGCCGTCGCTGAGCCTGGTCCTGGTGGCTGCACTGCTCTGCGGTTTCCTCTGGATGGGCGCCGGGGCTGCCATCACCAACGCCCGGATGCGGCTGCGGCTGCCGCAGGTCAGCGCCGAAGCCCTGATGAAACCGGCCGTTTCGCTGCCTGCCGGGTCCACCGCCGCCGTCGCCGCGCACCTGATCCGCGAACACCCGGACGCAGCTGTGGTCATCACTGCGCCAACCGGTCAGCCGGAAGCCGTGGTGGACCGCGGTGCCCTGGCCCAGGTGCCGCCGGAACACTCGGCCACCGTCACGGTAAACGCCGTTTCCCGCCCGCTGGCCCCGGGTGCCTACATACCCGATGCCGCCTCCGGGCAGGAACTGGTGCAGTACCTTTCCAAGCTGACCGGCGGTGAGTACGCCGTGATCAACCGGGAGGGCCGGGTGGTCGGCCTGCTCCACAAGGCCGCAGTCATCGCCGCAATGACCGGCAAACCGGCCCGCCCGGCCCGGTAGCACCGGACCCGCAGCCTCCCGTATCCCACATTGACCCCGCCCCGCCCCTCACCGGTCCGAGGCAGTACAGACCCGCACAAGAACCAAAGGAAACACCATGAACTCCGATAACCAGGAGCAGGACACCGCCGCAGCGCCGCACGGAGCTGAAATCCGCAGGGGGCCGCTGCGCCCCGGCGAGCGGGTCCAGCTCACCGACGAAAAGGGACGCCGGAACACCATCACCCTCACCGAGGGCGGGGCATTCCACACGCACCGCGGCTACCTGCAGCACGACTCCGTCATCGGGCTGCCCGAAGGGTCCGTTGTCACGAACACGGCCGGCCACCAGTACCAGATCCTTCGCCCGCTGCTCTCCGACTTCGTCCTCTCCATGCCCCGCGGTGCGGCCGTGGTCTACCCCAAAGACGCGGCGCAGATCGTCACCATGGCGGATATCTACCCGGGCGCGCGGGTGGTGGAAGCCGGCGTCGGTTCCGGTGCGCTGAGCATTTCACTGCTGCGTGCCGTGGGTGACCAGGGCAGCCTGCACTCCTACGAACGGCGTGAGGAATTCGCACAGATTGCCCGCGGCAACGTGGAGACCTTCTTCGGCGGACCGCACCCGGCCTGGGACATCAGCCTGGGCGACTTCCAGGACGAAGTGGTGAAGACCCAGGCACCCGGCAGCGTGGACCGGGTGGTCCTGGACATGCTCGCCCCCTGGGAATGCACCGACGCCGTTGCCACCGTCCTGGCCCCGGGCGGTGTATGGATTTCCTACGTCGCCACGGTTACCCAGCTCTCCCGCACCGCAGAGGCCATCCGGGCCGACGGCCGCTTCACCGAACCCGATGGCTGGGAATCCATGGTCCGTGGCTGGCACCTGGAGGGGCTTGCCGTACGGCCGGACCACCGCATGGTGGCGCACACCGGTTTCCTTCTGACAGCCCGTCGGCTGGCCGAGGGCGCCACCGGCCTCGTGGCCAAGCGCCGGGCGTCCAAGACCAACTTCAGCGAAGAGGACATGAACGCCTGGACCCCCGCTGCGGTGGGCGAGCGGGAGGTCTCAGCCCACAAGCTGCGCCGGGCGGCACGGGACGCCAGTTCCACCGTCCAGCGGGGTGCGTTGGAAAGCGCTGAAAAGTTCCAGCAGGAGTCCGGCACCCCATAACGGGTAACTGCCGAAACACAAGAGACCTGACCCCGTGTTTCTCACGGCGCCCTGGGTTACTGTCGTTGGACAGACCCAGAGCAACGTGAAGGCGGTCGGCATGATGGCTGAACCCGAGAACACCGGACCGGGAACCGGGGAAACCCGGCCCGTATCCTCAGCGGCTGGAACCAGCACGGAAGCACGGCAGTTGAATGTCCTTCGTGACAAACTACGGAATCTGGACCGGCAGCTTGCTGCCCTGACACACAACAACGCCCGGCTCGTGGCCATGCTGGAGACCGCGAAGTCGGAGATCATCCGGTTGAAGGATGCCCTGGAGAACGAGGGTGCCACACCTTTCAGCTTTGGCACCGTGATCGGAGTCAACCAGCGCGGTGACGCGCAGCCCGGTGTGACCACCGCGGCAGCCGTCCAGGAGAGCCTGGACATCATCCAGTCCGGGCGCAAACTGCGCGTGGCGGTTTCCCCCCTCCTGGACCTGGGACAGATAGTCCCGGGCCAGGAGGTACTGCTCAACGAATCCCTCACCGTGATAGCTGCGCTCGGCTTTGAACGGGCGGGCGAACTGTTCACGGTGAAGGAACTCCTGGGATCGGACCGGGTGCTGGTGATCGGCCGGGCCGACGACGAGCGCGTGGTCCGGCTCAATGGTCCCCTTGGCCGGGAGAAAGTGCGGGTGGGTGACGCGCTGACCGTGGACACCCGCATCGGCTACGCGCTGGAGAAGATTCCGCGCAGTGAAGTGGAGAACCTCGTCCTGGAAGAGGTCCCGGACATCTCCTACGCAGACATCGGCGGCCTGGGTCCGCAGATCGAACAGATCCGCGACGCAGTGGAACTGCCCTTTATGCATCCGGACCTGTACCGCGAACACGGCTTGAAGCCACCCAAGGGCATTTTGCTCTACGGCCCTCCCGGCTGCGGCAAAACCCTGATTGCCAAAGCCGTGGCACATGCCCTGGCTGCCCGGGTGATGGAACAGACCGGCATGCAGGGGGCACGCAGCTACTTCCTGAACATCAAGGGTCCCGAACTGCTGGATAAGTACGTGGGGGAGACCGAGCGCCACATCCGGCTGATCTTCGGCAGGGCACGGGAAAAGGGCTCGGACGGAAGCCCCGTGGTCGTGTTCTTCGACGAAATGGATTCGCTCTTCCGCACCCGTGGAACCGGAGTGTCCTCCGACGTCGAAACCACCATTGTTCCGCAGCTGCTCAGCGAGATCGACGGCGTCGAAAAGCTGGAAAACGTGATCGTCATCGGCGCCTCGAACCGTGAAGACATGATCGATCCGGCCATCCTGCGGCCGGGACGGCTTGACGTGAAGATCAAGATCCAGCGGCCCGACGCGGAAGGGGCCGCAGAGATCTTCACCAAGTACCTGACCCCGGACCTTCCCCTGCACCGGGAAGACCTGGCCGAACACGGCTACGATCCGGTGGCCACGGTCCGCGAAATGATCCGCCGCACCGTGGAAAAGATGTACGCAGAGGACAAGGCCAACGAGTATCTGGAAGTCACCTACGCCAACGGGGACACCGAGATGCTGTACTTCAAGGACTTCAACTCCGGGGCGGTGATCCAGAACGTTGTGGACCGGGCCAAGAAGTACGCCATCAAGGACCTGCTCCAGCTGCATCAGCGCGGTTTGCGCATCGAACACCTGATGCGCGCCGTCGTGGATGAATTCCGCGAGCATGAGGATATGCCCAACACCACCAACCCGGATGACTGGGCACGGATCTCGGGCAAGAAGGGCGAGCGCATTACCTATATCCGCACCATCGTCCAGGGCAAGGCCGGTCAGGAACCGGGCCGCACCATCGAAACCGCCGCCAACCCGGGGCAGTATCTGTGACCGTGCGCCGCGTGATGGGAACCGAGACCGAATACGGGATCCTGGCGCCGTCGCTGCCCTCGGCCAACGCCACTGTGCTCTCCAGCCAGATTGTCAACGCCTACGCGGCGAGCCTGCGTGCCGGAGCGGGCAACCTCTCCGGAACGCGCTGGGACTACACGGACGAGGCACCGCTCAATGATGCCCGCGGATTTGCGGTGCCCCGGGCGGCGGCGGATCCCACCCAGCTCACCGATGATCCGCCGGTGCTCGACGCCGAACAGATCGCATTGGAGGGCGGGGGACCCGCTGCCCTCTACGGGGAGCAGACCTCCGATAATCCGGTGCTGATGAACATGGTGCTGGGTAACGGGGCACGCCTGTACGTGGACCATGCCCATCCGGAGTACTCGTCCCCGGAGGTCACCCGGCCGCGCGACGCAGTGCTGTGGGACAAGGCCGGGGACGCGGTGGTGCTCGCGGCGATGCGCCACATTGCGCGTATGCCGGGTTTTGCTCCCGTGAACCTGTACAAAAACAACACCGACAACAAAGGCGCCTCCTACGGTTCCCACGAGAACTACCTGGTGCCCCGCAGCGTCCCGTTCGGCAGCCTTGTCAGCGGTCTGGTGCCGTTTTTTGTTTCACGCCAGGTCATTGTCGGCTCGGGCCGGGTGGGTATCGGCACCAACAACCAGCGCCAGGGGTTCCAGCTAAGCCAGCGGGCGGATTTCTTCGAAACCGAAGTCGGCCTGGAGACCACCATCCGGCGGCCGATTATCAACACGCGGGATGAGCCGCACGCGGTGGCGGAAAAATACCGCCGGCTGCACGTGATCATCGGTGATGCGAACCTAAGTGAGGTGTCCGCGCTGCTGAAGACGGGCACCACCTCCCTGGTCCTGTCCATGATCGAGGCCGGCACCGTTCCCGCCATAGAGCTCCGGGATCCGGTGGGCGCACTGCAGGCGATCAGCCACGATCCCACCCTGCAGCAGCTGGTTGAACTGGCCGACGGCCGGATGGTCACCGGCCTGGACCTGCAGGAGATGTATCTCCAGGCCGCCGCCGCCCACGCCCGCGCGGCAGGGGAGGCGGACGCGGACACCGAGGACATCCTCTCCCGCTGGACGTCGCTGGTGGGCACGCTGAAACGGGATCCGCTGGAAGCCGCAGCCTCGGTGGACTGGGTGGCCAAGCTGAAAATCCTGCAGGCCTACCGGGAACGCGACGGGCTGGCCTGGTCCGATGCACGCCTGCATCTGGTGGACCTGCAGTACTCGGACATGCGCCCGGAAAAGGGTTTGTACTACCGGCTGGCCGCACGCGGGCAGATGGACCGGGTGCTCACCGATGAGGAGATCGCCCGGGCCGTGACGCATCCGCCCGAGGACACCCGCGCCTATTTCCGCGGCAACTGCCTCCGACGCTTCCCGCGTGAAGTGATCGGGGCGAGCTGGGATTCCATCATCTTTGAACTGCCCTCCCGCCGGCGGCTTCAGCGCATCCCCACCCGGGAGCCGCTGCGCGGAACCAGGGCCCTGACCGAGGAACTTTTCAACGCTTCCGCCGATGCGGAGGATTTTGTCGCCAGACTCCTGACCGGTTCAGCGGCCACCGTGGCACCATAGGACTAGGATTCATCCCCCGGGCAAGAAAGGGCTTCGCATCATGGCAACCCAGGACCGCAAAACCACCGGAACGCATCCCGCCGAACAGGAGGAAACCGAAGCAGTTCCTCCTCCCACAGCCGAGACGGAGGCACCCGCGGCCAGCGCGGAAACAGAAGGCGTGGACGACCTGCTGGATGAGATTGACGGTGTCCTCGAGAACAACGCGGAAGAGTTTGTCCGCGGTTTTATCCAAAAGGGCGGTCAGTGACGGATGGGCCCCCGGGACCCTGCTGCCGCTGTCCATCAAGCACCCTCGTCCTCCTTCACCGAACATCTCACCAGGCATAACCCGGAACTGCTGCCCTCATCGCGGACCCTCGGGCCCGTATCCGCGGGATCCGGAGCCGGGCTGGCTCCGCAGGCCACCACCATCGTCTCGCTGTCCTACGCGGGCGGCGTCCTGATGGCGGGGGACCGGCGGGCGACCATGGGCAACATGATTGCCAGCCGGCACATCAAGAAGGTGTTCCCGGCGGACAATTACTCCGTCCTGGGCATTGCCGGTACCGCCGGGCTTGCCCTGGACATGATCCGCCTGTTCCAGGTGGAGCTGGAGCATTACGAAAAGATCGAAGGCACGCCCATGAGCCTGGACGGCAAGTCCAACCGGCTCGCAGCCATGGTGCGCTCCAACCTGCCGCTGGCGCTGCAGGGACTGGCCGTGGTTCCGCTGTTCGCCGGCTACGACACGCAGCGGCGGACCGGGCGGCTCTTCTCCTACGACGTCACCGGCGGCCGTTATGAGGAGTATGAGCACCACTCGGTAGGCTCCGGATCCGTGTTTGCCAGGGGCGCCCTGAAGAAACTCTGGCGGCCGAATATGGACGAGGACGAAGCGGTCCGGGTGGCGGTGGAATCCCTCTACGACGCAGCCGACGACGATTCGGCCACCGGCGGGCCCGATGTGGTGCGCCGCCTCTGGCCCGTGATCTACGTGGTCAACAGCGCCGGGAACCGGGAAATCCCCGAACGCGAGCTGCAGGAACTTTCGACTGAACTGATCCAACGGCGCTCCGCCGCCGGACTGGAGGCGTAACCGTGACCCAGCAGTTCTACGTCTCGCCCGAACAGCTCATGAAGGACCGGGCGGATTTCGCCCGGAAAGGCATCGCCAGGGGACGCTCAGTGGTGGTGCTTACCTGCCGTGAGGGGATTGCCCTGGTGGCGGAGAACCCCTCGCCGTCACTGCATAAACTCAGCGAAATCTACGACCGCATCGGTTTCGCCGCCGTCGGCAAATACAACGAATTCGAAAGCCTGCGCCAGGCAGGCATCCGCTTCGCTGACGTGCGCGGCTATTCCTATTCCCGGGAGGACGTCTCCGCGCGCGGCCTTGCCAGTGTCTACGCACAGAGCCTGGGCTCGGTCTTTACCACCGAGGGCAAGCCGTTCGAAGTGGAACTGGCTGTAGTGGAGGTCGGCGCCGATCCCTACTCCGACCACCTGTACCGGCTCAATTTCGACGGCTCAATCGCCGATGAAAGCAACTACACGGTAATGGGCGGACAGGCCGAAATTGTCAACGAAGCACTGGCGCGCACCTGGAACCAGGACGCGGACTTCCCGTCCGCCATCCGGACGGCAGTGCGTGCACTGGCTGCCACCCGCACGCCCGAGGGCGCCGGATCCGGGCAGCCGGCTGAACCCCTGGGCGCCGGCCTGCTCGAAGTGGCCGTCCTCGACAGGGACCCGCTCTCCACACGGGGGACCGTCAGGGCCTTCCGCAGGATAAACACCGTTGAGCTGGACCGCTTGCTGTCCAGCGCGGAAGGAGACTGATGGACCGCAGGATCTTCGGCGTCGAAACGGAATTCGGCATTGCCTACTCAGGGCCGGACTCACGACCCCTGTCCCCGGAGGAAGTAGCCCGCTACCTCTTCCGCAAGGTGGTCAGCTGGGGACGTTCCTCCAACGTGTTCCTCACCAATGGTTCCCGCCTCTACCTCGACGTCGGATCCCACCCCGAGTACGCCACCGCGGAATGCGACGACCTGGCGCAGCTGGTGGCCCATGACCGGGCCGGTGAGCTGATCCTGGACGATCTGGTGGACGAGGCCGAAGACCGGCTGAAGGCCGAAGGCTTCAACGGCAGCGTCTACCTGTTCAAGAACAACACCGACTCTGCCGGGAATTCCTACGGCAGCCACGAAAACTACCTGATCCCGCGCAGGCTGGAGTTTTCCCGGCTCGCCGATGTCCTGATCCCGTTCCTGGTCACCCGCCAGCTGCTGGTCGGCGCCGGCAAGGTGCTCAAGACCCAGTCCGGTTCCCTCTATGCCTTCTCCCAGCGCGCGGACCACATCTGGGAAGGGGTCTCCTCGGCCACCACCCGGTCCCGGCCCATCATCAACACCCGTGACGAGCCGCATGCCGACGCCGAGCACTACCGGCGCCTGCACGTGATCGCCGGGGACTCGAACATGTCCGAAACCACCCTGCTCCTCAAGGCCGGATCCGTGGACCTGATGCTGCGGATGATCGAAGCCGGGGTGCTGATGCGTGACCTGCGGCTGGAAAACCCTATCCGCAGCATCCGGGAAACCTCCCATGACCTCTCGGGCCGGCAGCCGCTGAGACTGGCCAACGGCTCCACCATCACGCCGCTGGAACTGCAGCGCATTTACCTGCAGCGGGTCAAGGACTTCGTGGCCGTGAACGGCGGGCACAACCGGCATACCGGACGCGTGGTGGACCTCTGGGAACGGACCCTGGACGCAATCGAATCCGGGAACCATTCAGGTATCGATACCGAGATTGACTGGGCCATCAAGAAGAAGCTGGTGGACCGGGTCAGTGAACGGCACGGCCTGGAGATGTCCTCCGCGCGCCTGTCCCAGGTGGACCTGACCTATCACGACATCTCCAGGCGCCGGGGTTTGTTCTACCTGCTGCAGGCACGCGGGGAAACCGCGCGGGTGGTGGAGGACAGTGACATCAAGGAGGCGGTGGACCAGCCGCCGCAGACCACCAGGGCCAAGCTGCGCGGTGACTTTGTCCGCCGTGCCAAGGCCGCCAACCGGGACTTCACGGTGGACTGGGTGCACCTGAAGCTTAATGACCGGGCCCAGCAGACCGTCCTGTGCAAGGATCCGTTTGCCTCCGTGGACGAGCGGGTGGAAGCGCTTCTGTCCACCCTCTAAGGCCGTGCCTTTAGGACCGGCTCCTGCGCCGCGCCTAGGATTCACTCAGGAGAACCCGTTAGGGTGGGCCTGTTGCGGTGTTGCGCGGCGCCCGGCTCCCGGCCGGGAAGCCCCGTGCGCCCCGGGGCCCTTGTGCCCGCCCGCATCACACCCATGTCCACCACTGAAAGAAGTACTGTGCGCAAAGTACTAGCCATCCTCCTTCCTTTCCTGCTGTTCCTCACCGCCTGCTCCGGCGGTGAGGGCGAAGGGAACGACGCCGGCCCGCTGTCCTCTGTGAAGATCGAACGGGGAGAGGACGGTGCCGCCCCCACCGTGGAGTTTGATAAGCCGCTGAGCGCGGAAGACCCCACGCTGACCCGCGTGAACAACGGTGACGGTGCCGAGGTTGCCGCCGAACAGACGGCGATGATCCGTCTGGCCATTGTCAACCCTGAAGACGGTTCCATCAGCCAGGAGACCTACACCGCGGAACAGGCCGAAGGCATTGCCGTGGACGAAAACCTCAAGACCGGCAACTCCCAGATGTATGACGCACTGCTCGGTGCACCCGTGGGCTCCGATTTCGCGTACTACATCCCGGCTGACGAAGAGACGGGCCGTGAGGAGAACTTCCTCGTCTTCACCGTCACCGACGCCAAGGACACCGTGAAGCCGCTGACCCAGGATGAAGCAGCCGCCCGCAACGCGGACGGCAGCCTGCTGATGGCCCCGGAGGAAGTCGAATCCCTCAGCGCTGACGGCAAGCTGCCCGAGGTCACGTTCGCCGAGGACGGAACGCCGACGGTCACCATCCCCGAAGGCGCCGAGGAGCCGGAGAAGCTGATCGTGAAGGTCCTCGAGGAGGGCGACGGTCCTGTGCTGGAAGCGTCCGGCACGGTTGTGGCCAATTACCTGGGCGTGGGACTGCGCGACGGTGCCACCTTCGACTCCAGCTACGAGCGGGGAGAACCCGCCGAGTTCCCGCTGAGCAACGTCATCTCCGGCTGGACCTACGGCCTGGCCGGCCAGAAGGCCGGTTCCAAGGTGCTCCTGGTCCTGCCGTCCGAGCTCTCCTACGGTGATCCTGCCGCCGGCAGCAGCCCGTCCGGTCCGCTGGTGTTTGTCGTAGACATCCAGGAAGTCAAGTAGCCTTTAACACCTGATTCACCAGACACACCTGACTCAACCGCGAGGAGCACCATGTCATTCGGAAAGCGCGAATACGACCGTCAGAAGCCGGAGATTGATTTCCCGGAACACGACGCACCCACTGATCTCGTCATCGAGGACATCGTCGTTGGCGACGGCCAGGAAGTGAAGGCAGGCGACACGGTTTCCACCCACTACGTGGGCGTTGCCTTCTCCACCGGCGAGGAATTCGACGCGTCCTGGAACCGGGGCACGCCCCTGGACTTCCGTGTCGGAGTCGGCCAGGTCATTCAGGGCTGGGACCAGGGCCTGCTGGGCATGAAGGTCGGCGGCCGCCGCCGGCTGGAAATCCCGTCCTCCATGGCCTATGGCGACCGGGGTGCCGGTTCCGCCGTGGCTCCGGGAGAGTCCCTGATCTTCGTGGTGGACCTGCTCGGCGTCCGCTGATCCGAATCCTCCGCAAAGGGCGGAGCCGCCGTCATCACCGACGGCGGTTCCGCCCTTTGTCGTCTGCCCTGCCCGGAAGGGAGGTAGATTAGCTCCCGTGTCCGCCAAGAGAACCGAACGCCTGCTGAACCTGGTCATTGCCCTGCTCTCCACCCGCAGGGGCTTTACCAAGCACGAGCTGTTCGAAGAGATCGAACTGTATGCAGAGGCTTCCTCGCCGGAAGCACGGGAGAAGCTTTTCGACCGGGACAAGGCCTTCCTGCGCGAGCAGGGCATCCCCGTGGAGTCCTACAGCGAAGACCCCATGTTCGAGGACAACACCATCCAGCGCTACCGCATCCGGCAGGACGCGTACCGTCTGCCCGGCGTCCGCTTCACACCGGAGGAATCAGCGGTCCTGGGCCTGGCAGCGCGCATGTGGGACCAGGCCTCCCTGGGCTCCGCCGCCGCCCGTGCCCTGCGCAAACTCCAGGCCCGCGGCGTGCTGCCCGAAGACGCCGGCCGGATCCCGCTGCAGCCCACCATCCGCACCAATGACCCGCACTTCGACGAAATCTGGCAGGCCACCACGACACGCACTCCGGTCACCTTCGGTTACCGGCCGGCCGGGGCCGGAGAGCACTCACTGCGCCGCGTGCAGCCGTGGGGCATGGGCAGCCGCTTCGGCCACTGGTACCTGGCCGGTTATGACCTTGACCGCAACGCCGAGCGGATCTTCCGGCTCTCACGGATGGACGGACCCGTCCGGCTGCGGCCCGGCACCTACACCGTGCCCGCGGACTTTGACATGGATGCCTCCCTGGCCTCGCTCGACGGCGTGTTTCCCCCACGCCCGGCGGCCGTGGACGTGCGTCCCGGGTCCGGCGCCGCACTTCGCCTTGAGGCCCTGACCGTAACCGAAGGATCCGGGGGACGGGACCGGCTGCACCTGCGGGTCCGTGACCTTGATGCCCTCGCTGCCGACACGGCGGCGCTGGGAGCCGCCGCCGTCGCCGTCGAGCCGGCAGAGTACGTGGACCGCGTCCGGACCGCCCTGACGGCATCCCTTGAAGTCCAGGACAGACCGCTGCCGGCATTCGAGCTGCAGGTACCCGCGGCACCCGGGCACCGGCAGGCCTCCGGCGCCCAGGACCATCTCACCAGGCTGCTGGACCTGGTGCCCTATGTCCTGGCCAACCAGGGCGCGGATATGGCGGAAACCGCCGCCGTGTTCGGGGTGAGCAAGGAACAGCTGGCCAAGGACCTGAACCTGCTCTTTGTCAGCGGACCCCGGCATTACCCCAACGGCCTGATGGATGTCAGTTTCGATGATGACCGAATCTACATTGAGAACGCGGACGACCTGTCCGAGCCGGTACGTTTCGGGATGGACGAGGCAGCGGCACTGATCGTAGGACTGGACACGCTTTCCGCGCTTCCCGGAATCGGCTCCTCAGCGGCGGTCGCCAGTGCACTGGAGAAGCTTGCTGCGGCAGCGGGGGAGTCAGGCGGAGTCGGAACCGCCGTCGCCGCACGGCTGGACGACTCCGCGGCCGCGCCGGTCCTGGCCCAGCTCCAGCAGGCCATTGCCGGCGCCCGCCAGCTTGAACTGCGCTATCTGGTACCCAGCCGTGACGAGCTCACCGACCGCACGGTGGACCCGCGGCGCCTGTTCTCCGTGGACAACACCTGGTATCTGGAAGCCTGGTGCCACCGGGCCGAAGCAATGCGGCATTTCCGGCTGGACCGTATCCACGGCGTCCGGGACAGCGGGCCGGCCCTGACCCATGCCCCCGGAACGGATGCCGCCTTCCCGTCGAGCCTCTTCACGCCAGGGCCGCTGGACAGCCTGGTTGTGCTGGTGCTGGAGCCGTCAGCCCTGTGGGTGGCCGAAGCCTACGACGCCGAACGGCGCGCGGACCTTCCCGACGGCAGGACGGCAGTTGAATTGCGCACAGCCCATACCGACTGGATTCCGGCGTTCATTGCCCGGCTGGGCGGAGCCGCCGCCGTCGCATCACCGCCGGAGCTGCGATCAGCAACGCAGGCCTGGCTAAGGGAGGCCGCAGCGAACTATCCGCCCGCCTAGGAACCGTTGCGTTCCCGCACAGCAGACTCCACTATGCTGGGACTATGCCTTGGTGGTCCTGGATACTCATTTGGCTTGCCCTCGCGGCAGGCGCGGCGGCGTTCTACGCCCTGATCGGCTACCGGCTCTTCCAGCGGTTCCTCGGCATCCTGCGCGAGTTCGAGACCGCTTCAGCGAAACTGTCCTTCAGCGTCCCGGAGACGGTGTCCTCCACCGTCGTGGAGGAGGGCGGCGGCGGGATCTTCATGGAACCGGCAACGGCACGAACGTCCTACGAGGCCGGGAAGGCCGCGCGCCGCGACGCACGCCGGCAGCGGCGCATTGAACGCCGTACAGCCAAGGGACAGCCGCGCGCATGGCGCGATCTCCCGGATCTCTGACATAGAATTATTGCTCAACGAAAGGACCCCGCCATGAGGCTTGAAGGCTGGCAAATCATTGTCATTGTTGTACTGGCTATCCTGCTGTTCGGCGCCCCGAAACTTCCGGGCCTGGCAAGGAGCGTTGGTCAGTCCCTGCGCATCTTCAAGTCCGAGGTACGCCAGATGAAGGACGAAGACCCCAAACCCGCCACCGACCCGGTGGAGGGCCACGTGGTGAACCCTGAGCAGCAGGCACAGTCCCAGACGTTCTTCCCCGGTCAGACCCCGCCGTCCGGTACCCCCGGAAGTTCCCCGGATTCCGCGGGTAACCCGCCCGCCAGCCGCTAGCAGCCGTGGCGCTGCGTAAAGGGCGCAAATCCAACCCTGAGGGTCGGATGGCCCTCAAGGAGCACCTGCGGGAGCTCCGCAACCGCCTGGTCAAGGCCGCCGTCGCCGTGGTCCTGGGCACCGTGGGCGGGTTCTTCCTGTACCTGCCCGTCTTCGAAGCCCTGACCAGGCCCCTCATCGATGCGGGCAACAGCGACGGCCGCTTCACCACGATCAACTTTGAGGGTGTGGCTACCCCCTTTGACCAGATGATCCAGGTCTCGGTCTTTATCGGCCTGCTGGTCTCCAGCCCTGTCTGGCTCTACCAGGCATGGGCCTTTGTCACGCCGGGGCTAAAGACCAAGGAACGCCGGGCGGCCCTGGGGTTCCTCGCTGCCGCCGTCCCGCTGTTCCTGGCCGGTGTCGGCCTGGCCTGGCTCATCCTGCCCAACGCCGTGCGTGTGCTGACCGAGTTCACCCCCGAGGGCGGCTCCAACGTCATCACCGCCTCCGTCTACCTGGCCTTTGTGCTGCGGCTGCTGCTGGCCTTCGGCATCGCCTTCCTGATCCCTGTGTTCCTGGTGGGACTGAACCTTGCCGGCCTGCTCACAGGTAAAACCGTGCTGAAGTACTGGCGGATTACGGTGTTTGTGATCTGCCTGTTTGCGGCCATGGCAGCCCCCGGTGCAGACGCCCTGAGCATGTTCTACCTCGCCGCGCCGCTGCTGCTGCTGTTTGCCGTTGCCGTTGGCATCTGCCTGATCAATGACAAGCGCCGGATCCGCAGGCAGGCATCGAGGGAAGCCGCCGTGGCAGCGGACGTGAACACCGCCACGCCCGTACACGAGCTCTGAACCGGCCCCGTCCACGTTCGCCCACCGATGATATGGCGCAGTGCCGGGCACACAGAGCATAGGCTGGGTTTATGACGTCTCCTTCGGAGCGGTATCTCGCCGCAAAACAACGTTCCGAACATAACAAAACCTCCCTCGGAATCTTCGAGAAGTCGCTGGGCTTTGAACTCGATGCCTTCCAGTCGGAGGCGTGCCGTTCCCTGGAAGCCGGCCGCGGCGTCCTGGTGGCCGCTCCCACCGGGGCAGGAAAAACGGTGGTGGGGGAGTTTGCCGTCTACCTCGCCCTTGAAAAGGGTTTGAAGGCCTTCTACACCACTCCCATCAAGGCGCTGAGCAACCAGAAATACACGGAGCTGGCGGCCGCGTACGGCAGTGAACGCGTGGGGCTGCTCACCGGGGACACCAGTATCAATCCGGACGCCGACGTAGTGGTGATGACCACCGAAGTGCTGCGGAACATGCTCTATTCCGACTCCGATGCACTGATGGACCTTGGTTATGTGGTCATGGATGAAGTGCATTACCTGGCTGACCGGTTCCGCGGAGCGGTGTGGGAGGAAGTGATCATCCACCTTCCCTCCGATGTGCTGGTTGCCTCACTGAGCGCCACGGTTTCCAACGCCGAAGAGTTCGGGGCCTGGCTGGACACCGTGCGGGGAGACACCGACGTGGTGGTCTCCGAACACCGGCCGGTTCCGCTGTGGCAGCACGTCATGGTGGGCAGGGACATTTACGACCTGTTCGAATCCGATGTCTCGTTCGACGAAGCCGCCGGCGAACAGCCCGGCATCAAGGAGCGCTACCGGGTAAACCCTGAACTGGCCGAACTCGCGCGGGCCGAGTCCCGCGTGAACCAGCGCGGGCACTGGGGCGGCGCCCGGGGATCATCCCGCGGCGGGCGCAGCGACCGGCACCGCGGCAACCGTCCGGGCGGCCATGGAAACGGCGGTCCGCCGATCACCCGGATTCCGCGTGCATCCCGCCCGCAGGTCATTGCCCAGCTGGACCGCAACGGCCTGCTGCCGGCCATCACCTTTATTTTCTCCCGCAACGGCTGCGAGGGCGCCGTGCGACAGTGCGTCGACGCCGGTCTGTGGCTGACCACCGAGGAGGAACGCCGGGAAATAGCCCGGGTGGTGGATGAGGCTACCCAGGACATTCCGGAGGATGACCTGGAAGTGCTGGGCTTCTGGACCTGGCGCGAAGGCCTGGTCCGCGGATTCGCGGCCCACCATGCCGGCATGCTGCCCACCTTCAAGGAGGTGGTGGAACGTCTCTTCGCAGCCGGGCTGGTCCGTGCCGTTTTTGCCACCGAAACCCTGGCCCTGGGCATCAACATGCCGGCACGATCAGTGGTGCTGGAAAAGCTGGACAAGTTCAACGGCGAAGCCCACGTGGACATCACGGCAGGGGAGTACACCCAGCTCACCGGACGTGCCGGACGCCGCGGAATCGACGTCGAGGGCCATGCCGTGGTGCTGTGGCAGCCCGGAACCGATCCCGCTGCCGTTGCCGGCCTGGCATCCCGGCGGACTTACCCGCTGAACTCCAGCTTCCGGCCCACCTACAACATGAGCATCAACCTCATTGCCCAGTTCGGCCGGGAACGGGCACGCGAAATCCTTGAATCCTCCTTCGCCCAGTTCCAGGCCGACCGTTCAGTGGTGGGCCTGGCCAAACAGGTCCGTTCCCGTGAGGAATCACTGGCCGGGTACGAAAAGGCGATGACCTGCCATCTCGGGGACTTCACCGAGTACTCGGCGCTTCGCCGGGAACTCTCGGACCAGGAATCCGCAGCTTCCAAGTCCCGTGCCCGGAACAGGCGCAGCTCCGCCGCCGCATCGCTGGAGAACCTGCGTCCCGGCGACATCATCCTCATACCCGGCGGCCGCATCGGCGGCCACGCCGTGGTCCTGGACGTGGATGCCGCCGCACACGAGGTGCGTCCCTCGGTCCTGACGGAGGACAAGCAAATCAGGCGGATCAGCAGCATGGACCTGGACGGTCCTGCCGAGGCCGTCTCGCACATCCGGATCCCCAAATCCTTTAACTCCCGTTCCCCCAAGGACCGGCGTGATCTTGCCTCCTCACTGCGTAACGCGCTGCATGACCACCGGCCGCCGCGTCCTGCCGCTGCACGTGCCAATACGCTGCACACGTCCGGAACCGAACGGCAGGAGAAGGCCATTGCCGAGCTGCGCCGCAAGCTGCGTGCGCATCCCTGCCATGGCTGCAGCGAACGTGAAGACCATGCCCGCTGGGCTGAGCGCTGGTGGAAGCTTCGCCGCGAGACCGACAACCTGGTCGGCCAGATCCGTGGCCGGACCAACACGATTGCCAAAACCTTCGACCGGGTCTGCGACGTCCTCACCCGCTACGGCTATGTGGCGCCGGACGCCTCCGGTACGGACGCCGTCACACCGGCAGGCCAGAAGCTGCGGCGGATCTACGGCGAAAAGGACCTCCTGGTTGCCCTGGCACTGGAACAGGGTGCCTTCGATGACCTGGATGCTGCCGAGCTCGCCTGCCTTGCCACGGCACTGGTGTACCAGGCCAAGCGTGAGGAACGCGGCCTGCGGCCCAAGATGCCCAGTATCTCGCTGGAGGTCGCCGTGGACACCGTCATCCGGCAGTGGTCCGAGCTGACCGATATGGAAGAGGCATCCCGGCTGCCCGAGACCGGGGAACCGGAACTGGGGCTGGTCTGGCCAATGTACAAGTGGGTCAAGGGCAAGCACCTGCAGGTCGCCTTGAACGGCACCGAGCTGGCCGCCGGCGACTTTGTGCGCTGGGCCAAGCAGGTGATTGACCTGCTCGACCAGCTGGCCAAGGTGCCGGACCTGCCGCCGGGAATGCGCCGCCGCTTCCTTGACGCCATTGCCCTGGTGCGGCGCGGCGTCGTCGCCTACTCCAACGTGGGCTAACCACGTTCCGTACGTTTTACCGATAGTTCTACAGAAAACAGGTGAGTCCTTGAACGGCAGTCCCATCCAGAGCGCCCCCACCCTGACGCTCTACCGCAACGGCTCGGTCTACAGTGCCGCTGACCCTTTCGCCACCGCCATGCTCGTCGATGGCGACACCGTGGCCTGGGTGGGTTCCGAACACGCCGCCACCTCCATCCAGGACAGCAGGATGGAGGTGGTGGACCTGCACGGTGCGCTGGTGGCCCCGGGCTTCGTGGATGCACACGTCCACACCACCGAACTCGGCATGTCCCTGGAAACGCTGGACCTCAGCGGCTGCAGCTCCCTGGCGGACCTGCTCGGGCGGGTCAGCAGCTACGCGAAGGGGACCGCGGGACCGATCCTTGGTTCCGGATGGGATGAATCGTCCTGGCCCGAGCGCCGGGTCCCCACCGCCGCCGAACTGGATGCGGCCTCCGGCAACCGTCCGGTGTACCTCTCCCGCACCGATGTCCACTGCGCGGTGGTTTCCGGCACCCTTGCAGCCGACATGCAGCTCCACGAATATGACGGGTGGGACAACGGCTTTGTGGTGCGGGCCGCGCACGAAGCGGCCCGTACCGTCTCCCGCGCCATTGACCCGGACCAGCGTGCGGTCTTCCAGCAGGCAGCCCTGAGGCATGCCGCTTCCCGCGGCATAGTGGCCGTGACGGAAATGGCGGCCCCGCACATTGCGCCTCCCGAGGACCTGCGCCGGCTCCTCGGACTGGACGGCGCCCTTCCGGAGACTCCGCTGCCGCAGGTACTGCCGTACTGGGGCCAGCTGGTGGAAACGGAGGCGGAGGTAGCCGGGCTGCTGGACTTCTTTGAGGGCAGGCTGCTCGGTCTGGCAGGAGACCTGAACATAGACGGTTCCATCGGCGCCAGGACGGCAGCCCTGCGTGAGCCTTACACCGACGAACCCGGCGGCACCGGAACCCTGTACCTGACCCCGGAACAGGTAGGCCGGCATCTGGAGCTGATGACCCGGGCAGGGCTGCAGGGCGGCTTCCACGTCATTGGCGACGCGGGCATGGATGTTGCCCTGGCCGGGCTGCAGCTGGCAGCCGACGCGGTGGGTGAGGCAGCCATCCGTGCCGCCCACCACCGGCTCGAGCATGCCGAAATGACCGACGATGCGGCTATTGCCGGGCTCCTCCGCTTCGGAGTGGGCGTAAGCCTGCAACCGGGCTTTGACGCTGCCTGGGGCAACCCGGGCGGGCTGTACGAACAGCGGCTGGGGGAGAGGAGCCGGCAGATGAACCGGATGGCGTCGCTGCTCTCCTCCGGGGTCCCCGTGGCCCTGGGCTCGGACACACCCGTCCTGGCCGTGGATCCCTGGGCCGGGGTCCGGGCAGCCGTCTTCCACTCGAACCCCAAGGAACGGGTTTCCGCACGGGCCGCATTTATCGGACACACCCGGGCAGGCTGGCGGGCGGCAGGTGAGAGCAATTTCATGCTCGGCCAGCTGGCCCCGGGCGCGCCGGCGTCCTTTGCCGTCTGGGAGGTGCAGGAGCTTATGGTGCAAACCCCGGATGCCAACGTGTCGGCCTGGAGTACGGACCCGAGGGCCGGTACGCCGCTGCTCCCGGCGCTGGATACCGGTGATGAACCGCGCTGCCTGCAGACCGTTCATAACGGCATAGAGCTGTACCGCGCATCGGAACTCGCCGGGTAGCTGGCAGCCCGGCAAAAATGCCAACCAATCCATGCACCGCGGAATGCCGCTCTGACCTGCGACAATACGGAAAACCCCTAGTCAGCAGCCTTATTGACAGTTGAGGGTCAGCACGTAGGCTATGAGAACCGCAGTCGGGACCGTCCGTTTCGAAGGCGCACAGAGGCCTTGTCCGGCTACACCCGGCCGTCGTTTTTGTGCTGCTCAGATCGGCCGTGACCGTGCTGCAAGGGCCGCGATACAACGCGCCGGGGTTTCGCGTACGCCGCAGGCCGCCGGTCTCCGGGTCCAGTATTAGCGCACTCGGGTGGGTTCAACCGTCAGTAGAAAACAGGCCCGGCATTCAGCCGGTACTGGCCCGAAGACGGCTGAACCCGCCCGGATGTGTGCGCCTCCGCAGCTGCCGGCCGGAAGAACACCAACACGCACTCCCATATACTGGGTACTCTGCCGGGGGAGAGATCCCCGTGCCGGCCGCGAACAGCGGCGGCGTGCGTCCACGAAAGGCTTAGCGAGTGCGTGTCCTGACCATCATCCCTACTTACAACGAGATCGAGTCGCTGCCCAAAACGCTCACGCGTCTGCGGAACGCCGTCCCCGACTCGGATGTATTGATTGCGGACGATAACAGCCCGGATGGTACCGGCGCCTACGCAGACGAAATCGCCGCCAAGGACCCCCAGGTGCATGTGCTGCACCGCCGGGGCAAGGAAGGTCTTGGCGCTGCCTACATCGCCGGCTTCCGGTGGGGCCTGGAGCGCGGTTACGACATCCTTGTAGAGATGGATGCGGACGGTTCGCACCGTCCCGAAGAACTGCCGCGCCTGCTGGAGGCGTCCAAGGCCGGCTCGGACCTGGTGATCGGTTCGCGCTGGGTACCCGGTGGCTCCGTAGTGAACTGGCCGCTTCGCCGGAAGCTTCTCTCCCGGGCCGGGAGCACCTATTCCCGCCTGATGCTCGGCATCTCGGTGCGGGACATCACCGCGGGCTACCGCGCCTTCCGACGCGGCACCCTGGAGCAGCTGGACCTCGGAGCCGTTGAGTCCGTTGGCTACGGCTTCCAGGTGGATATGACGTTCCGGGTGGCCCGGATGGGGCTGCGGATTACCGAGGTGCCCATCACGTTTGTCGAGCGTGAATTCGGTGCCTCCAAGATGAGCGGCAACATTGTGTTCGAAGCCATCGCCAACGTCACCCGCTGGGGCCTGTCGGCACGCTGGAAGAAGCTCACCGGCCGCGGCTAGGATTCCGGGCACAAAAAAGCAGGGCGGCTGCCGTTACGGCAGCCGCCCTGCTTGTGTCTTCAGTGGCGCCGGGCCGAGGCCCGTGCGGATGCAGGAAGACTAGGCGCTGGTGCGCTCTCCGCGGCGTTCGCGCAGAAGCGTCAGGCGGTCCTGGAGGATCTGCTCGAGTTCCTCGATGCTGCGGCGTTCCAGCAACATGTCCCAGTGCGTACGCACCGGCTTGTCGTTGCTGGTGTCCGGCTTCTCACCGTCTACCAGAAGCGCTTCCTTGCCGGTCTTGGAAATCCAGACCGGGGGAATGTCCGCTTCGGCAGCGAAAGTTACGAAAACACGCTCGCCGTCCTCACAGCGGTATTCCACCCGCTGGCGGGGAGCCGGCTCTACGCCGGATTCTGTCTCCATGCTCTGCGCGCCCAGGCGCATACCCCGCAGGCTACGATCGCTCATCTTTTCTCCCTCATCAATACGCTGGATCCGCTGGCGGACCCTCTGTCATGCCGGTGCCGTCGCCCTGTCGTCCCCGGTAGGCATCCGGCCGGCCACCCCTGGCCGCCTGTTGTTGCACTTGGAACAACGCCGGCGACGCCGTCGCTGTTCCCGCGTCCTGCCGCGTTTAGCGGCTACTGCCCGGCAAACAGTCAATTATACCGGCTGCAGGCCGGCACCGGATACCACAGGGCGGTCTAGGCCTTCGGATCCGCGGACGGGCCGGTCCCGTTCTGCGCCGGCACATTGCCGTTCGCGGAATGCTGCTTGGGGTCGGGTACAAAGTCGCCCAGCGCACTGCCAACACCCTTCAGTGCCTCACCGAGTTCACTGGGAATGATCCACACCTTATTCGAGCTGCCTTCGGCGAGCTTGGGCAGGGTCTGCAGGTACTGGTAGGCGAGCAGCTTCTGGTCCGGGTTCCCCTTGTGGATGGCACCGAAAACCTTCGCAATGGCCTGGGCCTCGCCGTCGGCACGCAGGATTGCTGCCTTCGCGTCACCTTCAGCAGCAAGGATGGCCGCCTGCCGGCGTCCTTCGGCGGTCAGGATCTGCGATTGTTTGGAGCCCTCGGCCGTCAGGACGGTGGCGCGGCGTTCCCGCTCGGCACGCATCTGCTTTTCCATCGAATCCTGGATGGTCAGCGGGGGAGCGATGGTCTTCAGTTCCACCCGGGACACACGGATGCCCCAGCGGCCGGTGGCTTCATCCAGCACGCCGCGGAGCTGGCCGTTGATCTGGTCGCGGGACGTCAGCGCCTCTTCCAGGTTCAGGCCGCCCACCACGTTTCGCAGGGTGGTGATGGTCAGCTGCTCCACACCCTGGATGTAGTTGGCAATCTCATAGGTGGCTGCACGGGCATCGGTGACCTGGAAGTACACCACCGTGTCGATGGAGACAACCAGGCTGTCCTCGGTGATGACCTGCTGCGGCGGGAAGGACACCACCTGTTCGCGCAGGTCCAGCAGCGGCAGCATGCGGTCTACGAAAGGAATCAGGATGGTCAGGCCCGGGGTCAGGGTCCGCTGGTACTTGCCGAGGCGTTCCACTACTCCGGCCCGCGCCTGCGGAACGATCTTGACGGCCTTGACCAGGACCACCAGGACAAAAATCACCAGGACGGCTAGTACTACTATCAGGACGGCTGTTCCCGTTCCCATGTTCCCCCTCGGGTTTGCGCGGGATCCGCGGATCCTGCTCTGTTGTCTCCGGTGCGGCGGCGCCGTCCCGGCTGTAGTCTCAGCGTGCTTCGTTTTGGTTCGGAGCCGGATGCTCCGCGGGGCTGCCGCTGTGCGGCGCTTCCACGACGGCGGTGGCGCCGTCTATCCGGGCAACGCTGACCTGCACGCCGGCCGGCAGCACGGTGGAATCGGCGCTGCGTGCAGACCAGGTCTCTCCGCCGAGCTTGACCGTTCCCGCCGTGCCGGACACGGGCTCCAGGGTCAGTGCGGGAGCACCCAGCAGCCGGTCGATGTTCGACAGCTGGTCCTTGGTGCTGTGCCTCAGGTGCTTCAGGGCCAGCGGCCGCACCACGCCGATCATCAGCACCGAGACCAGCGCGAAGATCACCACCTGCAGGAAAAGCGGTGCGGCGAAGAGGGAGGCGATCATGGCCGCCAGCGCACCGACTGACAACATCCCGAAGAACAGGTCCAGGGTGAGTGCTTCAACAGCTGCAAAGCCCAGGAAGAGCACCAGCCAGAGCGCCCAGCCGTAGCTGAGCATCCATTCGAAAACGTCCTGCATCGTGTGATCCCCTCGGTTCCCCGGTCCGCCGCCTGTGGTGCTGATGTTGGGCGCCGGTCTCCGGTATCTTGCGGGCGTATGCGTTCATTCTGCCTGAATTTCCGCCGCAGACCTAGGGCCCGGGGCACCGGATGGATAACGTTTGTAAAGGCGTGCCTATTCCGCCCGGAACAGCTGCAGGGTGAACGAGGCGGTCACCTGCATCGGATCCGGCAGTGTTGCAACCGCAGCGCGGAGGGCTGCCTCGTCCAGATGCCGGGCCGAAGGGCCCATGAGTGCCACGTTCCGAATATCGGAGGAAGAAAGCTGCATCGGATACGTGCAGGTGCCGGTATACACGGGGGTGAATCCCGGCGCGACGGCCGCAGCGACATCGCCTTCCTTGTTGCCGGCGATATCCAGCATCCCGGCCGCACCGCGGATTTCCTGCAGATGCTCGGGGCGGGGCGTCACCACAGCCAGGAGCCCGCCCGGCGTAAGCACCCGACGGAATTCGGCGGGGTTCCGCGGGGCGAAGACATTGAGCACCACGTCCACCGACGCGTCCGGCAGCGGCAGCCGCCGCCACACATCCCAGGCTAGGCAGTACGTGCCGGGCAGCGCGCGGGCTGCCCGCCGCAGCGCGTACTTGGAGATATCCAGTGCCACCGCTGTTGCGGAGGGAAGGGCCGCGAGCACCTCAGCAAGGTAGTAGCCGGTGCCTGCGCCGGCGTCGAGCACCACTGCCTGTCCCGGCGCCGATTCCGCGGCCAGCCGGGCGAGTTCGGCTGCCAGCGGACGGTAATGCCCGGCGGCCAGGAAATCGGTGCGGGCTGCCACCATAGCGGCGGTATCGGCCTGGAATTTCGTGCCGCTGCCGGTGAGCAGATTGAAATACCCCTGCTTCGCGGCGTCGTACCGGTGTCCGGCAGGGCAGGTCAGTGTTGTGCGGGCAGAATCCGGTTCGAGCCTGCCGCCGCAGACCGGGCAGGCGAGGGGCGGCAGGGGAGGCATATGTCCATCCTAAGGCGGCAGTTGGCCGGGAAGCCGGTGATGATTAGGCTTCGAAGCGTGAATCCATGTGACCTGCCTCTCCTCAATTCCCTTTCCGCCCCCGCCGTGCATCCCGACGCCCTGCACTGCGTCGTGTCGGTGACCCGCCCCGATTTTGCCTCCGACGCCTACACCGGACAGTTGTGGCGGGTTCCCATGGCAGGGGCCGGCCAGCCCCGCCGGCTCACCCGCGGCTTCCGGGACACCATGCCAAAGTACAGTCCCGACGGCGCCTCCCTCGGCTTCCTGCGCGCCGGGGCGGGGGAGCCGCCCCAGTTGTTTGTGCTGGGTGCCGGCAGCGGCGAACCCGTCCGGGTCACGGATGCGAAGCTGGGCGTAAGCTGGTTCTCCTTCTCGCCGGACGGGCAGCAGGTGGTTTTCTCCGCGCGTGTGCCCGAGGAAGGCCGGTACGGCACCGTCAAGGGCGTTCCCGCCGCTGCAGAGGACCCCCGCCTGATCACCACGCTGAAGTACCGGATGAACGGGACGGGATACACGGGGGACAAACCCACGCAGGTTTTCCTGCTGGACCTGCCGGACCTGGATGCCGAGCCGTATGTTGAACCCCGGGGACGCGCGGCGGCCGGACCCGAGGCCCGCCCGGATTCCGGCGGCGTACCTGCGGCTCGGCAGCTCACCACTGCACCGGCCGATCACCTGCAGCCGGTTTTCTCCGCAGACGGGACCCGCATCCTCTACACCCGGGAGCAGGATGACACCACGCTGGTCAGCGACGTTTACAGCATCACGACCGACGGTACCGGGCTGCGCAAGCTGACCAACCCGGGCGGCCGGACGCCGTTGTCCGTTTCGGATCCGGTGGAAAGCACCAACGGGGCCTGGCTGTTCTACCTCGGCCAGGAGCTCGCGGAAAGCGGCACGGACTTCGTGGCGCGCAATACTGCCCTGTATGCCGCGCCGACCGCAGATCCGGCCGCCGTCCGGAGGCTCACGGATCCGGAACACACGGACCTTGCCGAAGGCACCGTCCTTGCCCACCGCGGCGCCGAGGCACTGGTCTTCAACCGGCACCGCGGCACGGGTGAACTCCTGTCCGTGGATCCGCGGGGTGGTGTTCAGACGCTGGTCTCGGGGCCCCGGGTGGTTACCGCCGCCGGGTCCGCGGACGGCACCGTGGTGGTGAGCTACACGGACACGGGCACTGCAGGGGACCTCGCCGTCGTCGAGGAAGGCGGCCTGCGGAGCGTCACGGATTTCTCCGCCGCCCTGCGGGAAAAGTGCCCGGTATCAGCACCCGTGGAAGAGACGCATTCCTCCGCGGACGGCTATCCGGTCCACGGCTGGCTGGCACTGCCCGACGGCCCCGGCCCGCATCCGGTGCTGCTCAACATCCACGGGGGCCCCTTTGCCCAGTACGGCTGGGGATACTTCGATGAGACCCGGATCTACACCCGCGCAGGCTATGCGGTGCTCATGTGCAATCCGCGCGGATCCGCCGGATACGGGCAGGAACACGGCAGGGCCATCAAGGGCGCCATGGGAACCCATGACCTCGCCGATGTCCTGGCGTATGTTGACGGCGCCCTGGCCACCCACCCCGAACTGGACAGCAGCCGGCTGGGAATCATGGGGGGATCCTACGGCGGATACCTCACCGCGTGGACTATTGCCCACGATCACCGGTTCACGGCTGCCGTGGTGGAACGCGGCTTCCTGGACCCGCTCTCCTTCGTCGGGTCCGCCGACATTGGCTGGTTCTTCAGTGCCGGGTACACCGGCACTGACCAGGCCGGCGTGCTGGCTCAGAGCCCGATGGCGTGTGTGGAGTCCGTCCGGACACCCACCTTTGTGGTGCATTCCGAAGATGACCTGCGCTGCCCGGTGGAGCAGGCCCAGCGCTATTACACTGCCCTGAAACTCGGGGGCGTGCCCACGCAGATGCTGCTTTTCCCGGGGGAGAACCACGAACTCTCACGCAGCGGCACGCCATGGCACCGCCGGCAGCGCTTCGAGCACCTGCTGAACTGGTGGGCGCGATGGCTTCCGACCGCGCAGAACCCCGCTCCGGACGAAGCCCGGGAAACGGAGGCCGCCCCTGTTTAGGGGCTAGAACCCAAGCACGTGCCGGGCCTCGCCGATATCCGGCGAGGCCCAGCGCCGGGCATATTCGGTATTGCTGCACAGGGAGCGGGTCAGCATCCGGTCCACATACACGGTTCCGTAGAGGTGGTCCGTTTCATGCTGGACAATACGGGCCTGCCATCCGCTGAACCGCTCCATGTGCTGCCGGGACTGCGCGTCGGTGTAATCCAGCACCACGGACGCGTGCCGGCGGACCACCCCCTGGTATCCCTCAAAGGACAGGCACCCTTCATAAAACTCGGCGGACTGCTCGCCGTCGGCCTCATAACGGGGATTGATGATGGTGAAAAAGGGCAGGGGAGACCGTTCCCGGACCGCCGCCACTTCAGCGCCCACCTCGAAGGTGTCTTCAAGCACCGCGATCTGCAGCGGGATACCCAGCTGCGGTGCCGCGAGCCCCACGCCGGGGGCAGCATGCATCACCCTGCGCATAAGGCTGATCAGGGCCTGCAGTTCGGCAGCGTCCAGTTCGCCGTCGAAGGGCAGGGCAGTACGCCGGAGGGCAGGGTGCCCGAGCTGGACAATCGGCACAAGATCCTGCTCCAGCATGGGAAGAACCAGGTCGCGCAGCAGGGCAGTGGAATCGGTGGGCACCGCTTTATCCTAGTGCCCTCCACGCTGTTGTTGTGCGTGCGTGAAGCGTACCCTCGGCTGGACCATGACAGAGCAGCAGCCCTATACCGTCCTGGGCCAATACCCCGGCTTCGAACTGCGCCACTACCCGGCGCACGTCCTGGCCCAGGTGACGGTAAATGCCGGGTTTGAAGGCGCCGGCAACACCGGGTTCAGACATCTGTTTGCCTACATCAGCGGGCAGAACTCCTCCCGGTCTGTGCTGGAGCCGGATCCCCCCGGGGAGGTGCGGTTCGCGGAAACTCTGGCCATGACGGCGCCGGTGCTGCTTGAGCCGAGCCCTGTCCCCGGCGCCTACAGCGTGGCTTTTGTCCTTCCAGCCGATCTGACCGCCCCTACCGCACCGGTGCCGGCGGATCCGGCGGTCAGCATTGTCCCGGTCCCGGGCCGGACCGGCGCAGCCGCTTCCTTTGGCGGGAGGTGGAGCGAGGCCAATTTCCAGGGCCACCTGGCCGGCCTGCTCGGGGCCGTCTCCGCAGAGGGTTTCACGCCGCTGGGCAGTCCGCGCTTCGCCCGGTTCGATCCGCCGTACCGGCCGTGGTTCCTGCGCCGCAATGAAGTCATCCAGGACGTGGAGGGGCCGGGGGACTGACGGCGGGGCAGGTTCCGGCCATGCTCTCAGTCCGCCGGGGGAACGAACCCGAGCGGCAGGAGATCGCGGGCCTCAACGCTTACCGGGCCCTCCGGTGCCGGCACAACAACGCGGATGCCGGGATAGTAATCGCTGAGCACCTGCCGGTCGCGGCCGCAGGGGCTCTGCACGCCGCGGCCGTGGTTGCCGACGGCCACAATATGGGTTGGCTGCCCCGCTCCGGCGGCCCGGGCTGCTGCCAGGGCAACAAGTTCCGCACAGGGACCTCCGGTGAAGTGATAGAGGTTCACGCCCGCATACGCCCCGCCGTCGGCTGTCCGGACCGCTGCACCCACGGTGTGGATGCCGTCCTCGTCCGGGCCGGCATCGGTGGCTGCGTCGATGGTCCGGCGGGCAAGTTCCACCAGGGCGTGGTCTGCCGGGCCAAGCTGCCGGGCTGAGGCGGGAAGCGTGATGCTCATCCGGAAATCCTAGACGCGAAGGGGGTGGCACCCTGCAGGCGGCGGGGCGTTTCGGGCAGCAAAAAACCGGGCCCCGCCTTACGGACGGAACCCGGCTGGTCCAAGCGGGGAGTGCTTAGCCTTCGCAGTCCAGGCAGTAGGCCTCGCCGTTCTTCTTTTCGCGGGCAATCTGCGAACGGTGGCGGACGAGGAAGCAGGACATGCAGGTGAATTCGTCAGCCTGCGGGGGAACAACCTTGATCAGGAGTTCCTCGCCGGACAGGTCCGCACCCGGAAGGTCAAAACCGTCGATCGCGTCCGACTCTTCGACATCAATGACGGCAGTCATCGCTCCGCCGCGCTGCTGAGCTTTCAGTCCCTCCAGGGAGTCTGTCGGCTGGTCTTCTTCCTTGACGCGCGGGGCATCGTAATCGGTAGCCATTTTGTTGTGTTTATCTCCTGATTTGGGGGGGGTTTGAGCGTAGATCATATAGGCAATCAAAGTCGCTGCACCAAACCGTACAGCGACGGCGGGCCCGTCATGGCGAAATATAGCGTCAAAGTGACCAACATCCCGTTTGTTGGACCGGACCGGCATGCCGTGCGGGTTCAGGGCTCGGCCGCCGCCGGTGCCAGGGCAGCCGGGGGAGGCAACGGCAGCCACAGGCGTCACTGCGCGGTTATGTCAACCTGCCCGGATACCTCTGCCAGCCTGCGGGGGACGTTATGTCAACTCATTCACCGGTGCGCTGCGGGCCGCCCGGCGACGGGAATCTGCGTGACCAGGTCAGCCGTTTTCCGGGATTCGGACGCCTGCGCGGCGCACCCGGCGATCTAGGCGGCAACACCGCAGAACTGAGGCACAGCCGGCCGCGCGCCGAAAAAACACTCAAATCGGTGAAAAATCCGGGGGATCAGGCACAGAAGGAGTTATATGTACCAGAGGCAGAATACGGACAGTAAAGCTCCTTCCGCGAACCCCGGATAAACGCCGATAATCCACATTATGTCAACTAGCGTATTGGAAGAGGTCCCCCGACCCGTGCGGGAGCACCTGTGGATGGCCATCGGGCTACAGTAGGCTTCCGCTAATTGTCCGGCTTCCCGGAAGGTGCATCAATGAGCAGGCATGGCTGGCTTTCCGTGGTGGCGGCACGCAGCGCCGCTGTGCTGGCTGCCGTGCTCGCCCTGGCTGCTTGCGGCACCGGCGGAGCGGACAGCCCCGACGGACGCCCGGACCGCTGGACGGTGAGCGCTTCCGACCCCGGAACCGGTTTATATGAGCAGTGCCTGGAGGATCCGTTGGTTGAGGAATCATACGTGTCCGCCGATTACCCCGCCTCGCATCTTGGTATCTCCCTCGCGGGCGCCGCCACCGATGAGGACGCCCAGCGGGTTGCCGAGTGCCTGCGGCAGGCCCTGCCATCCGCGAAGGTTTCGGTCATGGGCCCGCAAACCGGCAGCTGAGTCCGGATAAAGCAGATAACCCCGGCGTATGTCCGCCAACAGCCCACACCGCCGAACTCCCGGATCCGATCAAACCCCGCCCACTCCCCTGCCGTTCCGGCCTGCCGTTCTGGCCGCCCCGGCCCCCCGGATGTCCGCCTCCGTCAGGCCCGTCTGGCGGTTACGAGCAGATATTCCCAGTCCATGGTCATGCCGCCCGCCTGCGTGCTGTACCTCTTCACCAGAGCCAGCAGTTCCGCATCCAGGGCGCTGCCCCGCTCCGGCGCCGACGCCAGGGACGCGTAAACCGCCATGACCGGTCCGTAGTGTGCCTTCAGGAACACCAGGAAGTCCTTCGGCGTCGAAAACCGGTCAATAAGCAGGGTGCTGCGCTCCGCACGGAATTCCCGCACCCGGCCTTCCAACAGGGACTCCACATGCTCCCGGTTTCCCCACAGGGGCGGAGACTGCGTTCCGGGCGGCGGTGGCGGTGAGTACGGCTTCATGGCGGCGAACATGCTGCCGATAAAGCCTTCGGGCGTCCAGCTGATGATCCCGAGGCCTCCCCCGGGCCGGCAGACGCGAACCAGTTCAGCGGCAGCCAGTCGATGGTGCGGGGCATACATCACCCCCACGCAGGAAACCACCGCATCAAAGGACGCGTCGGCATAGGGCAGATCCTCGGCGTCGGCCACAGACCAGGTCAGCCGGACGGACCGGGCCAGCGCCAGGCGTTTGCCGGCATTCAGTAAATCCGGTGCCAGGTCCGACGCCGTAACGTCCGCTCCCGTTTCGGCAGCCGCGATGGCCGCGTTTCCGGTCCCTGCGGCAATGTCCAGGACCCGGTCGCCGGCACTGACCCCGGCGGCCCGAACCAGGGCCGGTCCCAGAGGCTCAACGGTTTGCGCGGCCACGGCCGCATAGTCCCCCATCGACCAGATGGCCCGCAGACGGTCCTTGATCTCCCTGTCCGCACCGGCGTCGTCCGGAAATGTGGCCATATCCTCACGTCCTTGGAAAATGCTCCCGGGTCCGGTCAGGCCCGGCTCCCGGGTCCGGTCAGGCCCGGCTCCCGGGTCCGGTCAGGCCCGGCTCCCGGGTCCGGTTAGGCCCGGCTCCCGGGAAATGCGGGCCGGGAGGGGCTGCTGTGTGCGGCGCAGCTGCGGGCATGGGCACACTCTAGAACTCCGCAGCGTCCCCGGGAAGCCCGGGACAGGCACCGGGACAGGAGCCGGGAAGGAACCGGGGATCCTGCGGAGAAGCCGTCACCAACTCCGAACGCGGCCGCACCGCGGGCAGAGTAGAGTCCAACCAGACCATTTCCACGGGCACCGCGCACCCGCGCCCCACCAAAGGACCACCTTGACCACAGCCCCGCAGCCCTTCCCCTCCGACGCCGATCCCATGACGGATCCCCACTGGTGGCGGCAAGCCGCCGTCTATCAGGTGTATCCGCGCAGTTTCGCGGATACCAACGGCGACGGCCTGGGCGACCTGCAGGGGGTCACCGCCAAGGTTCCCTACCTCTCCGCACTCGGGATCAACGCCGTCTGGCTGAGCCCCTTCTATCCCTCCGCCCTTGCGGACGGCGGATACGACGTCGACGATTACCGGGACGTCGATCCGCGCCTGGGCAGCCTGGCAGATTTCGATACGATGGCCGCCGCCCTGCATAACGCCGGAATCAAACTCATCGTCGACATCGTCCCCAACCATTCCTCCAACCGGCACACCTGGTTCCGTGAAGCGCTGGACTCTCCCCCGGGTTCCGCGGCCCGTGAGCGGTACATCTTCCGGGACGGCACGGGCCCGGACGGCAGTGAACCGCCGTCGGACTGGCAGTCGGTCTTCGGCGGCAGCGCCTGGGAGCAGGTGCCGGACGGACAGTGGTATCTGCACCTGTTCGCCCCGGAACAGCCGGACTTCAACTGGGAGAACCGGGAGGTCCGGGACGAATTCCTGGCGACCCTGCGGTTCTGGTCCGACCGCGGCGTGGACGGCTTCCGGATCGACGTGGCCCATGCCCTGGCCAAGGATCTGAGCGAACCGCTGCCCTCACAAGCCGAACTCATAGCGGAAGGTGAGGGCACCGACGGCGGGCACCCGTTCTGGGACCGGGACGAGGTGCACGAGATCTACGCCGAATGGCGCACCCTTTTTAATGAGTACACGCCTCCGCGCACGGCGGTGGCCGAGGCCTGGGTCCACGCTTCCCGCCGCGGACGCTACGCGAGCCCCGAGGGCCTGGGCCAGGCCTTCAACTTCGACCTGCTGCAGGCCGATTTCGACTCCGCCCGCTTCCGTTCGGTCATCACGGCAAATCTGGAGCAGGCAGCTGCCACCGGCGCTTCCTCCACGTGGGTGCTCTCCAACCACGACGTGGTCAGGCATGCCACGCGGTACGGGCTGCCGCCCGCACCGGAGGACAGCGGGAAGGGGCAGGACGGCAAGGCCTGGGTGTTCGCCGGAGGACCCGAGGACCAGCTGGACCGCACGGCCGGCCTGCGCCGTGCCCGGGCAGCCACCTTGCTGATGCTGGCGCTGCCCGGTTCGGCCTATCTCTACCAGGGTGAGGAACTGGGTCTTCACGAGGTAGCCGGCATTCCGGATGCCGACCGGCAGGATCCGACGTTCTTCCGCAATGCCGGCGTGGAAAAGGGCAGGGACGGCTGCCGTGTGCCGCTGCCGTGGACCACGGACGGGCCGTCCTTCGGATTCAGCACCGTCCCGGCCCATCTGCCCCAGCCGAAGGAGTACGGGCCGGCGGCCGTGACGGTTCAGGATGCCGACACGGAATCCACCTTGAACTTCTACCGGCGTGCTTTGGAACTCCGGGACAAGCAGCAGTGCGCGGAGGAACTGGCCTGGCTGCCCAGCGCGGATTCGGTGCTGCACTTCGAGCGTCCCGGCGGCTGGCAGAGCATTACCAACTTCGGGCATACTGCTGTCGCTCTGCCCGCCGGGACCGTACTGCATACCAGCGCGCCGCTGCAGGACGGGATGCTGCCGCCCGACACGACCGCCTGGCTGGGCTGAGCGGACCGCTGACTCCCCCCGGCGACCTGGTCGAGGCGGCGGGCGGCCCTGTTGCCGAAGCCCGCGGCTGGTTAGCGTGGAACCTACCGCTTTTCGGAAGGAGCCCCGATGGAATCCGTCCCCTCCATCCCCGGCATCAATGCTTCGGTTCCGCCCAGCGGCCCGGGCTGCGTGGAATGCACGCAGCAGCAGGGCTGCGTGGAATGCACGCAGCAGCAGGGCTGGTGGTACCACCTGCGACGCTGCGCCGAATGCGGCCACATAGGCTGCTGCGACAACTCCCCCGGCCGGCATGCCACCGCCCATGAACAGGACACCGGGCACCCGATCATCCGCAGCTACGAGCCCGGCGAGGACTGGTTCTGGAACTACACGGACGCCTCGGTCTTTGCCGGCCCCGTGCTGGCTCCGCCGGAGCATCATCCGCTTGACCAGTCAGTCCCCGGCCCGGCAGACCGGGTTCCGCCGGACTGGCCGGAACGCCTGCGCTGACTGCCGGTCTGCGCTGGCCTCCAGCTACGGGTTTTTAGCGGCCCTGCCACTGCTCCATTAACGGGTTTACACTGTAAACATGACTAGAACATATATCGTCACCGGATCAGCTTCGGGCATCGGAGCAGCCACCGCCAACCTGCTGAAGGAGGCCGGCAACAACGTCATTGGCGTTGACCTGCGCAACGCCGACGTCGAAGCGGACCTGAGCACCCCCGAGGGCCGCTCGGCCGCCGTCGACAGGGCCGTTGAGCTGGCCGGCGGCAACGTCGACGCCGTGATCGCCTGCGCCGGCATTTCCGCCCCGGCACCCATCACCGTGGCAGTGAACTTCTTCGGCGTCGCCGATTTCCTTACCGCCCTGGCGCCCACGCTGGCCAAGAGCAGCGCCCCGCGCGCCGCCGCCGTCAGCTCCATGGCCAGCCTGCAGCCCAACTCCCCCGAACTGGTCGAGGCAATGCTGGCCGGCAATGAGGAGGAAGCCCTGCGGATCGGCAAGGAACTGGCAGACCAGGGCCCGCAGACCGGCTACCTGAACTACCCGTCCAGCAAGCGTGCCCTGAGCCGCTGGGTCCGCCGCGAAAGCATCTCCCCGGCCTTCGCCGGAGCCGGCATCCCGTTGAACGCCGTCGCCCCGGGCACCGTACTCTCGGCGATGACCCGCGAACTGCTCGCCACCCCCGAAGGCCGGGCCATGGTGGATGAAAACGTTCCAATGCCGCTCAACGGCCACTCCGAGCCCGAGGTCATTGCCCGCCTGCTGATCTGGCTGACCTCCGAGGAGAACACCCACACCACCGGCCAGACCATCTACACCGACGGCGGCGCTGACGCGACGCTGCGCGGCGACGATATCTGGTCCTAGCTTCGCCGCGTGCCGCCGGCACCGGGAAGGACTATCCCCCGGGGCCGGCGGGCGGCATGCCGCAGAACCCCCAGGCGCAGCGTCAGATATGCGAGGGCGCCCACCGGGATCGGCAGCCAATACTGCAGGATCCGCCAGGACAACACTCCCAGGACAGCCACCCCGGCCGGTGTGCCGAACCCCGTCAGCGTTGGCACCAGCAGCCCCTCCACCAAACCCACACCACCCGGCGTGAGCGGAACCATGGCCACCAGATTGGCCAGGCAATAGGCCACGATCAGCTGCCCTGCACCGACTTGGTGCCCAAATGCCGCCAACAGCACCCACAGGCTCGCGGCGTCCAGAACCCAGCGCAGGGTTGCCAGTCCGATCCCCTCCGCAGACCTCCGGGGTTCCGCATGGAAAATCCGGGTTTCCCCGGCGACGGTTCGGACAAAGCGTTCGGCGCCGTCAGGGTGCAGCCGCGGCACGGCCCTCGCCACGGCCCGCGCCACCCGCACTGCGGCATCGAGATGCCGGCCCAGCACCACCAGAAGTACCAGCGCCACACCAAAGAGCACCAGCACTACGGCCCCGGCGACGGCGTAGTTCCTGTTCACGCTTACCTGCCCAGCCATAAAGACCAACCCCACGCCAAACAGGGCGCCGAGGATCAGATACGCGCCCAGGGTCTGGATGGTCGCAGCACTCAGAGCCTCCCGCGGCGGCACCCCGGCCAGCGTCAGCAGCCGGTAGCGCGCAGCCGCCGACGTAGTGCCACCGCCGGGCACCACATGGTTGACGGCACTGTCGCACAGGTCTATCCGTATCAGCGTGAAATAGGACGGCCGGGCGCTCCCCGGGAGTACCACGCTGGTCAGGGCGCTGTAGCTCAGCCAGGACCCAACCTGCAGGCAGAGTGCTCCGATCATCAGGAACGGCGGGAGCCTGGACAGGGACTTCAAGACGTTCTCCGTGCCGGCAAGCTGCGGCAGGACCACGTACTCGAAGGTAAGCGCGAGGACGACGAACACCGCCAACCAGCGCAGATAGCGCCTGCGGCCGTGCCCGGAGCGGGAGGCGGGTCCTCCGCTTTTGGCCATGAGTTAAGCAGACCACCCCGGCGGGGCAGCCGCCAGACACGGCTCCCCCATATTCCGCCGCGGTCAGATCCCGGTTGTTCCTCCAGCATGTTTCTGACAGTATGTTGGTATGTTACCGACAAGCTGTTGGCAACATCTGCATACGATCCAGCAAGGGGTTCCGATGTTTTTAGCGCTTCGCGAGTTGCGTTTCGCACGGGCCAGGTTCGGACTGATGGGTGGCGTTGTCGCCCTTATAGCCGTTCTTATGGTCCTGCTTTCCGGCCTGTCCTCAGGCCTCGTCAATGACGGTGTGTCCGGCCTGAAGTCCATGCCGGCCACCGCCTTCGCCTTTAATGAAGGCACCAAAACCGATAATGCGTTCTCCCGCAGCGTGGTGGACAGGGGCCAGGCCGAAACCTGGGCCGAGCAGCCCGGCGTCGAGGAAGCGGCCCTGATGGGCACCGCCATGATGAACGGCACCACCGGCGACGGCACCCAGGTTGACCTGGCACTGTTCGGCGTCGAAACGGATTCCTTCCTGGCTCCGCAGATTGGCGAAGGCCGCAGCATCAGCGCTCCCGACGAGATCGTGGTCTCCTCCACGGCCGCGGACGCCGGCCTGGCCATCGGCGACGTCGTGACGCTCGAGCGCATCGGCGTCGACCTCACCGTGGTCGGCTACACCGACGGGCAGGCAACCTTCGGACACGTTGACCTCGCCTACCTGCCGCTGGACACCTGGCAGTACCTGGCCAGCGGCCAGAGCGCCCCCGGCACCCCGACACAGGACGCCATTGACTCCGTGGACTTCGCCACGGCCAGCACCGTGGCCCTGAAGGCCGCCGACGGCGCGGACATCGACTTCGCAGCCGGCGACGCCGCCGCGGGCACCGTCACCTCCACCCTGGCGGAATCCTTCAACGCTTCCCCCGGCTACTCCGCCGAAACCATGACCCTGGAAATGATCCAGGTCTTCCTTTACGCGATCTGCGCACTGGTGGTCGGCGCATTCTTCACGGTGTGGACCATCCAGCGCCGTCACGAACTGGCCGTGCTGCGCGCCGTCGGCGCCTCCACCGGCTACCTGCTGCGTGACGGACTGCTCCAGGCCGCCATCATCCTCGTCGTCTCCACCGTGATCGGCATCCTCGCCGGACTCGGCATGGGCGCCGGCCTGAGCGGCACGGCCATGCCGTTCGCCCTGGAAGCCGCTCCGATCGCCACTGCAACCGTGCTGACGATCCTTCTGGGCCTGGTGGGCGCCGCCCTTGCCATTGTCCGGATTTCCCGCGTAGATCCCCTGGTGGCACTTGGAGGACAGCGATGAGCACCGAAACACAGGCACACACTCCCGGCACCCGTACCGGCGGGCTGCTCATCGAGGCAGCGAACCTCGCACTGGGCGACGGCGAAAGCACCGTCCAGGCACTCGACAACGTCACGCTGTCGGTTGCACCCGGGGAAATGGTGGCAGTTGTTGGCCCCTCCGGTGCCGGCAAGTCCAGCCTGCTCGCCGTGGCGGGCGCCCTGACCACCCCGGACTCGGGCACCGTACAGGTGAACGGTGTGGACCTGGGCACCCTCAGCAAGTCCGACCGGGCCAGGTTCCGGCTGAAGGAGATTGGTTTTGTCTTCCAGTCAGGCAACCTGATTCCGGCCCTGAATTCCGCTGACCAGCTGCGGCTTATGCTCAAGCTCGCAGGCAGTCGGGACGGGTTCGATCCCATGGAACTGCTCGCAGCGGTAGGCATGGACCACAAGGCCAAGAGCCGCCCCGACCAGCTCTCCGGCGGTGAACGCCAGCGCGTGGGTATTGCACGCTCGCTCGTGAACCGGCCCACCCTGCTGCTCGTGGACGAGCCCACGGCGGCCCTGGACCGCGCACGCAGCCAGGACGTAGTGGCCCTGCTGGCACGCGAAACCCATGAGCGTGGCGTTGCTACAGTTATGGTGACGCACGATCACGACGTCCTGCACCACTGCGACCGCGTAGTGGAGATGGTCGACGGTCGGCTGGCCGGCTAACCCCGGCGCACAACGCTTGGACAGTACGAACAGGAGGATCAGTGCCCCGAATTAATGCCCCCACGGTGGCCGAACACCGGGCGGCACAGCAGCGGGCGCTGCTGGACGCGGCACGTACCCTCCTGGCCCGCACGGGCGAGGCACCCAGCATGGCCGAAGTTGCCGCGCTGGCGGGCCTCGCCCGTCCGAGCGCCTACCAATACTACAAATCACGGCAGGACCTGCTGCACGCGCTGGTACTGGACGTCTTCCCCCGCTGGACCCGCCGGGTCCGGGAGGCCATGGACGCGGAGCCGGAGCCCGCTGACCGGATCATGGCCTACGTCCTGACCAACATTGCGCTGGTGGCAGAGGGGGAACACGCGGTAGGCAACGCGCTGGCCGCCGTTGCCCCGGGCGAGGAACTGGACAATCAAAGCGCCATGATGCACCGGCAGCTGCTCACGCCCCTGGTGGAGACACTGACCCTGCTCGGCGTTGAGGATCCCGCGGTCACCGCCGAACTCATCAACGCGATTGTGCATTCCTCCACCCGGCTGCTCGAATCAGGCACCGGGCGCGAATCAGTGGAAGCACGGGTACGCGAACTGATCGGACCCTATGTGCGCGAAAACGCGGTAGGACAGAAGGCATGAACATGACCAACACTCCCCGATCCGCGGAGCCTGCGGGCGCCTCGCGGGGCACCGCCGCCTCCCGGGCGCAGCGCCGCAGCTGGCCGGTACTGCTGGGCGCGGACCTGGTGCTCATCACCATCTTCGCCGCCCTGGGCCGGCAGAGCCACGAGCACGGGCTCGCCGTGACCGGAATCCTCCTTACCGCACTGCCCTTCATCCTTACCTGCCTGGCCGCCTGGGCCGTTATGCGGGCGTGGCGCCGTCCCGGGCAGCTGTGGCCCGCCGGCGTCGTAATCTGGCTTAGCACCGTGGCGGCAGGCCTGGGCATCCGGGCCCTGGCCGGCGGTGGCACCGCACCGAGCTTCCAGCTGGTAACCCTGCTGGTGCTGGGCGCCTTCCTTCTCGGCCACCGGCTGGTGTGGCATGTGGTGTCCCGGCGAGGGGCGCAGAACCCCCGGCCGGAACGGATCAACTAGGCTCAAAGGGAAAACAGGCGCCACCGGCGCCACCCCAGCAGCGAAAGGCCCGCCATGATCACCGCTTTTGTACTCATCCAGACGGATGCGGCCCGGATTCCGGAATGTGCCGAAGAGATTTCAGAGATCGAGGGCATCAGCGAGGTCTATTCGGTCACCGGCGACTGCGACCTGATCGCCATCGCGAGGGTCCGCCGCCACGAAGACCTGGCGGACGCTATCGCCAACCGGCTCTCCAAGGTCGAGGGCGTCATCGGGACCACCACACAGATTGCGTTCCGGGCATACTCCCAACACGATCTCGACGCCGCCTTCTCCCTCGGCTTCGACAGCTGAGCCACCGCCGTCAGCCGCGGGGGACCTAGCGGGTTACCTCCACCCAGCGGTCCAGGGCAGCCTGGGCCGCACCGCTGTCAATGGATGCAGAGGCCCGCTCCAGCCCCCGCGCCAGCCGTTCAGGCAGGGTGCCCTCAGCCTCCGGATCCAGTGCCACGAGGGCCGCGGCGGCGTTGAGCACCACAGCATCACGCACCGGGCCCTTGTCACCGGCCAGCACGCTGCGCACAACGGCGGCATTGGCGGCCGCGTCTCCGCCCCGCAGATCCTCCAGCGTGGCCCTGCTGATCCCCAGGTCCAGGGGATCCACTACTGACTCGCTCACGGCCCCGTTACGGACCTCCCAGACGGTGGACACGCCGGTGGTGGTCATCTCGTCCAGGCCGTCATCGCCGCGGAAGACCAGGGCACGCACGCCGCGCCGCGCCAGCACCCCCGCCATCAGCGGCGCCAGACGCGCATCCGCCACACCGATCGCCGAGGCGCTCGGCCGCGAAGGGTTGGTCAGCGGTCCCATGAAGTTAAACGCGGTGGCCACCCCCATCTCGCGGCGCGGCACGGCCGCGAACCGCATGGAGGGGTGGAACACCTGGGCGAAGCAGAACGTGATTCCCGCCTCCACCGCAGCCTGCGCAACGCGGTCCACCGGAAGGTCCAGCCGCACGCCGAGTGCCTCGATCACGTCGGCTGATCCCGAGGACGACGACGCCGCCCGGTTGCCGTGCTTTACCACCTTCGCTCCGGCGCCGGCACAGACCAGGGCAGCCATTGAGGAGATATTCACCGTATTGTGCCGGTCCCCGCCGGTGCCCACGATGTCCAGTGTGTCACCGGGAATATGGATGGGGCGTGCGCTGGCGAGCATGGCCTCAACCAGCCCCGTGAGCTCGTCAACGGTCTCCCCTTTGGCCCGGAGGGCAACCAGGAAGCCCGCAATCTGCGAGTCCGTGGCCTCCCCCGCCATGATCGCGGCCATGGCCCATCGGGTCTGCTCCGTCCCGAGGTTCCTGCCCTCAATCAGGGCAGTAATCAGGCTCGGCCAGGTGTCCGTCGAAGTCGGAATGGTAGTCACACACCTTAGGTTATCTACGATTCGTAGAAATTGCTGGATTGTTTCTGGAACCCCCATTTCCGCGCCAGTACTGGGATCCGGGGGTCCGGTCGCCTTCCTGGACGCGCCGAGCGCCTCCATCTGTTGGAGAACTGGGCGGTTTTACCGCCATAATGTCTATGTGACAACAGCGACCCATGCCCCCAGTACCCCGGCTCACCCTACGCTGAACCGCCCCAATATGGTTTCCGTTGGAACCGTGGTGTGGCTCTCCAGTGAACTGATGTTCTTTGCTGCCCTGTTCGCCATGTACTTCACCCTTCGCTCCACGTCGAGCGATCTGTGGGCCATGGAGACGGAGAAGCTGAACGTTCCGTTCGCTTTCGTTAACACGGTGATCCTTGTTTCCAGTTCCTTCACTTGCCAAGCTGGCGTTTTCGCCGCAGAACGGCTTCAGGCACGCCGCACCGGAGGGCTCCTGAAGCTTTCCCGCTGGGGCATGACTGAGTGGTTCCTGCTGACCTTCGTACTCGGAGCGATCTTCGTCTCCGTACAGGCCTACGAATACGCAATGCTCGTCTCTGAAGGCGTATCCCTCTCGTCGAACTCCTACGGTTCCGCGTTCTACCTCACCACCGGTTTCCACGGCCTGCACGTGGCCGGCGGACTGATCGCGTTCCTCTTCATCATCGGCCGTGCCTACGCCGCCAAGCGCTTCGGACACTTCGAAGCGACCTCGGCGATCGTCACCTCGTACTACTGGCACTTCGTTGATGTGGTCTGGATTGCCCTGTTCGTCATCATCTATTTCCTCAAGTAACACTGCTTGAGGACCGCACCCACGAAATACCCCAAAGTGGCACCTGTTTCCCAAAGACCACATAAGTTAGGAACTACGAAGTGAAGGCACTATCGCAAAGGCGGCGTCATCCCCTCGCAGCAGTCGCGCTGCTGCTGTTGGGACTCCTCGTTACGGGTGGTCTCTATGCCGTAGCCAACGGCACCAACCAGGCCCAGGCCGCGACCACCACGTACACTGCCGAAGACGTCAGCGAGGGGCAGAAGCTCTTCGTCGCCAACTGTGCAACGTGCCACGGCGTTGAAGCCACCGGCACCGAGAACGGGCCTTCGCTGGTAGGCGTCGGCGCCGCATCTGTGGACTTCCAGGTGGGCACCGGCCGTATGCCGATGGCCATGCAGGGCCCGCAGGCCCAGCAGAAGCCTGTCCAGTTCGATGAGGAGCAGACCGCTCAGATGGCTGCCTTCGTTGCCAGCCTCGGCGCCGGCCCTGCAGTTCCGGATTCGGAATACCTCGAGCCGGACACCTCCGACGAGGAAGCTTCCGCCAACGGCGGCGAACTGTTCCGCGTCAACTGCGCCATGTGCCACAACGCCGCCGCAGCCGGCGGTGCGCTGACCCGCGGCAAGTTCGCCCCGTCCCTGGACGGCGTCAGCGAAAAGCACATCTACGAGGCCATGGTCACCGGCCCGCAGAACATGCCTGTCTTCAACGACACCAACATCTCCCCCGAGGACAAGCAGGACATCATCACGTTCCTGAAGGACATCGAGACAAGCGGCTCCCCCGGTGGAGCGCAGCTCGGCTCGCTGGGTCCGGTCTCCGAGGGTCTCTTTATCTGGACCGCTGGTCTGGGAATCATCATCGCTTTCACCATTTGGTTGACCTCCCGGTCTTCCTAACCACCGCCGCGCTCACCCGCACGGGTGACATCACAGTTACACATAGGTCTATAAATGCAGTTTTCAGAGAAGGATGAGGGGGATCATGGGCGACCATAGTCACGGCAGTCCGAACACCTCGGGCACCGTCGCTACGGCTGGCCAGGGAGATGGGGAGAAGTTCCAGGATCCGGGACTTCCTCCGCACCGCCCTCGTCTAGCCGACGTTAATCCCCGCGCCGAAAAGCGGGCCGAACGGCAGGTGGCGCTTCTGTTCGTCATCTCCATCATCGGTACCATCGTGTTTTTCATCGGGTACTTCAGCATCCAACTGGATGATGCCAGCATCGCTACGCTGCGGCTGCAGAACATCCTCCTCGGCCTGGGTACCGCCTTTGCCATGCTCGGCATCGGTGTCGGTATCGTGCACTGGGCCAAGACCCTTATGCCGGACCACGAGATCGTGGAGGAACGCCACGAGATCCGGCCCGAAGAGGACCGCGTCATCGCTGAAAAGATGGTGGGCGACATCATCGAGGAGACCGGCATCAAGCGCCGTCCCCTGATCCGCAACACCCTCCTCGGCGCCATGATCCTGGCTCCCCTTCCCGCCATTGCCGTCTTCCGCGACCTGGGCCCGCTGCCCGGTGACACGCTGCGGCACACCATGTGGGAAAAGGGCCTGCGTCTGGCACGCGATCCCAGCGGCACTCCGATCAAGGCCTCCGATGTCACCATCGGTTCTGCCTTCCACGTGATTCCGGAAGGCCTGCAGGACCTGGAGGAGCACAAGCTCGAGGAGAAGGCCAAGGCAGTTGTCCTGCTGATGCGCCTGGACCCCTCCGAGCTGAACCCGTCCCCCGGCCGGGAAGACTGGGCCGTTGACGGCATCGTGGCCTACTCCAAGATCTGCACCCACGTCGGCTGCCCGGTGGCACTGTACGAACAGCACACGCACCACCTGCTGTGCCCGTGCCACCAGTCAACCTTCGATGTGACCCAGGAATGCAAGGTCATCTTCGGCCCGGCCGGCCACGCGCTGCCGCAGCTGCCGATCGGCGTTGATGATGAGGGTTACCTGATTGCAACTGACGACTTCCAAGAACCCGTTGGACCGAGCTACTGGGAGCGTGGCTAACCATGAGTGTTCCCTCTGCTACGCCGTACCAGGCCAAGACCCGTCTTGGCCGCATCACGAACTTCGTTGACTCCCGGGTTAGCGGTTCGGCCATGGTCAAGGAGTTCGGCCGCAAGGTCTTTCCCGACCACTGGTCCTTTATGTTCGGTGAAGTTGCACTGTACTGCTTCGTCATCCTGCTGCTCACCGGTACGTTCCTGACGTTCTTCTTCGATCCGTCCATGGCGGAAACGCATTACGCAGGCAGCTACGTGCCGCTGCGCGGCGTGGAGATGTCAGTGGCCTATGAATCCTCCCTGAACATCTCCTTCGATGTCCGCGGCGGCCTCTTTATGCGCCAGGTACACCACTGGTCCGCACTGCTCTTCGTAGCGGCGGTCTCCGTGCACATGCTGCGCGTGTTCTTCACCGGCGCCTTCCGCAAGCCCCGCGAACTCAACTGGGTGGTGGGCGGTACGCTGCTCATCCTCTCCCTCGCCGCCGGCTTCACCGGCTACTCCCTCCCCGATGACCTGCTCTCCGGTAACGGCCTGCGCATCATCGACGGCGTGATCAAGTCGGTTCCCGTGGTGGGCACCTACATCAGCTTCTTCCTCTTCGGCGGTGAATTCCCCGGAACCGCGATTATCGGCCGTCTGTACGTGCTGCATATCCTCCTGGTTCCCGCGCTGATCCTGCTGATGATCGCCCTGCACCTGTTTATGGTTGTCATTCACAAGCACACCCAGTTCCGCGGCCCCGGCCGTACGAACAACAACGTGGTCGGCTACCCTGTCGGCCCCGTCTACGCAGCCAAGGCCGGTGGATTCTTCTTCATCGTCTTCGGCGTGATTGCCATCATCGCGGGCCTGTTCACGATCAACCCGATCTGGAACTACGGTCCCTATGACCCGTCGCCTGTGTCTGCCGGTACCCAGCCTGACTGGTACATCGGCTGGGTTGACGGTGCGCTGCGCCTGATGCCAGGGTTCCTGGGTGCGTTCCCCTTCGAATGGGTTATCCCGTTCCCCTGGGGCGATAACACCCTGGTCCTGAACGTCCTGCTCCCGGCCCTGGTGCCGGCAGGCCTGGTCTTCACCCTGCTGTTCGCATGGCCGTGGATCGAAGCCTGGCTCACCAAGGACTACCGGACACACAACCTGCTTGACCGCCCGCGAAACGCACCGTTCCGTACGGCAGTCGGCGTTGCCGGCATCACGTTCTACAGCGTTATGTGGGCTGCAGCCAGCTCCGACCTCATCGCCACGCACTTCCATGTCTCGCTCAACGATGTGACCTACTGGCTCCGTGTCCTGTTCTTCCTCGGTCCGGTACTGGCATTCATCATTACCCGCCGCATTGCCCTGGCACTGCAGCGCAAGGACCGTGAGATTGTGCTCCACGGTGTGGAAAGCGGACGCATTGTCCGGCTGCCGCACGGTGAGTACATCGAGGTGCACGAGCCGCTGGACGAGTACAAGCGCTACCGCCTGGTGGACTTCGAGTCCTACAAGGCACTGCCGGCCCAGCCGGATGCCAACGGCAAGATCTCCCGCAAGGAAAAGCGCCGTGCGAAGATCTCCCGCTTCTTCTTCGAAGACCGTGTCGCCCCGGTGACGCCGTCCGAGCTGGAGAACGCACATCACCACGAGTCGCCTGCCGAGGTTGAGGCCAAGGCCGACGACCAGGCATCGATCGAACAGCACTGATCCAGCCGTAAGGCGTATCAGCACCAAAGGGAAGGGCCCGACCGGATCATCCGGTCGGGCCCTTCCCTTGTCTGTTTCCGGCTACGTACCGGTGCCGCGGCCGGCTAGGCCAGCGTAAAAGGCTGCTTGGCGGGCAGTGGGTGGCGCTTACGCAGCGCCCCTAGGTCGGTCACCGGGGCGGACCCGATGGAGAGCTTGGTAAAGTCCAGCAGCGGATCGCGCAGCACCACTTTGAGCCCGGCCACCGCAAGCTTGACGTCCGGCACCAGGCAATAGATGTTCAGTTTCCGCGGTGCGAACTCGGTGTGGTCCACCTCCCCCAGCCCTCGCCACAGGAAGTAGGACGAGATGGCCTGGGTGGCCTTGTGCTCCAGGTAGCGGTCCCGTTCCGTGCCGGAGACGGTCTTGAGAGCGTACTGGGCGATAACCCAGTGCTGCTCGTCCGGTTCCAGCTCGGAGTAGCCGTCTTCCGCCGAGGCCACGGCGAAGGCATGGAGCAGGCCCTCCGCCGCCTCCGGAGCCACCTGCTGGACCTTCGCTGAGCCTTCATGGCCCACCGGGCCCGAGGTCAGCATCAGCTGCCCCTCGTCCTCCTCGTAGAGGGCCTCGCGGAAGTGCAGCACCCCTGCTTCATCGCGCTTATACATCCGGATGGTGATCATGATTTTCTGTCCTCTTCGTGCTGGGGGTGTGGTGCCGGCCGCGGTATGGCCGCTGTGGCCGGCTGGCCGCCAGGGCCGGGAAGGCGGCTGGCTGGCTATCGAAGGAAATTGGCTGGCCGGGGGCCGGCGGCTAGGAACCGGGATGCCGGCGCGGGTGATACGAACGCGGTGTGCGGACGCCCGGGCGCTGGAGCGGCACCCACAGTTTGTACCGGTCCGCCCGGTAGTAGGACACGGAGTAGTCCACCATCGACCGCGAGACATAGGCATGCCGTTGGATCTTCAGCACGGGTGCACCGAGTTCCACGTTGAGGAGCCGCCCAATTGACGCGGATGCTGCGGTTGCCTCGATGGTGTCCTCACCCCATTCCATCACCAGGCCGTACCGTTCACTCAGCACGTTGTACAAGGACGTCGGCGGATCCTCCTCGAGGATTCCCGGCACATAGTGTGCCGGGATGAAGTTCTCGTCAACGCTCATGGGTTCACCGTCTGCGAGGAGCTGGCGGCGAAAGCGCACCACGGGCTGTCCGGGATCGATCTGCAGCTCCCTGGCCACCAGCGGGGATGCGCCCACCTGCTCGAAGCTGAGGACATGTGCATCGGGCACCATCCCCCGCCTGTGCATTTCTTCGGAGTAGGAGGTCAGCTGGACCTGGAGGTCCATTTTGGGGCGTGCAACGAACGTGCCCAGGCCAACCACCCGTTCCAGGACGCCGTCGGCGACTAGGGCGTCCACGGCCTGCCGGATGGTCATGCGGGCCACGGCGAAGTGTTCGGAGAGTTCCCGTTCGGATGGAATGACATCGCCCGCCCGGGCGTGCGTTTCCACGAAGCGGCGGAGGATACCCTGCAGCTGGACGTGCTTGGCAACTCCCGTGCCGGTATCTATGCCTTCGCTGAGCAGGCGGAGCCGATGGCTGTTCACAGTAGAGTTCCCGTGCCGGGCCTTGTTCCGATTCGTTGCATTCTGTTGCTTCGCCCCTTCCGCCGGGAAAACCAGTGCCGTCTAAGAATACCGGCATCGCCGGGGCACATCCCGCCGGGCGCCGGGACCCGGACATGCCGCAGGTACTCAGCCTCCGCTGCCCTGCAGCGCCTGCAGGAAACGTTTCATGGGGCCTTCCACGTTCCACTGTGCTGCCAGTGCTTCCAACCGCGCCCTGTCCTCCCCTGCCGGCGCCTGCAGGCGTGCACCGGCGTCGTTGAGTGAAGGAACGGCAACGTCCCGCGCCACCCGGACAACTTTCGGTGCGGCGGCGAGGTAGTCACGGGCTGCGCTGAGCCGGGCCCGGACCGGGGCGGATACCGGGCTGTCCGGATCCTCGGCGGCCGCCAGGAGGGCCTGCAGCGTGCCGTAATCGCCCAACAGCGCGGCTGCCGTCTTCTCCCCGATCCCGGCTACCCCCGGCAGTCCGTCGGACGGGTCTCCGCGCAGGGTGGCGTAGTCGGCATATTGGCCCGGAAGGACGCGGTATTTGGCCACCACCGCTTTTTCGTCCAGGACGGCGAGGTTCTTCATCCCCCGTGCGGTGTAGAGCACGCGGACCTCCCGGGCGTCATCGATCAGCTGAAACAGGTCCCGGTCCCCCGTGACCACGTCTGCCGGCATTTCGGCGGTTGCCGCGTAAGTTCCAATGACATCGTCGGCCTCATATCCGTCCCGGCCCACAACGGCGATCCCTGATGTGGACAGGACCTCCCGGATCAGGGGTATTTGGGCGGTTAGTCCGGCGGGCACCTCCTCAGCGCCGCTAGGACCGGCGGCCGACAGCCGGTGCTCCTTGTAGGTGGGAATAAGCTCCACCCGCCACGCCGGGCGCCAGTCATTGTCCCAGCAGGCCACCAGATGGGTGGGGCGGAACTCGGCCACGAGCCGCGCGATCATGTCCAGCAGGCCACGGAGGGCGTTCACGGGTGTGCCGTCGTCGCGCCGGATGGTATCCGGGATGCCGTGAAAGGCGCGGAAGTAGAGGGAGGCAGTATCGAGCAACATAAGGCGCTGGGGCATAGCAGCACCCTACACACTGCACTCCCCCCGCGTGCGGCTGCGCCCTGCAAACGCACGAAAAAGAAGGACCCGCAGTTACCTGCAGGTCCTTCTCTTTACTGGCTAAGCGTTGCCGCTTGTCCTAGTGTGCGTGGTTTCCGCGGCTGTATTCGAAGACCCAGCCGACCAAGGCGATGATGGCCATGCCCATACCGATGTACAGGATCCACCAGCCCACTGCCATGCCGAGGAATCCGGTGGCTGCGGCGGCACCGAGCAGCAGCGGCCACCAGCTCCAGGGGCTGAAGAAGCCCTGTTCGCCGGAGCCTTCATGGATTTCGGCATCCAGCCGGTCCTCGGGACGGGGTCCGACGCGCTTGCCGGTGAAGCCGATGTAGAAGGCGATCATGCCGGACATGCCTGCGGTCAGGAAGAGCGCGAGGTAACCTACGGGCTCCATCCATTCCACCAGGTAGCCGTAGACCACACCGACCACCAGGAAGAACGGCGTCATGTAAGCGAAGAGCTTAGTCTCTACTTTCATTTGACCTTTTCCTCCCGGTCGCCGGGGCCGAAGACCTTGGCTGCGGCTGATTCGTCAGTTACGTGCTGCTGCAGTTCCGGATGGTGCAGGTCCAGTGCCGGACGCTCCGAGCGGATACGGGGCAGCGAGGTGAAGTTGTGGCGCGGCGGCGGGCAGGACGTAGCCCACTCGAGCGATCCGCCGAAGCCCCACGGGTCATCCACTTCCACCTTCTTGCCGTGGCGCCAGGTGATGTACACGTTCCAGAAGAACGGGATCATCGAGGCAGCCAGGACAAAGGAGGCAATGGTGGAGAACTGGTTCATTGCGGTGAAGTTATCCTCCACCAGGTAGTCCGCGTAGCGGCGCGGCATGCCCAGCACACCGAGCCAGTGCTGGATCAGGAAGGTGCCGTGGAAGCCGACGAACAGGAGCCAGAAGTGAATCTTGCCCAGGCGTTCGTTGAGCATCTTGCCGGTCCACTTGGGCCACCAGAAGTAGAAGCCGGCGAACATTGCGAAGACCACGGTTCCGAAGATCACGTAGTGGAAGTGCGCCACCACGAAGTAGGTGTCCGAAACGTGGAAGTCCAGCGGCGGTGCCGAGAGGATGATGCCGGTCAGGCCGCCGAAGAGGAAGGTAATCAGGAAGCCGATGCTCCAGAGCATGGGGGTCTCAAACGTAATCGAGCCCCGCCACATGGTGCCGATCCAGTTGAAGAACTTCACGCCGGTGGGCACCGCAATCAGCATGGTCATGAAGGCGAAGAACGGCAGCATAACAGCACCGGTGACGTACATGTGGTGTGCCCACACGGTCACGGAGAGTGCGGCAATGGCGATGGTCGCGTAGACCAGGCCCTTGTAGCCGAAGATCGGCTTGCGGCTGAAGACCGGGAAGATTTCCGAGACGATGCCGAAGAACGGCAGCGCGATGATGTACACCTCGGGGTGGCCGAAGAACCAGAACAGGTGCTGCCACAGGATGGCACCGCCGCGTTCGGGGTCGAAGATCATTGCGCCGAACCGCCGGTCCGCACCAAGGGCGAACAGTGCAGCAGCCAGGGGCGGGAACGCCATGAGCACCAGGATGGCGGTGACCAGGGTGTTCCAGGTGAAGATCGGCATACGCCACATGGTCATGCCCGGGGCACGCATGCAGATGATGGTGGTGATGAAGTTGACCGCACCCAGGATGGTGCCGAAGCCGGAGAGCGCCAGGCCGAAGACCCAGAGGTCACCGCCGACACCCGGCGAGAACGTGGTGTTCGACAGTGGCGCGTAAGCGAACCAGCCGAAGGACGCAGCGCCCTGAGGGGTGATGAAGCCGGCCACCGCGATGGTGCTGCCGAAGAGGAAGAACCAGAACGCCAGGGCATTCAGACGCGGGAAGGCAACGTCCGGCGCACCGATCTGGAGGGGCATGATGACGTTGGCAAACCCGGAGAACAGCGGGGTGGCGAACATCAGCAGCATCACGGTGCCGTGCATCGTGAACAGCTGGTTGTACTGTTCCTTGGTCTGCAGGATCTGCATACCGGGTTCAAACAGCTCCGCGCGGATGACCAGTGCCATCACGCCTGCGAGGCAGAAGAAAATGAATGAGGCAATCAGGTACATGTACCCGATCGTCTTGTGGTCAGTGGAGGTGATCCAGTTGACGACAATGCGTCCCTTGGAGACGGGTACTACGCGTGGTGCAACCTTGGTGCCGGAATCTTCCGAAGTGTATTCGAGAGTAGTCATAGCGTCCTCCTACCTCCTTACTTCGCTTGATTCTGAGTTGTACATACGGTCGTACTCGCCCGTGACCTGTCCGTCGGGCAGACCGGCTACGTATTCGTTGTAATCGTCTTCCGAGACCACGTCGACGTTGAAGAGCATTTCGGAGTGGTACTCGCCGCAGAGCTCGGCGCACTTGCCGTCGAAGGTTCCGATCTTGCCGGTTTCGAGTGTGATGTAGTTCGTGCGGCCGGGGTAGACGTCCATCTTCTGCAGGAAGGCAGGCACCCAGAAGGAGTGCTGCACGTCGCGGGTGTTCAGCTGCAGTTCGATTGTCTTGTCAACGGGCAGTACCAGCGTCGGGAACTTGTCCTGCGTGACTTCCTGGCCGTCGAGGTTTACCTGGACGCCCTGGCTGTACTTGTCTTCGTTGACGTAGTTGAAGTCCCAGGACCATTGCTTGGCGCGGACGTCAATGACGACCTTGTCCGGATCATCGCTGCGCTCGTTGAGCGCCTGGATGTCCTGGTTGGTGAAGTAGAACAACACCAGGACCATAAACAGCGGGATCACCGTGTAGAAGATTTCCAGCGGCAGGTTGTAGCTGAGCTGGCGGGGGTAGCCCGTCTCATTCTTCCGGCGGCGGTAGGCAACCATGCACCACAGCAGAAGCGCCCAGGTAAGGACACCTACTGCCAGTGCGGCGATCCATGAGTTGACCCAAAGGTCCATGATGCGGCCGGTGTGGTTAGTGGTGTCGCGGTCCGTAGGCAGCCAGCCCTTCTGGACATCCGATGTACACCCCGATAAAAACAACGCGCCGGCCGACGTTACGGCTGAGATCTTTAAGATCCTGGCGCGTCGGCTGCTGGTTCGGTCCTGCGAACTCACAGACGGCCCTTCCTCTTGTTGCGTGCAAGTGCTGTCCGGCCGGAGACAAAAAAGTTCCCGGCTGCGGACATTAGTTTTACTACTACGTGTAGAGCTTACCCGTACGGGCGGCGATCCAGTGACAGATCGCCGCCGCGCCGGGCAAAAAAAGCTCTGCTGTTACGGGCCGTCAGCCTTTTGCGTCTTAGTGGAAGGAATCTCCACAGGCGCAGGATCCTCCGGCGTTGGGGTTGTCGATGGTGAACCCCTGCTTCGAAATGGTGTCTTCGAAGTCGATGGAAGCGCCGGAAAGGTACGGAACGCTCATCTTGTCCACAATGACCTCAACCCCGTCGAAGTCCCGGACGGCGTCGCCATCGAGGACGCGCTCGTCAAAGTACAGCTGGTAGATGAGTCCCGAGCAGCCTCCGGGCTGCACCGCCACCCGGAGGCGGAGGTCGGTACGGCCTTCCTGCTCCAGCAGGCTGCGGACCTTCTGGGCGGCCACATCCGAGAGCAGTACTTCATGCGTGGGCAGTTCTGCCTCTGCCGCAGCGGTCTTGTTTTCGCTCGTGGAAACGCTCATAGTTTCTCTCTTTCCTCAGCTGGCCGTCCGTTCGACAGGCCGTCGCGCCTGCCGCGGACCGCGGCCAGTGTCTCAATGGTACGTCTGGTGGTCCCCATCGATCTAACAGATGCGGGGCAGGAATCAATTCCCGCCCCGCATCCGTACGCAGGCAGTTCTAGCCTTGCCGGGCGCCCAGGCGGGCGAGCAGGAGCGCTTCGGCCAGGATGGCGTTGCGGAAGTCATTCAGGTCCAGTGACTCATTGGCACTGTGCGCCCGGGAATCCGGGTCTTCCACACCGGTGATCAGGATCTGGGCTTCGGGGAACAGGTCCACCAGGTCCGCGATGAACGGAATGGAACCGCCCATTCCGGATTCCACCGGTTCCACGCCCCAGGCCCGTTCCAGGGCCCAGAGTGCTGTGCGCGCCGCACTGGCACTGGTATCGGTTGCGAACGCGTTGCCCTGCTCCCCCGGCGTGAACGTCACCTTGGCGCCGAACGGGGCGTTGGCCTGCACATGGGCCTCAATGGCCTCCATGGCTGCCTCGGGGCTCTGGCCCGGAGCGAGCCGCAGGCTGAACTTGGCCCGCGCCTTGGGCTGGATGGTGTTGGAGGACATGGCGACGGTGGGGACGTCGATGCCGATGATGGAAAGGGCTGGCTTGGTCCACAGCCGGGAGGCAATCGACCCCGTGCCGGCCAGCCGGACACCCTCGAGCACCGAGGAATCCGCACGGAAGTCCGCTTCCGGATACTCCACAGCTGCGTCATCACCGGAGACCAGGCCCTCGATGGCGACGTCGCCGGCGTCGTTGTGGAACGTGGCGATCAGCCGGGCGAGCAGCGTCGGCGCATCCAGCACCGGACCGCCGAACATGCCCGAGTGCACTGCGTGGTCCAGGACCTGGACCTCCACCGTGCCGTCCACCAGGCCGCGCAGGCTTGTGGTCAGGGCCGGAACGCCCACTTTCCAGTTGCCTGAATCGGCGACAACAATGACATCGGCGCGGAGCAGGTCCTGATAGGTCTCAAGGAAGGTGCGGAAGGTGGGCGAACCGGCTTCCTCCTCACCCTCGATAAAGAGTGTGACGCCGACCGGCGAGTCCTCCCCCAGCACGTCCGTCAGGGCCCGGAGGGCACCGATGTGGGCCATAATGCCGGCCTTGTCATCGGCAGCACCCCGGCCGTACAGGCGGCCGTTGCGCTCCTGCGCCGTAAAGGGATCGGACTCCCACAGATCGGGGTCTCCGGGCGGCTGCACGTCATGGTGGGCATACAGCAGCACCGTGGGTGCACCGTCGCGGGCGGGGCGGCGGGCGACGACGGCGGGGCCGCCGGGGGTGCCGTTGTTATCCACGCGCAGCACCTGCACATCCTCGATGCCGGCCTCACGGACGAGATCGGCGACGGCGGCGGCGCTGCGGTTGAGGTGCTCGGGGTCAAAGGAATCCCAGGCTATGCCCGGAATGCTGACCAGGGATTTGAGCTGTTCGACGGTGCGGGGGAAGTCTGCGGCCACGCTGGCGCGCAGGGAGTCTTCATGCACGTCCGGTGACGAATCGTGCTCGGGGGCAGGGTTGGAAGTCATAGCCAAAACCCTACATCCGGCCCGGGTTCGCATTGAAGTGTGCTGCCTGCCGCCGGGCGGGCAGCAGCACAGGCTTTACCCGCCGCTCCCCCGGACTGCAAACGGAGTTTCCGGCGGATCATTCGCGGTATCCTTGGGGTGTGTTTGGACGAAAGAATGAAGCGCCCACCGCGCAGGAAACTGTGGACCAGGCAGCCGCCGCACAAGCCGGTGCAACGGAACGGGTCGGCAAGGGTGCGCCCACGCCCCGCCGCAAGGACCAGGAGGCTGCCCGCCGGCGCCCGCTGGTACCCGATGACCGGAAGGCAGCCAAGGCTGCCAACCGCGAGGCCCTGCGCGAAGAACGCATGAAGACCCGCCGGGCCCTGGACACCGGTGAGGAGCGCTACCTGCCGCTCCGCGACAAGGGACCCAACCGCCGCTTTGTCCGCGACATAGTGGATGCCCGGTGGAACCTTGGCGAGTTCATCATGATTGCCGCCCTGGTGTTTGTTCTCTTCAGCTTCATCCGGAACATCGATGTCCAGCTGATTGTGATGGCGGCCTTCTGGGTCCTCATCCTGCTGGTCATCGCCGACAGTTTTATGCTGCGCCGGCAGATCAGGAAGCGCCTGACCGCCAAGTTCGGGGCCCCCAATCCCGGGGATGTCTGGTACGGGGTCTCCCGGTCCCTCCAGCTGCGCCGCTTCCGCCTGCCGAAGCCGCAGGTCAGCCGCGGACAGTACCCCTCCTGATCCCCACGCACCGCATCAAAAAGGGACCGCCTTCCGGCGGTCCCTTTTTTGATGGGCGGTCCCTTTTTGATGGGCTGACCCTTTTTGATGCGTGGTCCCTTTTTGATGGGCGGACGAGTCTGATGCGCGGGCCCGCCCGGGGTACGGATTCCTCTGCGCGGCGCCCGCCTAGCGGGACCGGGCCAGGCTGCGGTTGATCCGGGCAGCCCAGAACGGTCCCTCATAGAGGAACGCCGTGTATCCCTGCACCAGCGTGGCCCCGGCATCAAGGCGTTCCTTCACGTCCGAGGCCGTCTCCACTCCCCCGACGGACACGATGGCGGGGCCGTCCGCTCCCAGCCGGTTGCGGAGGCGGCGCAGGACGTCGAGGGAACGCTGTTTCAGCGGGGCCCCGCTGAGTCCGCCGACTCCGCAGGCGGTTACGGTTTCCGGATCCGTCACCAGGTTCTCCCGGGTGACGGTGGTGTTCGTGGCAATCACTCCGTCCAGCTGCAGGGACAGGGCCAGATCGGCGACGTCGTCAATATCGGCGTCGCTGAGGTCAGGGGCGATCTTCACCAGCAGGGGTACGTGGCGCCCGGCGGACTCATCCGCGGCCTCCCGCACCCGGGTCAGGAGCGGGCGCAGCGACTCGATGTCCTGCAGCAGCCGCAGGCCGGGAGTATTCGGGGAACTGACGTTGACCACCAGGTAGTCGGCCTGCGGAGCGAGTTCCCGGGCACTAAGCAGGTAATCCTCCACGGCATCCGCCAGGTCCACCTTCTTGGTTTTGCCAATGTTCACGCCGATCACCGGCCGTCCCACACCGGATGTCCGGGCCAGGGCGGCCCGGGCCGAGGCGAGCCGGGGCGCCACCTTCGCGGCGCCGTCGTTGTTGAACCCCATCCGGTTGATCACGGCGCGGTCCTGAACCAGGCGGAATAGCCGTGGCTTCGGGTTGCCCGGCTGGGCCTGCGCCGTCACGGTGCCCACCTCGACATGCCCGAAACCCAGGTTGGTGAGCGCCAGGATGCCGGATCCCTCCTTGTCGAAACCGGCCGCCAACCCGAACGGTGAGGGAAAGTCGATGCCGAAGGCCCGGGTCCGGAGCTTCGGGGACGGGCTCATCAGCCGCCGCATCACCGGCCCGGCGGGGGTACGTGCGGCGGTGCGGATCAGGGTGAAACCGATCCGGTGGGCACGTTCGGGGTCCATCCCGGAGAACACAAGACGGAAAAAGGCAGGATAAATGCGCATGGCTTAAAGATTCCAGAACCCGGACCGGCAACCAAACCCCGCGCTAACCCCTACGCCGGGTCGACTATTCTCGAAACCATGGGTGAGACGCAGGCGGACTGGATTCCGGACATTCTCGGCGACGGATTCCGCAGCCTGACCCTTGACCTGGGAGAGGATGCGGAAGGCCCCGTTGCGGCTACCCTCGTTTCCTATGTTCCTCCGGCCGATCTGGCGGCCGTCCTGCCCGTCCGCACTGTGGGCGGCGTGGACGCCGTCCTCTATATTCACGGCTGGAGCGACTATTTCTTCCAGACCGAGCTGGCCCGCTTCTGGGCGGCGCAGGGCGTGGCGTTCTACGCCGTGGACCTGCGCAAGTACGGCCGGAGCCTGCGCCCCGGGCAGTCGGAGGGTTATGTCGCGGACCTGCAGGAATATGACGCCGATATTGAGGCTGCCCTGGCCGCCATGGACACCGATCTCAGGAACCGTTTCGGTTCGGACACTGCGGTGCGGACCACCCTGATGGCCCACTCCACGGGCGGGCTGGTGGCCTCGCTGTGGGCCCACCGGAACCCGGGGCGGATCAGGGCCCTGATCCTGAACAGTCCGTGGCTGGAGTTCAGCGGCAGTGCCATGCTTCGCTTCGCGACCAACGGGCTGCTGGAACCCGTGGCCCGGCGGCGCCCGCTGGCCCGGCTGAAGATCCCGGAGTTCGGCTTCTACTACCGGAGCATCAGCGCCCAGATGGAGGGTGAGTGGAACGTGGATCCTGCCTGGCGCCCGCCGTTCAGCTTTCCGGTCCGCGCCGGCTGGATCAAGGCTGTGCTGGCCGGGCACGCGCAGGTGGCCCGCGGTTTGGACATCCGGGTGCCGGTCCTGCTCGTGGCTTCGGCTGCCTCCACGATCGCGCCTACCTGGAATCCGCTGATGCTCAGCACCGACAGCGTGCTGGACGTGGGCCTGATGGTCCAGCGCGGCCTGCTGCTGGGCCCGGAGGTTACCGTGTTCCGGTATGACGGCGCCCTGCACGACACCCTGCTCTCAGCCCTTCCGGTGCGTACCCGCGTATATGCAGGGCTGGCACGCTGGGCCGGGGCGTTTATGCTCGGGCGCTAGTCAGAGGGCGGTGGCGGCCTGGTCCACCGCACCGCCATAGCGCCTGTCCCGGCGGGCGTAAATCTCCACGGCCTCCCACAGGGTCCGCCGGTCCACGTCCGGCCAGAGGGTGTTCATAAAGACCATTTCGGCGTATGCGGACTGCCACAGCATGAAGTTGGAGAGGCGCTGCTCCCCCGAGGTCCGCAGGAACAGGTCAACGTCCGGCAGGTCCGGCTCATCCAGGTATTTCTGGATGGTTTTCTCGCTAATGGAGCCCGGACGCAGCCGGCCCTTTTGAACGTCGGCGGCGATCGCAGCCACGGCGTCGGCAATTTCCGCCCGGCCGCCATAGTTCACGCACATGTTCAGGGTGCAGACGGTATTGTCCCGGGTGGCCTCTTCGGCGACCTCCAGCTCCCTGACCACGCTCTGCCAGAGCCGTGGCCGGCGGCCGGACCAGCGGATCCGTACACCCCATTCGTTGAGCTGGTCCCGCTGGCGGCGCAGCACGTCCCGGCTGAAGCCCATGAGGAAGCGGACCTCTTCGGGTGACCGTTTCCAGTTCTCCGTGGAGAACGCGTAGACGGACACGTGCCGGATCCCCATTTCGATGGCCCCGGCCATCACATCCAGCAGCGCAGCTTCACCCGCCCGGTGGCCTTCGGTGCGCGGCAGTCCCCGCTGGTTGGCCCAGCGGCCGTTGCCGTCCATCACAATGGCTACATGGGCGGGCACCAGTTCAGCCGGAACCGCCGGAGGCAGAGCGCCGGACGGGTGGGGTGCGGGGTAGCCGGGGGATCCTGCCGGGACACCGGCCGCGGATTTCGAACGCAAGGTCAGACACGCTCCACATGTTGAAGGGACCGCAGCACCCGTTCCAGGTGCCACTGAAGATAGCCGGCTACCAGCCCGGCGGACTCATGCCGCGGCTGCGGGCCGGAGGCATCGGCCGTGTTCCAGTCACCGCTGAGCAGGGCGGCCAGCAGCGTCATCGTTTCCGGTGACGGCGACGCCGAGCCGGGGGGACGGCAGGCTGCGCAGACGGCCCCGCCCAGCGGCGCCGAAAACGCCGTGTGCGGCCCGGGGGCACCGCAGCGGGCGCACTCGGTGAAGCTCGGCGCCCAGCCGGCAGTGGCCAGGGCCCGCAGCAGGTAGGAATCCAGGATAAGTTCCGGGGCATGCGCGCCCCGGCTGAGCGCGGCAAACGCACCGATGACCAGTTGGTAGTGGGCCTTCGCCGAATCACCGTCAATGTCGGTGAGGCGTTCAGCGGTTTCGGCGACGGCGGCCGCGGCGGTGTAGCGGGCATAGTCGGCGACTATCCCGTGCCCGTAGGCCCCCTTGGTCTGCGCCTGCGTCACAATGTCCAGGTTCCGGCCGTGCGAGAGCTGCAGTTCCGCGACCATAAACGGTTCAAGCCGGGCACCGAATTTGCTGGAGGTCCGCCGCACGCCTTTGGCCACGGCGCGTACCTGGCCGTGTTCCCGGGTCAGGAGGACCAGGATACGGTCCGCCTCGCCCAGCTTGTGCGTGCGCAGGACCACTGCGTCATCCCGGTAGGTGCGGGATGCAAAGGATTTTGCCACGCTGCTATTTTCCCACGTCCCGGGGCGCCCGGCGGACTGCTGCCGTCCGGGCGCGCCCCGACGGTGCTCAGGCCTGGTCGCGGATGGCCCGGTTGACTGCCGAAATCACTGCCTTCAGGGCAGACATGGTGGTGTTGGCGTCAATACCGACGCCCCACAGCACCCGCTCCCCCACGGCCAGTTCCACGTACGCTGCGGCGTGCGCGTTTCCGCTGGCGGAGAGGGCGTGCTCGGTGTAGTCCAGCAGCCGGACGTCGATGCCGTCCTGGCCCAGGATTTCCAGCAGCGCCGCGATGGGGCCGGTACCGCTGGCCATCCGCCGCTGCGACACCCCGTTCGCGCTCAGGGTGGCCGTCAGGTTGAAGCGGCCGTCCGCAGGGGTATCCGCGTTCACCGAGGTGAGTTCGTAGTGTCCCCACGCCTCGCCGTCGGACTCGGGGGTGTGCGGCAGGTATTCGTCCTGGAAGACCTTCCACAGCTCCGCCCCGGTGATTTCGCCGCCGGCGGTGTCGGTACGGCGCTGGATGACGCCGGAGAACTCGATCTGCGCGCGGCGCGGCAGGTCCAGGTTGTGTTCGTGCTTGAGCAGGTAGGCAACCCCGCCCTTGCCGGACTGCGAATTAACCCGAATCACGGCTTCATAGCTGCGGCCGATGTCCTTCGGGTCGATCGGCAGGTACGGCACGGCCCACGGGATCTCGTCCACCGTCCTGCCCTCGGCGGCTGCGTCCTTTTCCATCGCCTCGAAGCCCTTTTTGATGGCGTCCTGGTGCGAGCCGGAGAACGCGGTGAAGACCAGGTCGCCCCCGTAGGGGGAACGCTCGGGAACGGGCAGCTGGTTGCAGTACTCCACCGTGCGGCGGATTTCGTCCATGTCGGAGAAGTCCAGCTGCGGATCAATGCCCTGGCTGAACATGTTCATGCCCAGGGTTACCAGGTCCACGTTGCCGGTCCGCTCGCCGTTGCCGAAGAGGCAGCCTTCAATGCGGTCCGCGCCGGCCAGGTAGCCCAGTTCAGCGGCTGCGACGCCGGTTCCGCGGTCATTGTGCGGGTGCAGGGACAGGATCACCGAATCGCGGCTGGCGAGGTTGCGGTGCATCCATTCGATGGAGTCCGCGTAGACGTTCGGGGTGGTCATCTCTACCGTGGCGGGCAGGTTCAGGATCATCTGCCGGTCCGGCGAGGCCTCCAGGACCTCAGCCACGGCGTCCGAGATCCGTGCGGCGAAGTCCAGCTCGGTGCCGGTGTAGGACTCGGGCGAGTATTCGTAGGTCAGATCGATTCCGCGCAGCTGTTCTTCATACTTTTTGCACAGCCTTGCACCGGAGAGGGCGATGTCAACGATGCCGTCCCGGTCGGTGTTGAACACTACCCGCCGCTGCAGCACCGACGTGGAGTTGTAGAGGTGGACGATCGCGCGGTCCGCTCCCTCGAGGGACTCGTAGGTGCGCTCGATCAGGTGTTCCCGGGACTGGGTCAGGACCTGGATGGTGACGTCGTCCGGAATCCGGTCCCCCTCAATCAGCTGGCGGACAAAGTCGAAGTCCAGCTGGGAGGCTGACGGGAACCCGACCTCGATCTCCTTGAAGCCCATTTTGACGAGCAGGTCAAACATCTTGTGCTTGCGCTCGGGGGTCATCGGGTCAATCAGCGCCTGGTTGCCGTCCCGCAGGTCTACGGCGCACCAGCGCGGTGCCTTGCTGATCCGTTTGTCCGGCCAGGTCCGGTCCGGCAGGTCCACCGTGATCTGCTCGTGGAACGGGGTGTACTTCGACGTCGGCATGCCGGATGTCTGCTGTGCGTTACGCATGGTGTTGAAAGGGCCTTTTCTAATCGAACTTCGCAAGAGAGTGGCCGGCAACACAAACTCCGCAGCGAGGAACCGGCCTAAGCAGGTGCTTGTGTGGCCTCGCCGCGGCAGCTAAGAAGTAGGGTCTCTGCGTGCACGTGATCAGACTAACACGCACCTCTTACGCGGCTTCAAACGCTAGTTCCCAAAGGCGGACTGGCACGTAACCTGCGCTGCGGTCTGTCCGCTCAGGTCCCCCAGATCGCCCAGGTCCTTCATGGCCGAACCCGAGGCAAAGTCGGCGCCGATTTCCACGGACACGCCGGCCGCGGCAGGGCTCAGCACTACCTGAACATCGGGGATATTCAGGACCCGTGCCACTTCCAGTGCCATTTCTTCATAGCCATAGCCGAAGAACACCTGGGTTGCCGGGCTCTCCGCTGCGGCCGTGCCGCCGGCGAGGGCCTGGACAAAGCCCTGGGACACCAGGGACTGAGCTACGGAAGAGTCGCGTCCGGCAGTGCCGGATGCGTTGAGCAGGGTCACGGGAACGGCAGCCGGATCCACTGTGACAGCCGGTTCCTCAACCGGTGCTGCCGGCTCCGTGGCGGCATCCGTCGGTGCCGGGGTTTCTTCCGTGCCGTTGGTGATGCCCTTGTCCGCCTGAAGTGCGTCAAAAAGAGGCTGGGCGTTGGGTTCGTCGAGGACAAGGCGGTTCGGATCGTATTCGTACGGAACCACGGGCGCCGTCACGAATGCGATGCTGCCCAGGTCGGTATCCTTCAGCCGGGTGGCCAGGGATACCAGGTCCGGGATCTGGGCCAGGCCGTCATCAACAGTGAGGTTTTTGGTGACAGTCTCGGCGATCGAGTACAGCTTGGGCAGGTTGTTCAGCGTGCCTTCGTCCTTGACCTTGCGGACCATGGAGGCGAGGAAGCTCTGCTGGGCACGGATACGGCCCTCATCGCCGCCGTTGCCGAAACCGTGCCGGGTCCGCAGGAAGGCCAGGGCCTGTTCACCCTGGATACTGCTGACACCGGCGGGGATATTCAGGCCGGAAAGCGGGTCATCCACCGGCTGATTGACGCAGACCTCCACGCCGCCCAGCGTATTGGACAGTTCTTCTACGGCATCAAAGTCAGCCATCATAAAGTGGTCGATGGTCAGGCCGGTCAGCTCGTTGATGGCCGCGACCGTGCAGCCGGGGCCGCCGTTGCCCAGGGCTCCGTTCAGCTGTCCCAGGTCCATGGCCTCGTAGACAAGGCCGGATTCCGGATCCTGGCACTGCGGCAGCGGAACCAGCAGGTCACGCGGGAAGCTGACAACGGTCACGTTGGAACGGTCGGCCGAAAGGTTGACCAGCATCATGACATCGGAGTTGTTCGAATTCTGGCCGTCACGCTGGTCCGTGCCGAGGACCAGGATCTGCATGGGATCAGTGTTGGCATCCACCTGCTCCACTGAGTCGCCGGAGCCCAGGTTCAGCGGCTGTGTATCGAAGTTGCCCTGCAGGCGCAGTACCTGGACCACGCCGAAGACAACCCCGGCGACGAGCACGAGGGAAAGGAACGCGGCAATGCCCTTAAGAACCGGGTGGCCGGCGGACGCCCTGCGGGACAGGTGTCTGCCGCCGGGTACGGCGGAAGCGCCCGACCCTCCGGTAGATTTTCCCGAGGGGCCGCCGCCCGTTGCGGCACGGCGAGATGACATAGCCGGTCCCCTTCATGAATCGATATGCTCAAACGAATGTTCAAAGTGTAAGGGCTGCTGCTGGGAACAGACCCCTGCCGGTGCTTCCGGCCCGGCCCGCTGCCCGGAGGCAGGGACCGGCCGGGCCTAGAAGCCCAGCTTGACGAGCTGCTTGGGATCCCGCTGCCAGTCCTTGGCTATTTTCACATGCAGGTCCAGGTAGACCCGGGTGCCCAGGAGCGCTTCAATACCGCGGCGGGCGGCGGTACCGACCTCGCGCAGCCGGGATCCGCCGCGGCCAATGATGATGGCTTTCTGGGAGGAACGCTCCACGTAGAGGTTGACCCGTACGTCCAGCAGCTGGTTGTCCTCGCTGCGCCCTTCCCGGGGAACAATCTCCTCCACCACAACGGCCAGCGAGTGAGGAAGTTCATCCCGTACGCCTTCCAAGGCGGCCTCGCGGACGAGTTCGGCGACCATAACGGCTTCAGGCTCGTCAGTGAGCTCACCGTCGGGGTAAAGCGGCGGCGAGGCAGGCATGTGGCCTACCAGTACGTCGGCTACGGTATCCACCTGGAACCCGTCGGCAGCCGAGACGGGCACAACGTCGGCCCACCCCTTCTCGCCGAGCACCTCATTGCCCAGCGCCGTGACGGACATCAGCTGCTTCGCCAGTGCCGCACGGTCCACCAGGTCCGTCTTGGTGACCAGGGCGATCACGGGGGTACGCTTCAACGCCGCCAGCTGGGCCGCGATGTAGCGGTCACCCGGGCCAACCGCCTCGTTGGCAGGCAGGCAGAAACCGATCGCATCCACCTCGGCCAGCGTGTCTGCCACCAGCTCGTTCAGCCGCTTGCCCAGGAGGGTACGCGGGCGGTGCAGGCCGGGAGTGTCCACGAGGATCAGCTGGGAGTCCTCGCGGTGCACGATGCCGCGGATGGTATGCCTGGTGGTCTGCGGCTTGGCGGAGGTGATAGCCACCTTGGAACCGACCAGCGCATTGGTCAAAGTGGACTTGCCGGCGTTGGGCCGGCCCACCAGGGAAACAAATCCTGCGCGGAATTTCGGGTCAGTCATTTCGGGGTACCAATTCTGTAGAGCGGGAGCGGTGGGCAGTGTTCCTGCCGTCGTCGCGGGATTCTTCGTTTTCTGCTGCAGGGGCCGCTTTCCACGCCAGGACGTGGGAGACGCGGTTCCGGCGTCCCTCCAGGCGCTCGGCGTGCAGGGTGATGCCTTCGACCTCTACCTCGCTGCCGACAATGGGGACACGGCCGAGGACCTTCGCGAGCAAACCGCCCACGGTGTCCACTTCATCATCCTCCAGTTCGACGTCGAAGAGCTCACCGAGGTCATCAATACCGGCTTTGGAACTCACCCGGTAGCGGCCGCCGCCCAGGTTTTCTATCTCGGGGCGCTCGGAATCGTACTCGTCAACAATCTCCCCGACGATCTCTTCGATCAGGTCTTCGAGGGTGACCAGTCCGGCGGTGCCGCCGTATTCGTCGATGACGATGGCCACGTGGGTGGACTCCCGCTGCAGTTCCTGCAGCAGTTCGCTGACGGCCTTGGACTCGGGCACGTAGCGCACGCTCCGGGCAAAGTCCTCAACCTTCTGCACGGAGGCGTGATCCGGGTCGCTGTGGACCTGGGCGGCAACGTCCTTCAGGTACAGGATGCCCACCAGATGGTCCGCGCTGTCCTCGATCACCGGGACCCGGGAATAGCCCGAGCGCAGGAACAGGGACATGGCCTGGCGCAGGCTGCTGCCGGCGTCAATGCAGACCATGTCGGTACGCGGGACCATCACCGACCTGACCTTGGTGTCTCCGAGTTCGAAGACGGAGTGGATCAGTTCCGCTTCCGTGTCCTCGATCATGTCCGCATCCGAGGCGCGGTCCAGCAGTTCGCGGAATTCCTCTTCGGTGAAGAAGGCGGCATCCGGTCCCTGGGTGCCGGGTGCCACCGCGGTTCCGAGCCGGACCAGCCAGCCGGGAACCGGTCCGAGCACCGCGCGCAGCACCCGCACCAGTCCCGCCGTCATCACGACGACGGCGGTGACGTGCTTGCGCCCGATCTGCCGGGGTGAAACGCCCACCAGGACGAAACCGACGGCTGCCATGGTGACCGTGGCCAGCAGCCCGGCGAGCCAGATGTTGTCCAGTACCAGCTGGAACAGGGTGGCCACGGACACCGCCATGGCCATTTCAAACCAGACACGCCAAAACCGCAGGGCGTGCATATGGGCCACGGGGTGGGCAAGGATGCGCCGCAGCGGGGCACCGGCCTTGCCGTTCAGCAACGCCTCGGCGTCCTGCCGGGGAAGGTAGCCGTAGGCGGATTCCGCAGCGGTCAGCAGACCTGCCAGGAACATAAACGCCATGGCCATAACGATCAGGACGCCAATACTCAACTGCGCGTCTCCTTGGGCGCTTCTTTGCCCGTGTAGGCAGAGAGCAGGCGGCGCTGGAGGCCGAACATCTCCTTCTCCTCCTCCGGCTCGGCGTGGTCATAGCCGAGCAGGTGGAGCACGCCGTGTGTGGTGAGGAGTAGGAGTTCGTCCTGGGTCTCGTGGCCGGCATCCTGCGCCTGGCGGGCTGCCACCTGCGGGCAGAGCACAATATCGCCAAGCACGCCGGCGGGAGTTATCCGTCCTGCCGTGCCGGGGCGCAGCTCATCCATGGGGAAGGAGAGGACATCTGTGGGGCCGGGAAGGTCCATCCACTCGATGTGCAGCTTCTCCATGGCGTCCTCGTCCACCAGGATGATGGACAGGTCCGCTTCCGGATGCACGTAGAGGCTGTCCAGCAGGTACCGGCCCAGCCGGGCCAGCTCTTCCTCGTCAATGGCCGGGGCTGAGGATTCGTTATTGACTTCGATGCTCATTTACGGGCCTCCCGCCCGTGCTGATTGGATAGTCCGCGGTTGTTGGCACGTCCGCCGCCGCCTTCGGCCGGGGTCCGGCTCAGCCGGCGGGTTTCATCCCACTCGCTGTAGGCAGTAACAATGTCGCTGACCAGCCGGTGCCGCACAACGTCGACGGCCTGCAGCTCGGAGAACGCGACGTCGTCAATGTCACCGAGGATGTCGTGGACGATGCGCAGCCCGGAGGCAGTGCCGCCCGGCAGGTCCACCTGGGTGACGTCACCCGTGACCACCATCTTGGAGCCGAAGCCGAGGCGGGTAAGGAACATCTTCATTTGTTCCGGCGTGGTGTTCTGCGCTTCGTCGAGAATGATGAAGGCATCGTTGAGGGTCCGGCCGCGCATGTAGGCCAGGGGTGCCACCTCGATGGTGCCCGCCGCCATCAGCCGCGGAATGGATTCCGGGTCCATCATGTCGTGCAGGGCGTCGTACAGCGGACGCAGGTAAGGATCAATCTTGTCGCTGAGTGTGCCGGGCAGGAAGCCGAGCCGCTCCCCCGCTTCCACCGCGGGGCGGGTCAGGATGATCCGGTTGACTTCCTTCTGCTGCAGCGCCTGGACGGCCTTGGCCATGGCCAGGTAGGTCTTGCCCGTGCCGGCGGGGCCGATGCCGAAGACCACCGTGTTGCGGTCAATCGCATCCACGTAGTTCTTCTGGTTCAGGGTCTTGGGCCGGATGGTCTTGCCGCGCGTGGACAGGATGTTCTGCGTCAGGACATCCGCCGGGCGGACGGCGGTCTGGTCCCGCAGCATGCTGATCAGCTGCTCCAGGACCTGCGGCGTAACCCGGGTCTGGTTGCGGGCCAGGATCCGCACTTCGTTGACCAGCCGCACCGTCTGCTCCACGTCCGCGGACGGGCCGGACACGGAAAGCTCATTGCCCCGCACCAGCATGCTCACCTCGGGGTTGGCCGCCTCAATGATCCGCAGGGCCTCGTCATTGGCCCCCAGCGACTGGACCATGTGTTCCGTGGAATCAAAGACTATGGTCTGGGTGTCCCGCCGGATGGTGCCGATTTCCATTGAAGATTCGGTCATATAGTCGGCCCTCGCAGGCCTTTCATCGCCCCTTTTGGTAAGTCGCGTTCAGAGTTTGGAATGGTGCAGTCGCCGGGTGCCGCCGGCTCGCGCCCGCAGCACCCCGAAATGTCAACGCCGGCACGGCGCCGGTTATTTCCGATGCGCAACGGCGCCGGCGGGTCTGCCGGCTACCTAAATGTTACTTGATGTGCCCCGCCCCGGGCGGGAGTTGAGCCGGAATATCTCGGCATCGCAACGGTGATGTCTCAATCGTGTTTCAGTCCGGACGCCAGCCGCAAACGGCGCCGGATGGCCCTAAACCGTATGTAAAGGTTGAAGACGTACATTTTGCCCCGACCGCCTGAGGAGGATTGATGGTCACCCTGTTGCCGGGCCGAGCATCCTCCCCTGACGCCGCCCGCCGCAGCCGCAGGCTGGTCCGTGCGGGCGCCGGTGCCGCACTGCTCGTGGCAATGCTGGCCACGGGCGGCTGCGGAGTGGTGGCGGAGTATCCCACCACCACCATGCCCACGGCCTTCAGCGCCGAGTCCCGCAGCCTGGCACCAATGACCATTTCACCGCCGGCGGAAGCGGGCTCCGGCACGCTGATGCCCGTCTACTGGCTCGGACTGAACGACACCACGGTGAGCCTTTACCGCGAATTCCTGCAGTCCGACAATACCGGCGACCCCATCGGCGAAGCGGTCCGCGCCATGACGGCAGGAAAGCCGCTGGATCAGGACTACTTCACGCCGTGGCAGCCCGCGGACAAGGTGACCGCTTCCATTTCCAGCAAAAACGTCATCACGGTGGACATCCCGTCGAAGGCTTTCAAGGGATCCCTGGACGCCGGCATGGCCCACCGAGCGGTGCAGCAACTGGTGTACACCGCCACCGCCGCGGCGGTGAACGCCGGACTGACAACGGTAGGCCAGGAAAGCACCGTGGTGGTGCTGGTGGACGGCAAAGCCGGCTACCGTGCCTTCGGCCACGAATCCCTGGAAGAACCGCTGCGGCGCGATCCGTCCCTGGTAGCCCCCATCTGGATCATTGATCCGCAGGAATCCCAGGTCCGGCCCACCTCGCTCACCGTCACCGGCACAGCCGCATCGCAGCCGGAGGGCCTGTACTGGCGGGCCGAACCCGTAGTGGATGGCCGGCCCTCCTCGGACGCCGTGGCCTCCGGCCGGGTCGACTTCCACGAAGGACCGGGTTCCACCCGGGAATTCACCTTCTCAACCACCCTGGCCCCCGGCACCTACAGCCTCAAGGTGTACTACAAGGGCCATGAGGCGGCAGGCGATTCCAAACGCATCACGGTCACTGCAGCGCCGGGAGACCCGGAGAGCTGACACCGGGCGCGGGACTTCGTTCCGCTACCAGCGGCCCAGCAGCTGGTTCAGCACTGCCAGGGCTGCGGGACCGGCGGTGGAGGAGCGCAGCACATGCGGTCCCAGCCGTACAGCCAGCGCCCCGGCGCCGCGCAGCAGTTCCAGTTCTGCCGCGCTGATCCCGCCCTCCGGACCGACCACTATCGCTATCTCTGCCGGCGCCGCCGTCCTGCCGGTTGCGTCTGCGCTGCGGCCCGGGAGGTTCCGCACCGCGTCCGCCAGGGGCGCGTCGGCTTCCTCATGCAGCACAAGGACCAGGTCCGTGTCCGCGAGCCGGCGGGCCAGGCCCCGGCTGTCCAGGACGGGTTCCACGCCGGGAATCCAGGCGCGGCGCGACTGCTTGGCGGCCGCCGTGGTCAGGGCCTGCCACTTGGCCTGCCCCTTCACCGCCTTTTCCGTCTTCCAACGGACAATGCTGCGGTCCGACTGCCACGGAATGACGTGATCCACGCCCAGTTCAGTGGCTGCCTCCACTGCCTGCTCATCCCGGTCCCCCTTGGCCAGGGCCTGGACCAGGATGAAACGAACTGCTGCCGGTGGTTCCTCCGCCGCGTGTTCCACGCTCAGTTCCAGCAGCGAGGGCCCGGTCGCGGACACGGTACCGGTGAGGCGCCGGCCCGCGCCGTCGACAATGTCCACGTTTTCGCCCGCACTGATGCGCTTGACGGAAACGGCGTGCCGGGCCTCAGGCCCCTCCAGGCGGAATGTGTCCCCCGGACTGGCCGCGGCCACCTGCGCCGGGTCCCCGAAAAAGATGGGGTTGGTCATCTCAGAGGTTGCCCAGCCGGTCCCGCAGTTTGGCAAATACGCCGGTGCCCGAGCTGTTCAGCCGGCCTTCGCTGTATTCCTCACCGCGCAGCTGGGCCAGCCGGCGGAGCAGTTCCTCCTGCTCGGAATCCAGCTTCTGCGGGGTTTCCACGTGCAGGTGGACGCGCAGGTCGCCGCGTCCGTGGCCGCGCAGGTGCGTGACGCCGAGACCGTTGAGCACGGTGACCTCGCCGGACTGGGTGCCGGGCTTGACCGTGACGTCGCGTTCGCCGTCGAAAGTGTCCAGTGTGACCGTGGTGCCCAGCGCTGCGGCGGTCATCGGCACCGTCAGGGTGGCATGGAGGTCATCGCCCTCGCGCAGGAAGGTGGGGTCATTATTGACCCGGATTTCCACGTAGAGGTCACCGGCGGGTCCGCCGGCGAGGCCGGCTTCGCCCTGCTGGCTCAGCTGGATCCGGGTTCCGGTGGCGACGCCGGCCGGGATCTTGATGTTCAGCGTGCGGCGGTTGCGGACGCGCCCCTCGCCGGAGCACTCGTGGCAGGGATCCGGAATGACCGTGCCGAAACCGCTGCAGGTGCCGCAGGGAGCCGAGGTCATGACCTGGCCCAGGATGGAGCGGACCGCCCGCTGGACCTGGCCGGTACCGTGGCAGATGTCGCAGGTACGCGGGGAGGTGCCGGGCTGGCAGCAGGACCCGTCACACGTGGGGCATACCACGGCGGTGTCGACGTCGATCTTTTTGTTGACGCCGAAGACAGCATCCTTGAGGTCAATCCGAACAGTAATCAGGGCGTCCTGGCCGCGCCGGCTGCGCGAGGCCGGGCCCCGGCCGCCGCCGGGTGCGCCGCCGCCGAAGAAGGTGTCGAAGATGTCCTGGAAGCCAAAGCCCTGGCCGCCGAAGCCGCCACCGCCGAAACCGTTGTCGGTTCCGTTTTCGTTCCCGGTGGTGTCATAGATACGCCGCTTCTCGGGATCGGAGAGGACCTCGTAGGCGTGCGTGACGGCCTTAAACTCGTCGGCGGCACCGGGAGCGTTGTTGACGTCCGGGTGCAGCTTGCGGGCAAGCTTCCGGTACGCCTTCTTGATTTCTTCACCGGTGGCGTCTCGTCCGACGCCCAGAACCTGGTAGTGATCGCTCACTCGTGCACATCGCTTCCTGCATTGCCTGCATTACCTGCCTTCATGGCTGAAGGCGTTGTTTGGAGTCCGGCAGGTTTCCCGGCCGGCGGGCGGCCCGCCAACGGCTGGCCGCGTGGAGTTCAATAAGCCTAGTTATTCAGTATTCGGGACAAGTATCGGGCCACGGCACGGACCGCTGCCATGGTGTTGGGATAGTCCATCCGGGTGGGGCCCAGGATGCCGACCTTGGCGGAGGCATCCGGCCCGTAGCCGGTGGCTACCACGGAGGCTTCGGAGAGGCCTCCGTACGGGTTTTCCCGTCCGATCCGGACGGCAACACCCCGGGCGTCCTGTTCCATTTCGGAGAGCAGCCGGAGCATTACCACCTGTTCCTCCAGGGCTTCCAGCACGGGGCCGATGGTCAGCGGGAAGTCTACCGTGGAGCGGGCAAGGTTGGCCGTTCCGGCCATCACCATGCGGTCCTCCCGGTTAATTCCGGCGAGCAGCTCCAGGCTGTGCCCGAGGGCGTCGGCAACCCGGCGGCGCGCCGCCGGAACGGTCGCCAGGGCTTCGGCGACGTGGCCGGTGATGCTGCTGAGCGGCGTCCCGGCCAGAGAGGACAGGAAGTGCTGGCGGAGGTCCGAAAGGTCGGGTTCGGTCACGGGTTCGGGGACCGTGATAACCCGCTGCTCCACCCGGCCCGTGGTGGAGATGAGCACCACGAGCACCTGGGCCGGGGCCAGGAGCACAAACTCGATGTGCCGGATCTTGGCATTGCCGAGGTGCGGGTACTGCACAACCGCCACCTGGTTGGTCAGCTGGGACAGCAGCCGCACGGTCCGGTCCATCACGTCGTCGAGGTCGTCTGCACCCTCCAGCAGGGAGGAAATGGCGCGGCGTTCGGGTGCCGAGAGGGGCTTGACGTCGGAGATCCGGTCCACGAACAGACGGTAGCCCTTGTCGGTGGGGATGCGTCCTGCCGAGGTATGCGGGGCGGTAATCAGCCCTTCTTCCTCCAGGGCCGCCATATCATTGCGAATCGTCGCCGAAGACACTCCCAGGTGGTGGCGTTCCACCAGGGCCTTGGATCCCACCGGTTCACGCGAATGGACGTAATCCTCAACAATGGCACGGAGGACCTCGAGTCGGCGTGGCTCACTCATGGTTTTCCCTCCCTGTTAATTGGCGGGCGCATCAGAAGGGCGCGTCCTTGTGATGCGGCGTGCGGAGCACCTGCGCCGCCGGGGCGCCGCTTAGCACTCACAGTGTTCAAGTGCTAAGTCTAGTACGGAACGGCAGCGTTGTTAGCATTGAGGGATCCGCGGCCCCGCTGCGGTCAGCTCCCTGATTCAGCAACAGTAGCGAGGCAAGCAACGTGTCCAACTTCTCCTGGGGCCCGCAGGACATTACTGCGCCGGCCCGGACCACCCTGCGCAAAGTCGGTGCCGAATCCGGCCTGGTCCTGGAGGACGTCGCCACCGGCTGGGTGGGAGCGGTGATCCGGGTGGAAAAGTCCGGCGGGCTGCACCTTATGGTGCTGGAGGACCGCCGCGGCAAGCGAAAATCCTTTGAGCTCGGTTTTGGTTTCCTGCTGGAGGGCGAGCCCGTGGAGGTCACGGCCCCGCAGGCGGCCGGCACCAAAGCCGGTCCGGCACGCACGGCGTCAGGTTCGGTGAAGGTGGCCAACCAGCGCGCGCGCACCGCACGGGCGAGCCGTATCTGGGTGGAAGGCAAGCACGACGCCGAGCTGGTGGAGAAGGTCTGGGGTGATGATCTCCGGGTGGAGGGAATTGTCGTGGAGCCCCTGCACGGCGTGGATGACCTCTATTCCGCGGTGAAGGACTTCGCTCCCGGCCCGGGGCGCCGCCTCGGCATCCTGGTGGACCATCTGGTACCCGGCTCCAAGGAGTCCCGCATCGCCGCCGAAGCCATGACCTGCCCCGGCGCGCACGGGAACGTACTGATTGTGGGCCACCCCTACGTGGATGTCTGGCAGGCCATTAAACCCTCGGTGATCGGTCGCAGCGCCTGGCCGGTGGTCCCCCGGCACCTGGATTGGAAGACCGGGATCCTGCAGGGACTGGGCTGGCCCCACGCTGACCACACGGATGTGGCCATGGGCTGGAAGAAGCTCCTTGGGCAGGTAAACACCTACGCCGATCTGGAACCGTCGCTGCTGGGCAGGGTCGAGGAAGTCATCGATTTCCTGACCGTGCCGGAATGAGACACACGACTCATCCGCCGTCGCCGTTCCGTTATAAAGCGGCCCAGCCAGTACTCTTGTTCAATACGTAGTAGCGGACCGACCCTGTGTCAGCACGAGTCAGAAGGAAATTACGCCGTGTCCAACACACGCCAGAATCACCAGCCACGACCGGATGAACACGGCAGCGGACAACGCCCTGTCTATCAGGGGGCACCGGCCAACGCCCTGCCCCTGACCGCCTCCGAAGACCGGCAGTGGGCAACCATGGCGCACTTTGGCGGCATCCTTGCTTTTGTTCCGTCGCTGATCATTTACCTTGTTTTCCGCGACCGCGGACCGTTCACCGCCCAGGAATCAAAGGAAGCGCTTAACTTCACGCTTCCGCCCAGCATTGCTGCCCTGATTGTCTGGATGCTGTCCTTCATCCCTGTTGTCGGCGGATTCTTTGCCGTGCTCAACGCCCTGATCTGGGTCTACGTTGCCGTGTCCTCCGTGATCGCGGGCATTGAGTGCAACCGCGGAAGGCCCTACCGCTACCCGTTCAACCTGCGCCGCATCAAGTAGGCATCTTCCCCGGAAGCTGCGCTGCTTAGTCCGGCAGCAGCCGCCGGACCACGGCGTCGGCCAGAAGCCTCCCCCGGCCGGTCAGGATCACCCGTCCCGTCAGCGCGGCACGCGGATCAACCAGGCTGTCAGCCATCAGTCCTGCCACCGCCAGCCGCCCCGGTTCCCGGAGCCTGGACAGGTCCAGCCCCTCGGCCAGCCGCGTGCGCAGCATAATGTCTTCCACATACCGGGTGTCGGCGTCGAGCGTCTCCCGCCCGACCGCCGGCGACTCGCCCGCACCAATCCGCTGGGCGTAGGCCGTGGGGTGCTTGGCGTTCCACCAGCGCACACCGCCTGCATGGGAGTGCGCCCCGGGGCCGATCCCCCACCAGTCATCGCTGCGCCAGTAGGCCAGGTTGTGCCTGCACTGGTCAGCAGGTGTGCGTGCCCAGTTACTGACCTCGTACCAGGACAGGCCGGCGGCGCTCATCATCTCGTCGGCGAGGACGTACTTGTCCGCGTGGTCGTCGTCGTCAATGGGCGGAACCTCCCCGCGCCGCATCCGGGCAGCGAGCTTGGTGCCTTCTTCGATGATCAGCGCATAAGCGGAGATATGGTCAGGCTCGTAGCTCAGCGCTTCCTCGAGGGAGGTTTTCCAGTCCGCCATGGACTCCCCCGGCGTCCCGTAGATCAGGTCCACGCTGACGTGCAGGCCGGCTTCGCGCGCCCACTTCACCGCCTGCGGCACCCGCGAGGGCGTATGCGTGCGGTCCAGGACCGCCAAAACGTGCGGCACCGCGGACTGCATACCAAAGGACACACGGGTAAACCCGGCGTCCGCGAGCAGCTGAAGGGACTCCGGGGTGACCGAATCCGGGTTGGCCTCGGTGGTGACCTCCGCGCCGGGCTCCAGTCCCCACTGGTCGACGGCGGTGCGCAGGATAGCTGCGAGGTCTTCAGCCGGCAGCAGCGTGGGCGTGCCGCCGCCGAAGAAGACCGTGCCCATGCGGCGCTCCGGCAGGCCGGAGCGCCGCATGGCGTCGGCCGCGAAAACCACTTCCCGTTCAGCCGTGCCGGCATAGGCGGCCTGCGAGGCTCCCCCGCCGAGTTCCGTGGCGGTGTAGGTGTTGAAGTCGCAGTAGCCGCAGCGGACGGAGCAGAACGGAATGTGGACGTAGAGCCCGAAATTCCGGTCCGCTGCTCCGTCCGCGGCCTGGGCGGGGAGAAGACCGTCGGCGGGTGCCGGGTCCCCGAGGGGCAGTGCGCTGGGTGTCACTTCTTGGATTTGTCCTTGGATTCGTCGGAGGAAAGTGCTGCCACGAAGGCTTCCTGCGGGACCTCCACGCGGCCCACCATCTTCATGCGCTTCTTGCCTTCCTTCTGCTTTTCCAGCAGCTTGCGCTTACGGCTGATGTCGCCGCCGTAGCACTTGGCCAGCACGTCCTTGCGGATGGCGCGGATGGATTCGCGGGCAATGATGCGGGAACCGATGGCGGCCTGGATGGGCACCTCGAACTGCTGGCGCGGAATGAGTTCGCGCAGCTTGCCCGTCATCATCACGCCGTAGCTGTAGGCCTTGTCCTTGTGGGTGATGGAGCTGAAGGCGTCCACCTGCTCGCCCTGGAGCAGGATGTCCACCTTGACCAGGTCCGCCACCTGCTCGCCGTCGGCCTTCCAGTCCAGCGAGGCGTAACCGCGGGTCTTGGACTTGAGGATGTCGAAGAAGTCGAAGACGATCTCCGCCAGCGGCAGACGGTACCGGATTTCCACCCGGTCCTCGGAGAGATAGTCCATGCCGCCCAGGACACCGCGGCGGGCCTGGCACAGCTCCATAATGGCGCCGACAAATTCGCTCGGCGCCAGGATCGTGGCCGAGACCATCGGCTCGCGGACCTCTTTGATCTTGCCTTCGGGGTATTCGCTGGGGTTGGTCACCTTGACGACCTTTTTGTCCTCAAGCGTCACCTCGTATTCCACGTTGGGTGCGGTGGAGATCAGGTCCAGGTTGTATTCACGCTCAAGGCGTTCACGGGTGATTTCCAGGTGAAGGAGGCCCAGGAAACCAACACGGAAACCGAAGCCCAGCGCCGCAGAGGTCTCGGGTTCGTACACCAGGGCGGCATCGTTGAGCATCAGCTTTTCGAGGGCGTCGCGCAGCACCGGGTAGTCGGCGCCGTCGATCGGGTACAGCCCGGAGAAGACCATGGGCTTGGGATCGGCGTAACCGGGCAGCGATTCGGTGGCCGGCTTGGCAAGGTTGGTGACGGTGTCGCCCACCTTGGACAGGCGGACATCCTTCACACCGGTGATGAGATACCCCACCTCACCAACACCCAGTCCCTTGGACGGGGTGGGTTCGGGTGAGCTGACGCCGAGCTCCAGGAGTTCATGGCTGGCGCGCGTGGACATCATCTGGATGCGCTCGCGCGGGGACAGTGAACCGTCGATCACGCGAACGTAGGTGACCACGCCGCGGTACGTGTCATACACGGAGTCGAAGATCATGGCCCGGGCAGGGGCATCCGGATCTCCGACCGGGGCAGGAATGTCGCGGACAATCTTGTCCAGCAGGTCCTCCACGCCCACACCGGTTTTGCCCGAGACCTTCAGGACATCCGCCGGATCGCCGCCGATCAGGTTCGCGAGTTCCTCGGCGTACTTCTCCGGCTGCGCTGCCGGGAGGTCGATCTTGTTCAGGACCGGAATGATCGTCAGATCGTTTTCCATGGCCAGGTACAGGTTCGCGAGCGTCTGTGCCTCGATGCCCTGCGCTGCGTCCACGAGGAGGATAGCTCCCTCGCAGGCGGCCAGGGACCGGGAGACCTCGTAGGTGAAGTCCACGTGGCCCGGGGTGTCGATCATGTTCAGTGCATAGGACTGTCCATCCAGTTCCCACGGCATGCGCACGGCCTGGGACTTGATGGTGATGCCGCGCTCGCGCTCGATATCCATCCGGTCCAGGTACTGGGCCTTCATGTTCCGATGCTCAACCACGCCGGTCGACTGGAGCATACGGTCGGCCAGGGTGGACTTGCCGTGGTCGATGTGGGCGATGATGCAGAAGTTTCTGATGATCGCCGGATCCGTCGCGGCAGGCACCGGCGAGAAGCGGGCCATAGGTGACACTGTGGCGGTTCCTTTACTGTTCCCGGGACTTTCCGACGCATCACGCGGGTGCGCGGGTATTCGGTGCTGGAGTCCCGGAGGGCTGATGGGTGTTCTTTCGAATTAACAGTCTCCCACGTTTGCCCGTCCGGGCAGGAACTCTGGTGCCGGGCCATTTGCTGCGCCGGGGGGAATAACGTAGTGCCATGCCATTCAACGCCCGCTCTTTTGTCTCCCTGGCCCGTTCGGCGGCACGCCTGCTCCGCCAGGTTTCCGCCACGGGCGCCCAGCCGCAGGGCACGCGTTCGGGCCCCCGTGCCGGCACCGGCGCCCGGACACCGTCGCCGCGGACACCGTCCCCCTCCCCCGGCCTGAGACCCGGCGCCGGACGTGCCGGGAAGAACAGCGCTGCCCGCAACTACCAGGGGCCGCTGAGCCCGGTCTACGCCCCGCAGCCCGACGGCGACCCTGACCCGGGCGAGGTTGTGTGGGCCTGGGTTCCCTTCGAGGATGACCCGTCGCAGGGCAAGGACCGCCCGGTCCTGCTGATCGGCCGGAACCGGGGATTGCTGCTGGGGCTGATGATGACCAGCCGGGACCGGAACAATTCCCGGAGCGCCGATCCGCGGTACCTTGATGTCGGCACCGGGCCTTGGGACAGCAAGGGCCGCCCGAGCGAGGTCAAGCTGGACCGCGTGCTGCAACTGGCACCGGAGGACGTCCGCCGGGAAGGCGCCGTCATGGACGAGTCCGTGTTTCGGCGGGTGGCCGCCGCGCTGGCTCAGCAGCGCCCGGCACGCTGAGGGCTGCGTTGGCGTACACGTGCCCAATCTCTGCTAACATTTATTGCTGTGTGTCCGCGCAGGTCGACGGGCACTTCAGCACAGGCGCCACAAACGGTATCCCCACGCCACTCAGTCAATGCCTGGGCTGAAATTCCCTCACCGACCAAGTCCGCAATACAAAGAGAGTTTATAAGTGGCCAATATTAAGTCCCAGAAGAAGCGCATCCTCACCAACGAGAAGGCGCGTCAGCGTAACAACTCGGTGAAGTCCGAGCTGAAGACCGTCATCAGCAAGGTTGATGCCGCAGTCAAGGCCAGCGACAAGGACGCAGCAGCCGAAGCGCTGAAGACCGCCAGCCGCAAGCTGGACAAGGCCGTCAGCAAGGGCGTTATCCACAAGAACAACGCTGCCAACCGCAAGTCGGCCATCTCCAAGAAGGTCAGCGCGCTCTAAGCAGCCAGTACAGACTTACATCTACGGCCGGTCCCTTCGGGGGCCGGCCGTTTTTGGTTTAACACCGTCTCTGCTCCGGGACCGTCAGCTTTTAGCCACAGGGTCTGCTTTCATCCAGAGGACGCTGCGGCGCGGCTATCGCCCGGAGGCCGCCAGGGCAATGACGGTCACGGCACGTTCCACGGCGTACACCGGATCGCGGCCGGCGCCCTTGACCTGGGCGTCGGCTTCGGCGAGGGCCTGTACGGCTTCGATGAGGGATTCCGAGGTCCACCGCTGGGCATCCCGCCGGGCCTGGTCCACCTGCCAGGGCGCCATGCCGAGCTCTTTGGCCATGGAGGCTGAGGAGCCGCGCAAATTGGCTACCCGCGCTACGGCCCGTACCTTCATGGCCAGGGCACCGACCAGCGGGACCGGGTCCACTCCAGTATCCAGGGCATGCCGCAGCATGGACAGTGCCTGCGCTGCCCGGCCGGCAAGGGCGGCATCGGCGACCTTGAACGCCGTCGCCTCCACGCGGCCGCCGTAGTAGCGTTCCACGAGTTCCTCGCTGACCTCGCCGGTGGAGTCGCTGATCAGCTGCTGGCAGGCGGCCGCGAGTTCGGATAGTTTGGAGCCGACGGCGTTGACCAGTGCCCGGGCGGCAGCAGGGTCGATGCGGCGCCGGGCGGTACGGAATTCGGAGGTCACGAAGTCGAGTTTTTCGGCGTCCTTCTTGAACGGCTGGCATTCCACCACGGGGGCACCGGCTGCCTTGACGGCGTCCAGCAGCTTCTTGCCGCGGTTGCCGCCGCTGTGATGCAGCACCAGGACTGCATCCGGTGACGGATCCTTCAGGTAGGCGAGGGTTTCGGTGAGGAAATCCTCGTTCATGGAGGCCAGGTTGACCGCCTCGATGAGTTTGGCTTCGCCGAACAGTGAGGGACTGGACTGGAGGGTGAGTTCCCCGGACGCATAGGTCGCGGCGTCAAATTGCACCAGTTCGGTGTCAGGCTGTTTTTCCCGCAGCAGGGTGCGGATCCGGTCCCGTGCCCGGGAGGCCAGATAGTCCTCCGGGCCGGCCAGCAGCACAACGGGAGCGGGTTCCACATCGCGCCAGGAGGCCGTCGCGGATGTCTTGCTGCCGGAGGTTTTGCCGCCGGAGCTGCGCTTGGATGGAACGGCCGGATTCACAGCTGGATCTCCTGGGATGGTGCGGGCGGGCCGAGGCGGCGGGCCGAAGCGGGTTGAGCGGGGCGGCGCGTATCCGCAGCGCGGACCGGCCTACTCCAAGATTGCCATGCCGGCCCGGCCCCGCCAATTTTGCACCTGCCCGTGTTTGCTTCCGGCCGGTTCCCTCCGAAGGGCAGACTCCGGGACTCCTCCGTTTTTGCCGGTTGACCCGTCCCGGATCTTTGCCGGTTCCTCGGCCAGGTCAATTATTCACCGCAACCCGCTGATCCGCAGGGCGTCCTCCTCCCGGGCCACCACTATGGTGCCAAGGACATCGGTGCGCGCCACCGCCGTACCGGAGCGTTCCAGCCCTTCAATAATCTGCGGAGCGGGATGTCCATAGTCATTGTCCGCACCGACCGATATGACCGCCAGAGAGGGACGGGTTGCACGCAGCCAGGCGTCGCCGCCGTTGCGGGCACCGTGATGGGGCACCTTGAGGACATCCACCCCGGACCGCAGTCCAGGATGGGATGCCAGCACCGCTGTCGCGGCGTCTGTCTCCGCATCACCGGTGAGCAGGATTGTCAAGGGCGTCCGGTCCGCCGTGCCGACACTCAGCAGCAGGACGGCGCTGGCATTGTTCTCATCGTCCTCCCCCGCAGCGGACCCCGACGTGCTCCCGGCCGTTTCCGGCGGCCAGAGAACTTCCCAGCTCACATCCCCTGCACTGCCCGTCATTCCCGCCGTCAGCTGCGTACGTGGCGCCGTTGATCCGGCGAGGGCGTCTTCGAGGTCCCGGGGCAGCCCGGCTCCCGCCGTGGAATAGCCCACCTCCCGTACGGTCCGCCCGGAGATAACACCGGCGGCTCCGCCGTAGTGGTCCAGGTGTGCATGCGTGAGCACCAGCAGGTCGACGTTCTGCACACCCAGCCTGTCCAAACAGGTCTCCATGGCAGCCGGTTCCCCGCCGGTATCCACCACGACGGCGCTGCCCGGCCCGGTACGGACGGCCAGCCCGTCTCCCTGCCCTACGTCGCAGGCAGCAAGAACCCACTCATCTGCCTGACCCGGCAGCCCCTCCCCCACGCTTCTGAGTGCCAGCACCGTTCCCGCCGGCAGGATCAGTACGACGACGGCGCCGGCTACCGTCCAGCGGCCAACCTTGCCGGGCCTGGCCTGCCAGGGAACGACGCTCCACCGTCCCGCCTTCCAACCATGGCCCCGGCGCCGGGGCGGACGGTCCCGATGCCTGCTTCTGCCGCGGGACAGGTACAGGACCAGAGCGGTCCCTCCGGCCGCCGCCGCTGCCATCAGCACGAACCCCGGTCCGCCGGCGGGCCAGGGCTGCAGCGCGCCGGGCGCGGATTCGAAGGTGCGGGCGGTGCCGGCCACCCACCAGGCCCCTGCGGCCGAAGCGACCAGCGGCGCCGCGGCCAGCGGCGGGGCCAGGCCCACTACGGCGACGGCCAGCATGCCGACAATGGTCACCACCGGGACAACAGGGGCGGCCACTAAATTGGCGGGCACCGAATATACCGGCAGCTGCGGCTGCAGAAGAACCAGTACCGGGGCGCAGAACAGCTGCGCGGCGATCGGTACGGCCAGCGATGCCGCGAACCAGAGCGGAAGTCTGCGGGACAACACCAGCACCAGGTGCGGCCCGAGAACCACCAGGCCCAGCGTGGCGCAGACCGAGAGGATGAACGCGTAGCTGGTACACAACCACGGATCGATGGCCAGCAGGACGGTGATGGACAGGAGCAACAGTGCCACGGGCAGGCGGCCGCGTCCGGAGAGAACTGCCAGCGTGCCCAGGCCGCCCATGACCGCTGCCCGCAACACGCTGGGATCGGGCCGGACGAGCAGGACAAACGCCGCCAGTCCGGCCAGTGCCAGGAGCACTGCCGCTGCTCGGGGCACGCGGGCCGCGCGGGCGGTGAGGAAGATGAAGGCCAGGAGATACGAGCAGTTGGCGCCGGAGACTGCCGTCAGGTGGGTCAATCCGGTGGTTTTCATCGCCTGGCCAAGGTCCGGGTCCAACGTGCTGCGGTCGCCGAGCACCATTCCGGCTAAAAGCCCGTCCACGGATACGCCGCGGTCCGCAGAGGCCTGCACAAAGTCGGCCCGCAGCTGCGCGGTAGCACCGTACCAGCCTCCGGCGGGGCGGATGTCCGGGGCCGCTGCTGCACGAAGGAGCGCCAGGTTCCGGTCGCCGGGCGGAAGTTTGCTCAATGCCCCGGCACTGCTAAACCCGTCACCCCACCGGATGCCTGCATAGTCATCTCCACCGACCACCAGAATGGGTGCGGCACTGCCAAAGCGCTTCCCGTCCGCCGTAGCGCTGTCGGCGACGGCGTCCACCAGATAGCGGGGCCTGCCGGTGAAGCGGTCCGGTGTGGCCGCCCGGGCATCGGAGACGGCACGGAACTCTCCGCTTACTGATCTCTCCGCGGCAATCACCCCGGCCATCGGACCGTTGCTGCGCTCCGCCAACGCACCGGCCGCCCCGGCACAGACCAGTGCCACGGCCGCCAGGGGCACTGCCGTCCCCCTGAACAGGGCAGCGGGATTGAACCGGGCAGGGGAATCGGACAGTGCGGCGCGATTGGACAGCTCGGCGCGGCTGGACCGCTCGGCGCGATCGGACAGTGCGGCAGGGCGGCGGCGCGCCAGGACCCCCGTTAGCAGCAGGAAACCGACACTCACCGCAGCCACGATGCCTGCTGTCAGCCATCCGGACGAGGGTGGCAGCCGGACCGCGAGGAAAGCGGCAGCCCACGCCGCCGCGGCCGTCGGGAGCAGCCGCATTTCACGCAGCGGTACCGGCTCCGCTGCCCCTAACCTGGACCGCCGGGTTGCCTCCCGCCGGATCTGCCGTCGTGCAGCAGGCACCGGTAACGGCTTCTCCGCTCCCGGCTCGGCTGAACACGGTTCGGCTGCACCAGGTTCGCTTGCACCGGGTTCGGCTGCACCGGGCATGGAGCCCCGGGCCGAAGACACATACCGGGCCCAGTCCCCCTGCTGACTCATACCGGAGCAGCTATACCGTCACGAGCGGCAGGAGCGCGGCCATCATGGCTTCACCGATGCCCGGCACTGCGTCCAGGTCCTCGGGCCGGCTGAAGCTTCCGTGCTCGGTACGCCACGCAATGATCCGCTCCGCGAGGACCGGCCCCACCCGCGGAAGCGTCTCCAGCTCGGCAGCGTCGGCGGTGTTCAGGTTGACCTTGGCAGCCGAACCGGCATCGGGCCCTGTCGGTGAACCGCCGGCGGCCGCGCCGCCTCCAGTTCCCCCGCCGGTGTCCCCGTTGGCCCCGGCGGGTGGAGGTGCCTCTTCACCGATCCGGGGAACCAATACCATCGCCCCGTCCTGCGCCGGGGCGGCAAGGTTCACGGCGGTGAGGTCCGCGTCGGCGGCCGTTCCGCCGGCGGCATCAACGGCATCGACTATCCGGCTGCCGGGCGGCAGACGCACAATACCTGGACGCTGCACGGCACCGGCGATGTGGACTACCACCGTGGCGGGACCCGGATCCGCTTCCGCCGCCTCAGGTGAAGGAACCGGGGAAGCCGGCCGGGTGCTCCCCGCTGTGCCGGTACCGGCAGCTCCTTCGGCATCTGCCGGGGCAGTGGAGGCGGGCGCGGACAGCTCAACGCTGGCGATGGGCGCAGGGCCTGTGTCGCGGAGCAGCACAGCTGCCGCTGCGCATCCCAGCAGCAGACACACTGCCAGCACTGCCGCCGGCAGCGAAAGCGCCCACCGGCGCCGAAACCCGGGAGGATCCGGGGACTCATCCTGCCCGGTGTCCGCGGTGCCCGCAGTGTCCCAACGATGCTGTGCCATCCGCCGAACCTAGCTGCAGGCCTGCCCCTCCCTGCGCACCGATTGGCAGCGAGTGGAGCGGGACCGCCGGAACGCTGCCGGCAGCCGCGGTGTGGAGGACAAGAACATAGTGTGGAGGACAAGAACATGCTGAAGGAAGACGCCGCCGAGGACAACACCCGGGAATCCCGGGCGTGCTTCCCTAGGCCTTGTCTGCAGGGGCAACCCCGCCGGATCCCAGCTCACCGGGGTTTGCGGGCCCCTCCTGTGTGCGGGTCCCGGACCCGGCAGCCCCGTCGCCGGCCACCGCCACCGCCAAAACGCCCAGCCCGGCATGGGCCGCCAGAACTGCCGGGAGCGGACAGATAAGGATTTCCACCTCCGGGGCCGCGGCACCGATGATGCCGGCAAGCCGCTCCGCCTCGGCCGCATTGCCGAAGTGGTGCACCGCGGCACGGACCTTTCCGGTCCGGCCGGCAATATCCTCCTGCACCAGTTCGGCCAGCCGGGCCAGCGCTTTCGGGGCGGTGCGGACACGTTCCAGCGGGACCACCCGCCCGTCACGGATCACCAGGATCGGTTTGACGGCCAGCAGGGTACCCAGCCAGCCGGCGGCAGCCCCGATGCGCCCTCCGCGGCGCAGCTGGTCCAGGCTGGGCACGTAGAAAAGTATGTTTGAGTCCGCGGCCACGGCGCGTGCGCACGCGGAGACGGTCTCTGCCGAGTTGCTGCTCCGGGCACTCTCGGCAGCCGCGGCCACGGCAAAACCCAGTCCCATGGCCGCCGTCGTGCTGTCGATCACTTCCACCGGAACGGATGCGGAGCGGGCGGCCAGCCTGGCGGAGTCCACGGTGCCGGAGAGCTGCCCGGACAGGTGCACGGAAACCACCGAGGTGCAGCCGGCGGCTGCCAGCTCGGCATACGCAGCCTCAAACCGGCCCGGCGCCGGACGGGAGGTGCGTACCGGGTGCCCCTGGGCCAGGGCCATGGCCAGTGCCGGGATCAGGTCTTCGGAGCCTTCCCCGTAGATCTGGTCGCCGATCATCACCGGCATCGGAACAACCCGCACGAACTCCGACACCTTCGCCGCTTCGGCCCACCCCGCGGGCAGGGCGGCTGCCGAGTCGGTGACTATGCCCACGACCGGCCCGGGGGCGGCGGCAGTTGCCCGCTGCCGCCCCCTGGCCCGCAGTGCGAGCCGTTCCAGCCAGTCCATGGTTCCGGTGCCTAGGCCGGAACGATGTTCACGAGCTTGGGCGCCCGGACAATCACGGTGCGGATGCCGCGGCCGTCCAGGGTGCGCTGCACGGCCTCGGAGGCCAGCGCGGCCTCACGCAGGTCATCCTCGGAAATGTCCGCGGCCACCTCGAGCCGGTCACGGACCTTCCCCTGGACCTGGACCACGGCGGTGACCGTGTCCTGCACCAGCAGGGTTTCATCCACAGTCGGCCATCCGGCGTTCACCACGGAGGCGTCGCGGCCCAGCAGGTTCCACAGATCCTCGGCCGTGTACGGGGCGAAGAGGCTCAGGATCACCGCAACCGCCTCGGCCGCTTCGCGTACTGCCGGGTCGGCACCGCCCACGCCGGAATCGATGGCCTTGCGGGTGGCGTTGACCAGCTCCATCAGCTTGGCCACCACCACGTTGAACTTGTTGTTCTCCAGCAGTTCGGTGGCGTCCGCGACGGTCCGGTGGGTCATGGCACGGAGTTTTTTGTCCCCGCCCGTGAAGGCGATGCCGGGTTCGCTGCTGACGTCCTGGCCGAGGCGCCAGGCGCGGGCCAGGAACTTCGCAGAGCCCGACGGCGAGACGTCCGCCCAGTCGACGTCGTCCTCCGGCGGGGACGCGAAGATCATGGTCAGGCGCACGGCGTCGACGCCGTACTTATCCAGCTGCTGGCCCAGGTCCACGCCATTGCCCAGGGACTTGGACATGGCCTTGCCCCCGTTGAGCACCTGGCCCTGGTTCAGCAGCGAGCTGAAGGGCTCACTTGCCGGCAGCAGGCCCATGTCATGGACCACCTTGGTGAAGAACCGCGCGTAGAGCAGGTGCAGGATGGCGTGCTCGACGCCGCCCACGTACTGGCCAACGGGCATCCAGTTCTTCGCAGCCTCGGGATCGAACGGGCCCTCGGTGAAGTGCGGGGAGACAAAGCGCATGAAGTACCAGGACGAGTCCACGAAGGTGTCCATGGTGTCGGTGTCGCGCTTGGCGGGGCCGGCACACTTCGGGCAGGAGACGTTGACCCATTCCTCGGCCGAGGCCAGGGGTGAGGTGCCCTTCGGCGCCAGGGCCTCGCCCTTCAGCCCGGTGGGCAGGGTGACGGGCAGCTGGTCATCCGGAACCGGAACCTCGCCGCACTTTTCGCAGTGGATGATCGGGATGGGCGTGCCCCAGAAGCGCTGGCGGGAGAGCAGCCAGTCCCGCAGGCGGAAGTTCACGAACTTCTCCCCCGTGCCCTGCTCTTCGAGCATGGTGATGGCGGCCGGGATCGCTTCGGACTTCGGCAGTCCGTCGAGGGTGCCGGAGTTGATCAGGGTGCCTTCGCCGGTGGTGGCCACGCCGCTGACGGCGGGATCCTCTTCGCCGGTGTCCAGGACCGCCTTCACGGGCAGGTCGAAGGTCCTGGCGAAGTCCAGGTCACGCTGGTCGTGCGCCGGGACCGCCATGATGGCGCCCGTGCCGTAGTCGGCCAGCACATAGTCGGCGGCCCAGACGGGCAGCTTTTCGCCGTTAAGCGGGTTCACTGCGTAGCGGCCGGTAAAAACGCCGGTCTTGGTGCGTTCGGTGGACTGGCGCTCGATGTCCGAGAGGGCCTTGACCTGTTCCCGGTACGCCGTCAGCGCATCGCGGTTCTCATCGGTGACCAGGTCCATCGCCAGCGGTGCGTCTGCCGCCACGACAAAGAACGTGGCACCGGCCAGGGTGTCCGGGCGGGTGGTGAAGACGGTGACCTGCTCTTCGCCCTTGCCGCCGGCGGCTTCGATGACGAAGCGGACGTGGGCACCTTCGGAGCGGCCGATCCAGTTCTTCTGCATAGCCAGCACGCGCTCGGGCCAGTGGCCCTTGAGCTGCTCCATGTCATCGAGCAGGCGGTCCGCGTAATCGGTGATCTTGAAGTACCACTGGTTCAGGGACTTCTTGGTGACCTGGGTGCCGCAGCGTTCACAGGCGCCGTTGACTACCTGTTCGTTGGCCAGCACGGTCTGGTCCTTGGGGCACCAGTTGACCGGGGAGTTCTTCCGGTAGGCCAGACCACGCTCGTAGAAGCGCGTGAACAGCCACTGGGTCCAGCGGTAGTACTCCGGGTCCGAGGTGTGGATGCGGCGGGACCAGTCAACACTGATGGCGTAGCGCTTGAAGGATTCAGCCTGGGTTTCAATGTTGCGATAGGTCCAGTCGCTGGGGTGCGCGTTGTTCTTGATCGCGGCATTCTCAGCCGGCAGGCCGAAGGAATCCCAGCCGATCGGGTGGAGCACGTCGTAACCGAGCTGGCGCCAGTAACGGGCGACGACGTCGCCCATGGCGAACGCTTCGGCATGGCCCATGTGCAGGTCACCCGACGGGTAAGGGAACATGTCCAGGACGTAGCGGCGCTCGCGCGAGCCGTCGTCGGCAGGGGTGAATACGCCAAGGTCCTCCCAGACCTGAGGCCATTTCTGCTCGATGGCCGCGAAACTGTAGACGGCCTCTTCCTGCTGATCAGTCTGTGACTGCGTGCTCACTATGCTTCGCCTCTGTCCTGAAAGAAAAATGTTGATCCGCGCATTCCGGGCCCGTGTTCCCCGTCCCGGAAAACCGGGTCCTCCCCAGACACACAAAAGCCCCTCGACAAGCAAGGGGCGGCCGCGCACGGACGGTGCGCGGCTAGCTAAGGAGGAGTACTGCGCTCATTTCTCCACTTTACAACAGAGCGTGCGCTCCGGAAGCAGGATGACGGGGTGAGCCGCAGCGGGAAATTCCGACCGGCAGCGTATCTTTTTGCCGGCTCCGTGCGTCTACCGGTTAAAGACTCTGGCGCAATGCCATTGTTGGTTCAGGACCGCCGGGGGCGGCCCGGGAAAAGGAGCGGAGAAATGTCAGTGGAGACAACCCCTGCTGTGTCATTGGCGGGCATGGAAAGCAACAGTGCGGGACTGGGCGGGATTCCGCATCGGCTGCGGCAGGTCCGGCGCGATTTCCTGCTCGCATTGGAGCCGGTTCGTCCTTCCGTTTACCGTTACTGCCGAAGCCTGGCCGGAAACGTGTGGGACGCGGAGGATCTGCTCCAGGACACCCTGGCCAAGGCACTGGCCGAGGCATCCCAGCGGCACGAACCCATCCGGAACCCTCAGGCCTGGCTGATCCGCATTGCCACCAGCACCTGGCTGGACACCGTCCGGCGCAGCAACCGGAGCACGACGGCGGATTTCAGCACACCGGAGATGGACCGGCCCGACCACGGCGCCGCCGATCCCCTTACAGCCGTGGCCGTGGAAGCCGCCCTGCGGCGCCTGGTGCTTCTTCTGCCCCCGAGGGAGCGCGTCTGCGTGGTCCTCAAGGACGTCTTCGGCTATTCCCTGGCCGAAACCGCTGACGTGCTTGAGACCAGTGCCGGTGCGGTGAAATCGGCCCTCCACCGCGGCCGGAGTACGCTGGCTGCCGCGCAGGAGCCGTCCTCCCGTGCCGATAGTCCGGCCGACGGTTCGGCCCGCAGTTCCGCGGGCACTCCAGCGGGCAGTTCCGCGGCAGGCGCTCCTGCCGGGCACGCCGACTTGCTGCGCCGGCTGGCGGATGCGTTCAATTCCTACGACATTGAGTCCATGGTCAGCCTGTTCCTTGCAAACGGCCGGACCGAGGTGGTGGGCAACGTCAGCGAAACCGGACACGAGGAAATCCGTACCGGTTCGCTGGACCACACGTTCGGTCCGGATGCGCCCGAGATCTACCGGGCCACCGTGCATGCGTTCGACGGCGAGGAAGTTATCCTGCTGTGGGAGCGGCCCAAGGACAGTCCGCACGCTGCGGACGTGGTGGCCGACGTCGTCCGGATGCGCGCAGCCGACGGCGTGCCGCTGATTGCCGAAACCAAGGTCTATTACTTCTGCCCGGAACTGCTGGCGGAAGTGGCCGGCGGCCTGGGACTGCCTTTCAAAACCAACGGAGTGTCCTACTTCTGACCGGCGGTGCTGCGGCTCCTGACCGGCAGCGCTGCGGCGCCGGGGAATTTCCCGGCGCCGCAGGCCCGTCCGTCATCCAAGTGCACCCGGCCCTAGCGTGCAGCCGCGTCCCGGCGTCTGCGGGCTCCCTGCGCTTCCCCGGCTTCCTGTGCCTCGCGCGCCGCCCGAAAGGCCAGGAACGCTTCCCTGCTCGTGCGGCCGGGGGTGTAGCCGAACTCCTCTTTAAGTGCCCTGTTGTCCAGCACCGGCCGATAGCGCAGGAACCGCACCCGTTCCGGACCGTGCACCGTCAGCCAGAGCCTGCTGCCGAGCCAGAGCGCTGCGGCCAGCACAGGAGCCGGGACCGTGATGGTGCCCCGCCGCTGGAGCGCGGCGATCTCCCGGACGGTCAGTGCGCCGTCGCCGGCCACGTTGTAGATGCCGCTGCGGCCGGTGACGGCAGCCTGCACCATCACCCCGGCAACGTCTTCGTCCCAGACAAAAACGAAGGGTGACTCGCTGCCCGCCACCCTCAGCAGCCGCGGGGCGTCCAGCAGGGCGGTGATCTGGTTGCGGACCCGTTCCCCCAGGATGGTGCCGATCCGGAAAACTGTCTGCTTCAGTTCCGGATGCTCAGCGCGGACCCGGGCCAGCTCCTCCTCCACCAGGCGTTTGTGCTGTGAATAGGCGAATTCGTCGTTGCCGCGGATCGGGTCGGCTTCGGTCAGCCACGGGGAGTTATCCGGGTGGTAGCCGTAGGCGGCCCCGGAGGAGGAAATGATCACGTGTTTGACGCCGGCGGCAATGCAGGCCGCCAGGACGTTGCGTGACCCGTCCACGTCCACCCGGTATTCCTGTTCCCGGGTGGTGCTTTTCCCGGGGTTTACGATTGCCGCCAGGTGCACCACCGTGTCTATCCGGTGCTCTGCCAGTAGCCGCGCGACCTCCGGTGAGCACACGTCTGCGAGGGCGTAGGCGACGCCGTCGAGCCGTCGCTCCGGAGCCGGTTCCCGGATGTCGAGGCTCAGCACATGGGTGATATCGGGGTGTTCGGCCAACCGTGCCACCACGGCACTGCCCAGGAACCCGTTGCCGCCCGTGACGCAGACGCGGGTCACCGGTCTGCTCCGTTTGTTGCCGCGGCCGGCGGTTCAGCAGCCGGCGGTTCAGCATCCGGCGGTTGGGCCGCTGCCCTGCCTGCCCGGGCGTCCCTGCGCCGCCACCAGGCGGCCAGCAGGAGTCCGGCCAGGATGTCCCAGATGCCCCACCAGGCAGCAACCATGGCCATACCGCCCAACCCGGCGAAAAAGGTCAGGGTCAGGCCGAGGCCCAGGCCGGTATTCCGGGCTCCCACTTCGAAGGCGAAGGCCCTCCGGCTGGGCTCGTCCAGCCGGACGGCTGCCGCAGTCCAGTAGCCCACGGCCAAAGCCACGGCGTCGTGCAGCAGTACCACCAGGAAGATGGTGCCCAGGTGTTCGCGCAGCGGCCCGAGGTTGCTCGCCGTGCCCGAAACAATAAAAACCAGCAGGGCGATCAGGCCGATGCGCTGGACCCAGGGCCGCACTTTATCGGTAATGCGCGGGTAACGCCGGGCCAGCGGCATCCCCAGGGCGAAGGGAAGTCCGATGATCAGCAGGACCTGGATCAGCATCTCCCACCGGTCCAGCGAGAATTCCCGCATCAGGGATTCGGTGCCAGGGTTCAGCCGTGCCCACAGGGCTACGTTCAACGGCATCACTGCAATGGCCACCAGGTTCGACACCGCGGTCATGGACGCCGAGAGTGCCACGTTTCCGTGGGCCCGGTGCGTCAGAACGTTGGATATCCCGCCGGGCGGGCAGCACGCCACCAGGATCATGCCCAGCGCAATCGACGCCGGCACATTCAGGAGCAGAGCCAGCCCCACGGTTACTGCCGGCAACACCAGGTACTGGGCGGCAATGCCCACCAGTACCGCCTTGGGGCTGCGCAGCACGGTTTGGAAATCAGCCGGCCGGACTTCCAGGGCGATGCCGAGGATGATGACCGCAAGGACCACGTTCAGGATCACCAGGGACCCCGGGGTGAAACTCAGGACAACGTCGTCAATGGACATCAGGCATTCACCTCGTCCCGTGCCGGGGCGGGCGCAGCCAGCTGTTCCAGGTGGGCGTCCAGTTCGGCCCGGTACGCGTCTTTGTTGACGTAGTAGCTCATTCTGTCGAGGCCGAGGTAGCGGTACCCGCCCGTGACGTCCGGGCCGGGCCCGGCGATGCGCCGGGCGAACCGCTCCGCCGACGCCGGATCGTCGCGTTGGGCCGCAAGATAGGCCGCGGCCAGCTCGGCCTGCCGGTACCGGCCTTCCCAGCCCAGGCCCGAGGCTTCCACCATGCCGATCATCAGCAGGTTGGCTGCCTGCCGGCTGAAGATGTTCAGGTACAGCGACGGTGACGGTCCGGTCCAGCCCAGCAGCTGTGGGTCCAGGAACGGATAGTCCAGCAGGTACCCCGTGGACAGCAGGATCAGGTCATACTCCCCCGATGTGCCGTCCCGGAAGTGCACCGTGTGCCCGTCCAGCCGGTCTATGTCCGCCCGGACCCGGAGATCGCCGTGTCCCAGGTGGTGCAGCACCAGGGAGTTCACGACCGGGTGCGACTCGTAGATACGGTAATCCGGCTTCGGAAATCCGTACCGCTGCGGGTCCCCGGTGAACATGCGCAGGAGCCGCTTGTCCAGGAACTGCTTCAGGGGGCGCGGCAGTGGCCGGCCCTGGTTGAGGGTGTCCGTCGGCCGGCCGAAAACATACTTGGGCACGAAGTAATAACCGCGGCGGACACTGATATCAACGGCGGCTGCGTGATGCACGGCGTCCACCGCTATGTCGCAGCCGCTGTTGCCTGCCCCGACTATCAGTACCCGCTTCCCGGCCAGCTCAGTTGCCCGCTTGTAGGCCGCGGAATGAAGGATCTCGCCGGCAAACTGTCCGGCGAAACGCGGAACCGACGGGGTGTGCAGTGTTCCGGATGCGACCATCACCGCGCTGAACCTGCCGTTTCCGGGCCCGTCGGGACCGTCCCAGCTGACGGTCCAGGCATCCCCTGACGGGACTGCGGACGTGACCGCTGTGCCGAAGCGGATTCGGTGGCTCAACCCGAAGTGCTCGGCATAGGCCGTGAAGTAGGCCTTCAGGTGCCTATGCCCGGGATAGTCCGGGGTTCCCTCCGGCATCGGGAACTCGCTGAACTGGGTGGTGGACTTGGAGGAGATCAGATGCGCGGACTCATAGACCGTGCTGGCCGGATTCCCGATGTTCCAGAGCCCGCCGACCTCGGTGTGGCGTTCGAAGCCCACAAAGTCGAGTCCCTGTTTTGCCAGTGCACGCATGGCCGCAAGGCCGCTGGGCCCGGCGCCGATAACGGCAACCGGAAGCGCCGTATGTGTTGTATTGGATTCGGAAGACACTTCTACCTGTTTCTGTGATCTGCATCACCATTGATGCTGACCGAACGCTACCGAACCTGTCCCGGGGCCGCCAACCAACGCGCCGAATGTGACGAACTCCGGGTACGCAAATGCCCCGGCGGATATCCGCCGGGGCATTTGCCAGCCGTTACCCGACGAGCTCTGTCGCCGGTTGGGACCGTAGGTTACTGGACGTCGTCATCAACCCAGTCGAAGGTCTTGGTGACGGCCTTCTTCCACAGGCGCATCTGGCGCTGCCGCTCGGAATCTTCCATCTGCGGGCTCCAGCGCTTGCCTTCATCCCAGTTCTGGGAGAGTTCCTCGGTGTCATTCCAGAATCCGACGGCCAGGCCGGCGGCGTAGGCGGCACCCAGCGCGGTGGTTTCAATGACCTTCGGGCGGACAACGTCCACGCCGAGGATGTCGGCCTGGAACTGCATGAGCTCATCATTGGCCACCATGCCGCCGTCAACGCGCAGCTCGGTCAGCGGAACACCGGAGTCAGCGTTCACGGCGTCAAGAACCTCGCGGGTCTGGAAGGCGGTAGCCTCCAGGGCGGCGCGTGCAATGTGGTTCTTGTTCACGTAACGGGTCAGGCCAACGATGGCGCCGCGGGCGTCGGAGCGCCAGTACGGTGCAAAGAGGCCGGAGAATGCCGGGACGATGTACACGCCGCCGTTATCCTCCACCTTGCGGGCCAGTTCTTCGATTTCCGGAGCGCTGTCGATCATCCCCAGGTTGTCCCGCAGCCACTGGATCAGGGACCCGGTAACCGCAATGGAGCCTTCCAGTGCGTAGACCGGCTTGGCGTCACCCAGCTGGTAGGCAACCGTGGTGATCAGGCCGTTCTCCGAACGGACAATTTCCTCGCCCGTGTTGAAGATCAGGAAGCAGCCCGTGCCGTAGGTGTTCTTCGCAGCACCCTTGGTGAAGGCTGCCTGGCCGAAGGTCGCGGCCTGCTGGTCACCCAGGATGCCGGCCACCGGGGTTTCGCGCAGCAGCTGCGAACCGGCCACCTGGCCGTACACCTCGGAGGAGGAACGGATTTCCGGCATCATGGACTTCGGAACGCCGAATTCCCGAAGGATGTCCTCATCCCAGGTCAGGGTTTCCAGGTTCATGAACAGCGTGCGGGACGCGTTGGTCACATCGGTGATGTGGACACCGCCGTCGGGTCCGCCGGTCAGGTTCCAGACGATCCAGGAATCGGTGTTGCCGAAGATGAGGTCCCCCGCCTCGGCCCGCTCCCGGGCCCCTTCGACATTGTCCAGGATCCACTTGATCTTTGTGCCGGAGAAGTACGTTGCCAGCGGCAGGCCAACGGTGTCCTTGAAGCGGTCCAGGCCGCCGTCCTTGGCCAATTCGTTGACGATCGGCTGGGTCCGGGTGTCCTGCCAGACAATGGCGTTGTACACCGGCTCGCCGGTCTTGCGGTCCCAGACAACGGCGGTTTCGCGCTGGTTGGTGATGCCCACCGCCGCGATGTCGTGCCGGGTCAGGTTTGCCTTGGACAGCGCGGTGCCGACAACCTCGCGCACATTGGTCCAGATTTCCTGCGGATCGTGCTCCACCCATCCGGCGTGCGGGAAGATCTGCTCGTGTTCCTTCTGCCCGGTGGAAACAATGCTTCCGTCATGGTCGAACACGATAGCCCGGCTGCTGGTGGTGCCCTGGTCGATGGCGATGATGTACCTGGGATTGTCAGGCATTGGTTCTGCTCCTTGAGTGGGGGTTTAGACGTATGGCCGGGCTGCGGCCGTGTGGGTTACAGCGGAAGGACGGGAAGGGGGATCTGGGCCCCCAGCAGACCGCCCAGGGCGCCGCCGATGAGCGGACCGACAACCGGAACCCAGGAGTAGGACCAGTCGCTGTTGCCCTTGTTGCGGATGGGCAGCAGGGCGTGGACGATGCGGGGTCCGAGGTCACGTGCAGGGTTGATGGCGTAGCCGGTGGGGCCGCCGAGGGAGGCACCGATACCGAGAACGACCAGCGCGACGGCCAGCGGGCCGAGGCCCGACGGGGTACCTGCAAAGGCGACGATGGTGAAGACGAGGACAAACGTGCCCACGACCTCGGTGACAACGTTCCATCCGTAGGAGCGGATGGCCGGGCCGGTCGAGAAAACGCCCAGGATGTTGGCGGCGTCGGGTTCGTCGTCGAACTGCTTTTTGTACGCGAGCCAGGCGACAAAGGCGCCGATCATCGCGCCGACCATCTGTCCGGCGAAGTACACCAGCGTTGAGGCAAAGGAAACTTCGACACCGGGGGCATACTCGTCGGCGCCGCTTGCCCACAGGCCCACGGTGACGGCGGGGTTGATGTGCGCGCCGGAAATGGCGGCAGCGTAGACACCGGCAAATACACCGATTGCCCAACCAAAGTTGACCATCAGGAAGCCGCCGCCGGCTCCCTTCGTCTTGGCCAGGGCCACGTTGGCAACAACGCCGCAGCCGAGAATAATGAGAATGGCGGTACCCGCCAGCTCACTGATGAAAACTTCACCCAGAGTCACCATCGACTCCTCCGATCATTCGTATCTGTCCACAACCCAAGCGGGTGTGCGGACTCTTGGTTTCTATGCAACCAATCTTTTGCAAGAAGCGCCATTACCTTAGCCGACCTGTTTGTCGGCGCGCCAATCTTAGGGGAATGAAACAGGTAGTCAGGGCAGGATTTCAGCGCTGTGCCCCTGCCTCGGTAAAGTCGTCCTATGCAGCCGGCACCGAAAATCCCGCTCAATAACGGCGTCCTTATGGACCAGGTTGGCTTCGGCACCTACAAGGTGCCGTCCCAGGATGCCGCCGGACTGTGCCGTGAGGCCCTCACCGCCGGGTACCGCCATGTGGACACCGCGGCCCTGTACGGCAACGAAGCGGGCGTGGGTGAGGCTGTCCGTGGCTTCGTGGCGGACGGCGGTGCCAAGCGCAGCGATGTGTTTGTCACGTCGAAGGTCTGGAACACCGATCAGGGCTACGACACCACTCTGCAGGCCTTCGATGCTTCGATGTCCCGGCTGGGCCTGGACTACTTGGATCTCTACCTCATCCACTGGCCATGCCCTCAGCGCGGCGAGTATGTGAACACGTACCGGGCACTCGAGGAGCTCTACGCTTCCGGCCGGGTCCGCGCCATCGGGGTCTCCAACTTCCAGCCCGCCCACCTCGAGCAGCTGCTGGAGGCAACAGGTATTGTTCCTGCGGTAAACCAGATTGAACTGCATCCCTGGCTGCAGCAGGACCAACTGCGCAGCCTGCATCAGCGGCTTGGCATTCAGACCGTGGCATGGAGCCCGCTCGGCCGCGGCGCCGTCCTGGCGGATCCGGTGGTTCTGCGGATTGCGGCGGAGCTGAACCGGACCCCTGCCCAGGTGATCCTGCGCTGGCACCTGGATTCGGGAAATGTGGTGATCCCCAAGGCCAGCACGCCGGAGCGGATCGCGGGCAATCTGGATGTTTTCTCCTTCGAACTCTCCGATGAACAGCGAGCCGCCATTAGCGGCCTGGACCGGGGGCAGCGCTCGGGATCCCACCCGGACGAGGTCAACTGATGCCGGGCACCACGGCGGACCCGGCGTCGCATGCCGTCCCCGTGCAGCTCTCCCGGACAGCTGAGGTCCGCCCCATCACAGTTGCCGGAACGGCGCAGCGGTGCTGGGACTTCGCCCCCGCGGATACCGGCGCCGCAGGCAGTGCCGGGGACGACGCCGGCCTTCCGCCGGTTTTTATGGTCCACGGCTTTCGCGGCGACCACCACGGCCTGCTCCGTATTGTGGAGGCCCTCCCCCGCCACCGCGTACTCGTACCCGATCTGCCCGGCTTCGGCGAAGGCAGCCCGCTGCCCGGCCGGCATGATGTGCCGGCCTACGCCGGATTTGTCCGCACGGCCCTGGCGGAACTGGGCCTGGGCGCGGAAACGGTTCTGCTCGGGCACTCATTCGGATCCATCATCGCCTCCCGCGTTGCCGCTGAGTCCCCGGAGCTGATCAGCGAGCTGGTGCTGGTAAACCCCATCTGCGAGCCTGCCCTCGAAGGACCGAAGGCCATAACCAGCAAGGCTGCGGAGCTGTATTACCGGGCGGCAGCGGCGCTGCCGGAGAAACCGGGCATGGCGCTGCTGCGCAGTCCGCTGATTGTCCGCGGCATGAGCATGCTGATGGCCAAGACCAGGGAACCGGGGCTGCGCCGGTGGATCCACGGCCAGCACGATGCCTACTTCAGCGCCTTCGCCAACCGCACCGTGGTCCTTGATGCGTTCCGGGCGTCCATCTCCGAAACGGTGCGGGATGTGGCGGCCCGGCTTTCCATGCCCGTGCTGCTGGTGGCCGCTGAACTGGATGACATCGGTTCGGTTCGCGGGCAGCAGCATCTGGCCCGGACCATCCCGGATGCCGAACTGGTGATGCTGCCCGGCGTGGGGCACCTGGTGCACTACGAAAAGCCGAACGAAGCGGCGGCAGCCATCGAGGATTTCCTGGCCCGGAGGCATTCATGAGGATGCGGCTGGCGGTGGACGCCCGGTTCACCCGCACCGACCACCATGACGGCATCAGCCGGTACGGCGCCAGCCTGATCCGGGCGGTCAGCGAGCATGCCGACGTGCTGATGCTGATTTCGGACGAGCGCCAGCTGGCGCTGCTGCCGGATCTGCCGTGGGTGAAGATCAACAGCCCGATCTCCCCTGCCGAGCTCTTCGTAGCGCTCCGCGTTAACCGGCTGGGGGCTGACGCCGTTTTCTCGCCGATGCAGACCATGGGCAGCTGGGGGCGCAGGTATCCGCTGATTCTCACCCTGCACGATCTGATCTATTACCAGAACCCCACGCCCCCGGGGTTCCTGCCGCTGCCCGTGCGCGGACTGTGGCGCCTGTACCACCTGGCGTACTGGCCGCAACGGCTGCTGCTGAACCGCGCCGATGTTGTGGCCACCATCAGCGAAACCACCCGCGGCCTGATGGCCCGGCACCGGCTCACGCGCCGTCCGGTCAGGATGGTGGCCAACGCGCCGCAGGAGGGTTCGACGCCGAGGAACCCGGATGCCCCGGTGGAGAAGTCCCTGCTGTATATGGGCTCGTTTATGCCGTACAAAAACGTGGAAACCGTCATCCGGGGCATGGAGCACCTGCCGGGCTTCACGCTGCATCTGCTGAGCCGGATCAGTGACGAACGGCGTGCCGAACTGGAGGCGCTGGTACCGGCCGGCGCCCGGGTCCGGTTCCACAACGGCGTCAGCGATGAGGACTATGACCGGCTGCTGCGCCGGGCAACGGCCCTGGTCACGCTGTCCAGGGCCGAGGGCTACGGTCTGCCGGTCATCGAGGCGATGGCGGTAGGCACTCCCGTGGTGGCGAGCGACATTCCGATTTTCCGGGAGGTTTCGGGCGGCGCGGCACTGCTGGTGGACCCGGACTCCCCTGCCGGATTCGCGGACGCGGTACGTGCCCTGGCCGAGCCGGACCGGTGGCGAAAGGCGTCCGACGCCGGTATCCGGCGGGCGAACGATTACGGCTGGGACGTCTCTGCCCGCCAGCTCATGGCAGCGGCCGGGGAGGCTGTCCGCCTGTTCCCCGGCCGCCGCCGTCGTTCGTAGTCCCTCGTCCGTAGTCCCCCGCCAGCTGTCCTGCTGCTCAGCCCAGGTTGACGATCATCTTGCCCTTGTTGGCGCCCTTCATCAGGTCAATGAAGGCCTGGGGCGCATTTTCGAGGCCGTCCACGAAGGTTTCGTCATAGCTGACCGCGCCTTCCTGCAGCCACGTGGCCATTTGGGTGTTGAACTCGTCCACATACCGGCTGTAGCTGCCCACAATGAATCCGCGCAGGGTGATTTCCTTGCCGATGGCGAGGGCCAGGTTGCGGGGGCCGGAGGCGGCACCCTTGTCGTTGTACTGGGAAATCGCACCGCACATGGCCACCCGGCCGCCCTTGTTCATCACCGAGAGTGCGGCTTCAAGGTGCTCGCCTCCCACGTTGTCGAAGTAGACGTCAATGCCGTCCGCACCGGCAGCCTTCTTCAGGGAGTCCTTCACGGGACCGTCGTGGTAGTTGAAGGCCTCGTCGAAGCCGAGGTCTAGCAGGCGCTGGACTTTTTCCGCCGAACCGGCGCTGCCAATGACCTTCTTTGCTCCCATGACCTTCGCGATCTGGCCGACCAGTGAGCCAACGGCGCCGGCTGCCCCGGAGACGAACACCACGTCCCCTTCCCGAAACTCTGCCACCTTGGTCAGGCCGATGTAGGCGGTTTCACCCGGCATGCCGAGCACACCCAGATACGCACTGGCCGGGGCCAGATCGGTATCGATGACACGTGCACGGGCCCCGTCCAGGACTGCGTAGTCGCGCCAGCCGAGCCAGTGAACCACCTTGTCGCCGGGCTTGTGCGCGTCCGAACGGGATTCCACCACTTCACCGATGGCTCCGCCTTCCAGCGGGGCGTCGAGCTTAAAGGGCGGGACGTATGATTTCACGTCGTTCATGCGCCCGCGCATGTAGGGGTCCACGGACATGTGCAGGTTGCGCACAAGCACCTGCCCGTCCTGCAGTTCCGGGACCGTCACCTCGGTGAGGCGGAAGTTCTCTTCCGACGGCCACCCCGTGGGGCGGGAAGCAAGGTGGATTTCACGGCCGGTTTCGGGGTACGTGCTCATCAAGTGAACCTAACTGTTGGGATGGATGGTGCGGATGGTCTTACCGTGACGGTGCCTCATGGTCCTTCACCACGGCCTGCCGCAGTGCCGAATTCACCTTCGCCAGCGTGTCCTGCAGGCTGCGCAGTTCCTCCGGGTCGAGGCCGGCAGCCGCCGCAACGCGGTCAGGAAGGTCCCGGGACTTCTGTTCCAGGGCGCGGCCGGCAGCAGTGAGGTGGACCCGGACCCGTCGTTCGTCCTCGACGGCGCGGTGGCGCTGCACCAGTGCTGCCGCTTCCAGGCGTTTAATCAGCGGCGAGAGTGTGCCCGAGTCCAGTTCCAACGCCTGCCCCAGGTCCCGGACGCTTTGCCCGTCCTGTTCCCAGAGCAGGGTCATCACGAGGAACTGCGGGTAGGTGAGGTTCAGTTCCTCGAGCATGGGCCGGTACAGGGACGTGGCCGCACGGGAGGCGGAGTACAGCGAAAAGCACACCTGACGCTGCAGTGATTCGTTCATCCGCCCACCCTAGGACACGATTCAATTGTGCACAACCAAGTGGTGCACCAACCGTGGGTGCACCACAGCTGTGCCGGACATACTTCCGGGACCGGCCGTTGGTTCCCGGCTACAGCACCCTCCGGCGCATAGGCTGTGCGGATGCACTCCCCTACAGTTCCGGTCACCGATTACCGCCGCACCGCCAGCCGCCGGCCCTGGGCCGGCCTGCCCGCGCCCGTCCGGCAGGAACTGACGGACCTGCTGGGCGGCAGCGTCACGTCCGTACGGCCGGCCGGCGGAGGGTTTACGCCGGGATTCGCCGCAGTGCTCTCCCACGGCGAAGGGCGCAGCATTTTCGTGAAGGCGGCACCGGCGTCGGACGCGTTTGTCTACCCCGCCTACGCACGGGAGGCCCAGGTGGCCCCGCTCCTGCCTCCGGACATGCCGGCGCCCCGCCTGCTGGGTACCCGCACCGTCACCGCCGCGGACACGGACTGGCTTCTCCTGGCCTACGAGGCCGTGGACGGAACAATGCCCGGGCACCCGTGGACCGGGACGGACCTCGCCGCGATAGAGGCATCCTGCACCGCATCAATCCGTCTCCTGTCGAACTTCCCGGGGCACCTCTCCGGCAGCCCGGTTTCACAGGACATCACCGCGGTTCCGTCCCCGTTCCAGGCTGTGGCCGACGGCGGGGCGGCGCCCTGGTTCCTGCCGTCCCTCACAGCCGGTGATGCCCGCCGCCTCCAGGAGCTGTGGGAGCTCAGCCCGGAAGCCCTGGCCGGGGACTCCGTGCTGCACGGTGACCTTCGGCCGGACAATATCCTGCTGCGCTCGGGCAAGGCCCTGTTCTGTGACTGGAACTTCCTGGGCACCGGTGCGGCGTGGATCGACTGGGTGGGGGTGCTGCCCTACGCGCGCGGCGGCGGTCTCGACGTCGATTCCTGGCTAACGCGGTCCGCGCTCACCCGCGGGGTTCCGCCCGAGCATATCGATGCATTCCTGGCGGCACTGCTGGCCTACATGATCCATTCCGGATGCCAGCCGGAGGTCGAGTCGAGCCCGCAACTGCGCAGCCACGGGCGGCACACCGCACAGCTGATCCACGCCTGGACCTTAAGCCGTTGGGCACAGAAATAGCACTTGGCACTCTAGCCATGAGAGTGCTAATCTCTTTTCGCAAGTTGAGTGACACTGACTCAACTTTGAAACCGGATACCGCTTGTCTCAAGCGATCGAATGGAGGAGTTGATTTTCTATGGCTATGAAGTTTGATCCGTTCCAGGAACTCGACCGGATGGCACAGGCCCTGCGCGGCGAAGGTTCCCTGCGCGGCATGCCCATGGACCTCTACCGGCAGGGTGACCACTACATTCTTGCGGCCGATCTCCCGGGCATCGACCCCGGATCCATCGACGTCGACGTTGACGGCCAGCTCCTGACCATCCGTGCCCAGCGCACGCTGCACGGCGCTGACGGGGTGAAGTGGCTGACCCGGGAACGTGAAAGCGGATCCTTCCTGCGCCAGCTGAACCTGGGCCAGGGCATCGACACCGAAAGGATTGCCGCCAGCTACGAGAACGGCGTCCTGAGCGTGACCATTCCGGTGAGTGAGAAAGCCAAGCCGCGCAAGATTGCCGTCCAGGCGCCGACGGATGGCGCGGTAATCCAGCAGGACGAACAGCGTGAGGCGGTATCCGCCTAGCGGCACGGACGCAAAAGGGAACGCCCGTCCGGCGGGCGGGACACGGATAGGCGCCAAGGGGCCCGGGAATATCTCCCGGGCCCCTTTTTTGCCCGCCGCAGGCGGTGGCCAATGTCACCGGCAGCGGATTCGGGCACGGCCTCCGGATGGCGGGATACTGGGTGTTAATCGGCTTTTTCTCCACGGGAAAGAGGGATGACGTTGCGAATGCCCACCATCAACCGTCCAGGCTGGATGATCCACGGCGTGCCCCGCGGGCTCCTGGGCCGGCTCTCCCGGCTGGCTACCGCAGCCCAGCTCTCGCTGCTGTCCCTGCTGGGTGCGGCAGCGGTGCTGCTGGAACTGTTGTAGCCGTGGGCCCGGGTTAGAGAACGTCTATTCCGTCTACCCGTACGTAAACAGGATCTCCGGTACGCCTGGCAGATGCTGCGGCTTTGGTGGAGCGCAGGGCAGCCGTAACGGCCGGTGCCGCCGCATAGGGGAAGAAAAGCAGTGTGCGGAAGCGGCCGCCTGCCCCGCCGAGCTGGCCGTCCCGGACCTCCCGTGCCTCCGGACCCGTACCCGCATCCGCCAGCGGCGCCGGTCCCACGGTTCGCGTGCCGTCCGGCAGCCCAAGCCGTGCAATGAAGGCATCGAGGCCTTCCCTGGACCCGGTCAGTTCCGCATAGCGGACAGCAGGGGGCAGCCCGAGTTCGCGCCGCAGTTCCAGCTCCCGTTCGGCTGCGCCGGCCGGGTCCCAGCGCAGCAGGTGTCCCACGGTGGTGCTGTCATCGGCGGTGACCACCACCAGCCCCTTTTCGCCAGCCGGCCGCACCAGTGCCGCAGCACTGAACCAGCGGCGCAGCGTATCCTCGCCGGCCCGCAGCGATTCGCGGGAAAGCATCGCGTTGCCGTCCAGCAGGATGGCTGCAGCGTAGCCGCCCGGCGCCACCGGCTCCGCGCCGGGCGTGGCAACCACCAGTGCCGGGGCGTCGGGAATCTCGGCACGGACGTGGTCTCCGGCCGATGAGATCACCGTGGTGGAGGGAAACGCGCGGCCCAGCTCTTCGGCTGTGCGTCCTGCCCCCGCAGTGGAGCCGCGAAGGTGCACTCCCCCGCAGTTGCTGCAGTGCCACATAGGCTCCGGCCGGCCACACCAGCGGCAGGCCGGAGTACCGTTGCGGCTGGCCAGCCCCAACGGGCCCGAGCAGTTCCGGCACCGCGCCGGTTCCCGGCAGTCCTGGCAGGACAGTGCCGGCGAAAAGCCGGTGCGTGCCACCTGGACCAGCACCGGACCGCGGGTCAGCCCGTCCTGTGCCGCTTTCCAGGCGGTGTGCGGTATCCGTGCCCTGGCAGCCAGCGGGTCCCGCTCCATGGTGAAGGAATCAGCGGTGCTGACCACCCGGGGCGCCGAGGCACGCACCGTGGAGCGCTCCGCAGCAATCCCTGCGGCCCAGCCGCTGGCCACCAGCCGCTGGGCCTCCGTGCTGCGCGAATGCGATGCCAGGAGCAATGCTGCCCCCTCCAGCTCGGCCCGCAGCAGCAGCACATCACGGGCATGCTGATAGGGTGCCCGCTGTTCGGCATGCAGATCATCGGCGTCGTCCCAGATCACGGCCAGTCCCAGATCCACCACCGGAGCATACGCGGCGGAACGGGTGCCGATAGCCACCCGGACATCCCCGTGCAGCAGCTGCAGGAAACTGCGGTAGCGCGGGGTGGGGCCGTCTTCGGCGGTGAGCCGGACGAAGGCGTCGGCGCCTATCCGGGCGGTGAGCGCCGTTTGCAGCCGGGCAAGATCCTTGTTGTCGGGCACCACCACCACGGCGCCCCGGCCGGAGATCAGCGTGGACCGGACCGCTTCGGCCACTTCAGCGGGCCAGTCGCGCGGGCCGTAGCCGCCCAGCGAGGAGAGTACGGCGCGCGGACTGTGCCCGGCGGCAAGATGGGTCAGGAAGCGGGGACCGTGCGGATACCGCGCAAACGGGTTGACTCCGGCGCCCTCCGGGCCGGGCAGGACATCTTCCGTTCCGCCCGGAACCCCGGCCGGAGGCTCCCCCGCCCGGGTCTGCAGCCGGGCCTCGGGGGTGAACTCCTTATCCACCCTGGCGGCCCGGGGCGGGATGGCCACTCGCAGTACGTCATGCACGGTGCCGGCATAGCGGGCGGCAACTGCTTCGGCCAGGCGCAGGATCCGGGGGGTCAGTACAGGCTGGGGGGAAATAACCTTTCCCAGCGGCATCAGCCGCGCGGTGGTATCCGCTTCGGCGGCACGTTCGGTGATGAAGCCCGGCAGTTCCTGGCCTCCGAACCGAACCTTCACGCGTGCTCCCGGCACGGCATCCCGGTCGAGTTCGTCAGGAACCAGATAGTCGAACGGCCGGTCCAGGTGCGGCAGCGGCGAGTCCAGCAGCACGCGGGCAATCGGGAGCACCGATGCAGGCCGGGCCTTGCCTACGGGCTTGGCCGACGGCGCGAAGCCGTGCAGCAGGGAAAGCTGCACGGCTTCATCGGAGCGATCCGCGGCCATGGCGGTACTACACGTTGAAGTAGCTGCGGAGGTCCTCGACCTTGTCCTTGCGCTCCCAGGTGAAGCCTTCATCCTCGCGGCCGAAGTGGCCGTGGGCGGCTGTGCGCTGGTAGATGGGACGCTTCAGGTCCAGTCCGTTGATGATGCCCAGCGGGCGCAGGTCAAAGACTTCCTGCACGGCGTCGGCAATACGGGCCGGGTCCACCGTTTCGGTGCCGAAGGTCTCCACGTAGATACCCACGGGGCGGGCCATGCCGATGGCGTAGGCAATCTGGATTTCCGCGCGCCGGGCCAGGCCGGCGGCCACCACGTTTTTGGCCACCCAGCGCATGGCGTAGGCCGCGGAGCGGTCCACCTTGCTCGGATCCTTGCCGCTGAACGCTCCCCCGCCGTGGCGGGCGAATCCGCCGTAGGTGTCCACAATGATCTTGCGTCCGGTCAGTCCGGCGTCCCCCACCGGCCCGCCGATAACAAAGGGACCGCCGGGGTTGATGATGTGCTGGACCTCGGAAATGTCCAGGTCGGTGCCTGCCAGCACCGGATTGATGACGTGGGCCGCCATGTCGGCGCGCAGCTGCTCAAGATCAAGATCGGCGGCGTGCTGGGTGGAGACCACCACGGAGTCCACGGATACGGGGCGGTCTCCGTCGTAGCCGATGGTGACCTGGGTTTTCCCGTCCGGGCGCAGGTACGGGAGCGTTCCGTCCTTGCGGACGGTGGTGAGCCGCTCCGAGAGACGGTGGGCCAGCCAGATGGGGGTGGGCATCAGGACGGAGGTTTCGTCGCTGGCGTAGCCGAACATGATGCCCTGGTCCCCGGCGCCCTGGGCGTCATAGGGGTCCTCAACCTTGCCGGTGCGGTTCTCCAGTGAGTTGAACACGCCGGAGGCAATTTCCGGGGACTGCTGGCCGATGGATACGGAAACGCCGCAGCGGGCGCCGTCAAAGCCGTTGGCCGAGGAGTCATAACCAATGTCCAGGATGGTGTCACGGACCAGCTGCGGGATCTCAACGTATCCCTCGGTGGTCACCTCGCCGGCTACATGGACCAGGCCGGTGGTTACGAGTGTTTCGACGGCTACCCGGGATTCGGGATCAACCTTGAGCAGGCCGTCGAGGATTGCGTCACTGATCTGGTCACAGATTTTGTCCGGGTGGCCTTCAGTGACGGATTCCGAGGTGAAAAGGCGCAGGTTGGACTGCGTCTTGGGAGAGGCGGAAGTAGAAGTCACAGCATTTACTCTACCGGGCGGCCCGGACACTCCCCGAACCGCCCGGATGCGTGCTCAGGTCTGTCAGGGGCGGCGGGCAGCCAGTTCGGCGGCAATCCTTGCAATGATGCGTGCCGAAACCTCGGTTTTGCTGCCGGCCGCGCTTTCCCCGGCGGACCCGGCGGGCTCTGCCGGTGAGAGAATCCTCACCTCGGTCTGGTCCTGGCCGAAGACCAGCGACTTGCCAACCTGGTTCAGGACCAGCAGGTCGCAGCCCTTGCGGGCCAGCTTCCGGCGGCCGTATTCCAGGACATCAGTGGTCGCGTCGCCGGTTTCCGCAGCGAACCCCACGATAAGTGCCGGTGTGGCACCGGTTCCCCGGGCCTGCACGATCTCCTGGAGAATGTCCGGGTTGCGCACCAGCGTGATCACCGGGTCGGCAGTGTCGTCGCTCTTTTTGATCTTGGTCTCCACCACCTTGTCCGGGCGGAAGTCGGCGACGGCGGCAGCCATCACCACGACGTCGGAGTCGGCGGCAGCCTTGTGTACCGCCTCGCGCAGTTCAAGGGCGGTTTCCACCCGCACCAGTTCGATGCCGCCGGGCGCCGGAACCTCCATGTGCGCGGCGATCAGCCGTACCCGGGCACCGGCGGCGAGGGCTGCCTCGGCCAGTGCGGTGCCCTGTTTCCCCGAGGAACGGTTGCCCAGGAACCGGACCGGATCCAGGGGCTCACGGGTTCCGCCGGCCGTGACCGTGACGGTAATGCCGGACAGCAGGCCGGAAAGCTCTCCGGCCGAACCGGCGGCCTCTTCCACAGCGGCAAGGGCGGCGGTGAAGATGGTTTCAGGTTCGGGCAGGCGGCCCGGGCCGGAATCCCGGCCGGTCAGCCGGCCCACTGCGGGATCGATCACGACGGCGCCGCGGCTGCGCAGGGTGGCCACGTTGGCCACGGTGGCGGGATGCGCCCACATCTCAGTGTGCATGGCCGGGGCAAACACCACCGGGCCGCGGGCCATCAGCAGGGTGTTGGTCAGCAGGTCATTGGCCTGCCCCGTTGCAGCCCGGGCCAGCAGATCCGCGGTGGCCGGAGCCACCACAATCAGGTCCGCCTCATGGCCCAGGCGCACATGGTTGACTTTGTCCACCTCGTCGAACACCGACGTGGACACGGGGTTCCCGGAAAGTGCTTCCCAGGTGGCAACCCCGACAAACCGGGTGGAGGATTCGGTGGGGACAACGGTGACGTTGTGCCCGGCCTCGGTAAAAAGCCGCAGCAGCGACGCAGCCTTGTAGGCGGCGATTCCGCCGCCCACACCCAGAACTATGCGCACGCTGCTGCCTTCCCCCGGTGAACTGCCGCTGCTTATTCGGCGGTCTCGTTCGGGCGGACCACCAGCATGCCGTCATTGATCTCGCGCAGGGCGATGGACAGCGGCTTTTCGTTCAGCTTGGTTTCCACGAGCGGGCCGACATACTCGAACAGGCCCTCGTGCAGCTGGGAGTAGTAGGCGTTGATCTGGCGGGCACGCTTGGCACCGTAGATGACCAGCGCGTACTTGGAATCGGCTGCTTCGAGCAGGTCGTCGATCGGCGGGTTGATGATGCCTTCAGACACAGGGTTCTCCAAAATTCTTGAACGGGATTCGCGGTTTGTCAGCGCTGGCGCGGACTGATTCCCATGAGTGATACAAGCTCAGCTGCAGCCCGCTGGACGTCATCATTAATGACGGTGTGATCGAACTCGGACTCGGCAGCAAGTTCCAGTTTAGCTGTTTCCAGCCGTTGCTGCTGCTCTTCGGGCGTTTCCGTGCCGCGCCCGACCAGACGGCGGACCATTTCGTCCCAGGTGGGCGGGGCCAGGAAGACGAAATTTGCCTCCGGCATGGACTTCTTGACCTGCCGGGCACCCTGCAGGTCAATCTCCAGGAGCACGCTGCGGCCTTCGGCCATGGCGGCCTCAACGGTGCGGCGAAGGGTTCCATAGCGGTTGCGGCCGTGGACTACGGCCCATTCCAGCATCTGGTCCTGCTCGATCATGGAATCGAACTCTTCGGCGCTGACGAAGAAGTAGTGCACACCGTCTTCTTCGCCGGGGCGCGGGGCCCTGGTGGTGGCGGATACGGAAAGCCAGACCTCGGGATAGTTGTCCCGGATGTAGGTGGATACAGTGCCCTTGCCAACTGCGGTTGGACCTGCCAGAACTGTCAGCCGCGGTTGCGACACGTAAACCTCATTCACTCGGTGTTTCTTTGGTGGTGCCGGGACCTCAGTGGTGATCCAGCAGGTCGATCAGCGCCTTGCGCTGATGCACTCCCAGCCCCCGGACCCGGCGGGTAGGCGCTATACCTACCGTAGCCATTATTCCAGCTGCGCGGCGTTCCCCGACACCAGGCAGTGCGCGGAGCAGATCCATCACTTTCAGCCTGCCCACTGCTTCCTCTCCGGAACGGGAAAGAATGACTTCTTCAATGGAGAGGTCCCCGGATTTAATACGTGACTTGATGTCGGCGCGGACAGCCCGGGCCGCTGTGGCTTTTTCCCGGGCCCGGGTGCGCTCGGCTTCTGTCAGTGGCTTGAGGTTCAAAAGACACTCCCGAACGAAGACGTACCGCTGTCAGCGGCTCTGCTGGTAGCTCCGAACCTATCCGCATTGGAAGCCCAATTGCAATGGAGCCGCCTCAGCGGTCCGTGCCACTCCGTCCGCCGTTACCCTGCGGCCGCCAGCTCCCGTCCGGTCTGCAGGGCGGCTTCCCGCAGCTTCTGCGGATCGGGTCCGGCCCGCAGGATTCCACGGCTGGAGGTGGCCAGCACATTGGGATAGGCGGCCCCGAAGGTCACGGCCAGATCTGCTGCCGTGGCCCCCTGCGCACCCAGGCCGGGCGCCAGCAGCGGCGCGCGCGTGGCAGCGAGGTCAATTCCCAGATCCGTGAGCGCGGTACCCACCGTAGCCCCCACCACCAGGCCCACGGAGCCCAGGCCGCCGTCCGCGGTGCACTCAGTGCCAGTGCCGTTCTCTGCCGCTGCGGCGGCCGCAATCCCGGCGGCTACGGAGCGCCCCGCGCCGCCGCCGGCATGCTGCACGGAGGCGCCTTCGGGGTTGGAGGTCAGGGCGAGGACGAACACTCCCCGCCCCGTCCCGGCGGCAAGGTCCAGGGCCGGGCGCAGGGATTCAAAGCCCAGGTACGGGCTGAGCGTCACAGCATCGGCGGCCAGCGCCGAACCGTCCCGCAGCCAGGCATCGGCATATGCGGCCATGGTGGATCCGATGTCCCCGCGCTTGGCGTCGGCGATGCTCAGCACGCCGGCATCCGCGCAGGCGGCCAGGAGTTTCTCCAGCACTGCCAGCCCGGCGGAGCCATGCCGTTCGTACAGGGCCACCTGCGGTTTCAGTGCTGCAGCGTGCTCCCCCACCGCGTCCAACACGGTGAGGGAGAAGCGCTCCAGCCCGGCGGCGTCGTCGTTCAGTTCCCAGCCAGCCAGCAGCGCCGGGTGCGGATCGATCCCGACACACAGCGCTCCGCGGCTGTCCATGGCCGCCCGCAGGCGCGCCCCGAAAGGCTGTACCGGCTCAGGCACTGGCAGCTGCCTTGAGTTTGGCGGCGTGTTCCTGCAGCGACGTGACATCCCATTCGTAGGAGCGCATGGCCTCGATGGCCTGCACGGCGGCCCCGAACTCGGACACGGTGGTCACTACCGGGCAGCCGATGGAGGTGGCTGCGGCACGGATTTCGTAGCCGTCCCCGCGGGCCTGGCCGCCCGAGGGCGTATTGACCACCAGGTTGATTTCCCCGGCAGTAATCAGGTCCGCCACGGTGCCTTCCCCGTTGGGCCCGACGCCCTCACCCACCTTGCGGACCACGGTGGCAGTGATGCCGTTGCGGCGCAGGACATCCGCCGTGCCGCCGGTGGAAAGGATCTCGAACCCGAGATCGCTCATCAGCTTCACGGGCATGATGATGGAGCGCTTGTCCCGGTTGGCTACGGAGACAAAGACCTTGCCCGCGGTGGGAAGCGCACTGTTGGCCGCTGCCTGGGACTTGGCGAAGGCCGTGTCGAAGTACTTGTCGATGCCCATGACCTCGCCGGTGGAGCGCATTTCGGGGCCGAGGAGGGAATCCACCACGGTGCCTTCGGGGGTCCGGAACCGGCTGAACGGCAGCACGGCTTCCTTCACGGCTACCGGTGCGTCCAGCGGCAGGGTGGATCCGTCGCCGGTTTCGGACAGCCGGCCGGCCGCGCGCAGCTCGGCGATGGTGACGCCGGTACCGATCAGGGCCGCTGCCTTGGCCAGCTGGACACCCGTGGCCTTGGACACGAAGGGCACGGTGCGGGAGGCCCGCGGATTGGCTTCGATGACGTAGAGGATGTCCGAGGCGAGGGCGAACTGGATGTTGATCAGGCCGCGGACGCCGACGCCGGCGGCAATCACCTGCGTGGCCTTCCGTACCCGGTCGATCACGTCGGTGCCCAGGGTGATGGGCGGCAGCACGCAGGCGGAGTCGCCGGAGTGGATGCCGGCCTCCTCGATGTGTTCCATGATCCCGCCCACGTACAGGTCGGTGCCGTCATAGAGCGCGTCGACGTCGATCTCGATCGCGTCTTCCAGGAACCGGTCCACCAGCACGGGGTGGTCAGGGGTGATCTCGGTGGCGTTGGTGATGTACCGGGAAAGGTTCTCCTCGTCATAGACAATTTCCATGCCGCGGCCGCCGAGCACATAGGAGGGGCGGACCAGCACCGGGTAGCCGATCTCGTCTGCCACCTTCTTGGCGTCTTCGAAGGACACTGCGGTGCCGTTCTTCGGGGCGGTCAGCCCGCCCTGGTCCAGCACCCGCTGGAAGGCGCCGCGGTGTTCGGCCAGGTCGATGGCCTCCGGGGAGGTGCCCAGGATCGGCACGCCGGCGTCCGCCAGGGCCTGCGCCAGCTTCAGCGGGGTCTGCCCGCCGAGCTGCACGAAAACTCCCAGCACGCCGCCGGTGCGCTGCTCGGCAGCGATCACCTCGAGGACGTCCTCCAGGGTCAGCGGTTCAAAGTAGAGCCGGTCGGAGATGTCGTAGTCGGTGGAGACCGTTTCCGGGTTGCAGTTGATCATCACGGTTTCGTGCCCGGCTTCGCGCAGGGCCATGGTGGCGTGCACGCAGGAGTAATCGAACTCGATGCCCTGCCCGATCCGGTTCGGCCCGGAGCCCAGGATGATGATGGACGGCTTGGCGTGTTCGGCCACCTCGTCCTCCTCGTCGTAGGAGGAGTAGTGGTACGGGGTGTAGGCGGCGAATTCGGCGGCGCAGGTGTCCACGGTTTTGTACACCGGGCGGACATTCAGCGCATGCCGGACACCGCGGATCACCGCTTCGGGGGTGTTGGTCAGCTTGCCGATCTGCTCGTCGGAGAAACCGTGCCGCTTGGCCAGGCGCAGGATGTCCTCGTTGACCGAGGGCGTGGCACGGATCTGTTCTGCGGTTTCATTGATCAGGGCCAGCTGGTCCAGGTACCAGGGGTCGATGCCGGTGGCTTCGTAGAGCTGTTCCACGGAGGCCCCGCCGAGCAGTGCCTGCTGGACCTGCTTCAGCCGGTCGGTGGTGGGCCGTTTTGCGGCTTCCACGAGCGCGGGCACCCCTGCCGGATCCACCGGATCGAAGGAGAGCGTGGCGCCCTTCTGCTCCAGGGAGCGCAGCGCTTTTTGCAGGGCCTCGGTGAAGTTGCGCCCAATGGCCATGGCCTCGCCCACCGACTTCATGGTGGTGGTCAGGGTCGGGTCCGCCGCCGGGAACTTCTCGAACGCGAAGCGCGGCACCTTGACCACAACGTAGTCCAGCGTCGGCTCGAAGGACGCCGGGGTCTTTTTGGTGATGTCGTTGGGAATTTCGTCCAGCGTGTAGCCCAGCGAGAGCTTGGTGGCGATCTTGGCGATGGCGAAGCCGGTGGCCTTGGACGCCAGCGCCGAGGACCGGGAGACGCGCGGGTTCATTTCGATGACGACAACGCGTCCGGTGTCCGGTTCGATGGCGAACTGGATGTTGCAGCCGCCGGTGTCCACGCCCACTTCCCGGATGACGGCGATCGCGATGTTGCGCAGTTTCTGGTACTCGCGGTCGGTCAGCGTCATGGCCGGTGCCACGGTGATGGAGTCGCCGGTGTGCACACCTACCGGGTCGAAGTTCTCGATGGAGCAGACCACCACGACGTTGTCGTTTTTGTCCCGCATCATCTCCAGCTCGTATTCCTTCCAGCCGAGGATGCTCTCTTCGAGCAGCACCTCGGAGGTGGGGCTGTACTGGATGCCGGCCCCGGCGATGCGGCGCAGGTCCTCGGCGTTGTAGGCCAGGCCGGAACCCAGCCCGCCCATGGTGAAGGAGGGACGGACCACCATCGGGTAGCCGAGCTGCTCCGCGGCGGCGAAGGCCTCGTCCATGCTGTGCACAATGATGGACTTGGCGGATTCGGCGCCGCAGCGCTCGACGACGCCCTTGAACTTCTCCCGGTCCTCACCGAGTTCGATGGCGGCGATGTTGGCGCCGATCAGCTCCACGTTGTACTTCTCCAGCACGCCGTTTTTATCCAGGGCGATGGCGGTGTTCAGCGCGGTCTGCCCGCCCAGGGTGGGCAGGACGGCGTCGGGGCGTTCCTTGGCGATGATCTTTTCGACCACCTCGGGGGTGATGGGTTCCACGTAGGTGGCGTCGGCGAACTCGGGGTCGGTCATGATGGTGGCCGGGTTGGAGTTCACGAGGATGACCCGCAGGCCCTCCTCCTTCAGGACCCGCAGGGCCTGCGTGCCGGAGTAGTCGAATTCCGCGGCCTGGCCGATCACGATGGGGCCGGAGCCGATGACCAGGACGGACTGAAGGTCGGTTCTGCGGGGCATTAGATGCTCTCCTTGTTCTTGCTGGAGGCCATAAGCTCCACGAAACGGTCAAAGAGGTAGGCGGAGTCGTGCGGTCCGGCAGCGGCTTCGGGGTGGTACTGCACGGAGAAGGCCGGGATATCCAGGCAGGCGAGGCCTTCCACCACGTTGTCGTTCAGGGACACGTGGCTCACCTCCACCCGCCCGTAGCGCTCTTCCGGTGCGGTGACGGGTCCGTCCAGCGGCGCGTCAACGGCGAAGCCGTGGTTCTGGCTGGTGATCTCCACCTTGCCGGTCCGGCGGTCGAGCACCGGCTGGTTGATGCCGCGGTGTCCGTAGCGCAGCTTGTAGGTGCCGAAGCCCAGGGCACGGCCGAGGATCTGGTTGCCGAAGCAGATGCCGAAGAACGGGATCCGGTGGTCCAGCACCTCGCGCAGCATGGCGACCTGCACGTCCGCGGTCGCCGGGTCGCCGGGTCCGTTGGACATAAACACGCCGTCCGGGTCCAGGGCCCGCAGGTCCTCGAAGGTGGTGGCGGCGGGCAGCACATGGGTGCGGATGCCCCGCTCGGCGAGGCGTACCGGGGTCATGGACTTGATGCCCAGGTCAATGGCGGCGACGGTGCCCAGCGGTTCGCCGGCCCAGCCGTGGTCGGCGGGGTCAATCACATAGGCTTCGTCCACGCTGACCTCTTCGGCCAGCCGCGCCCCTGCCATGCCCTGCTGCGCGCGGACCTCGGCAAGCAGCTCGGCGTCCGGACGCCCGGCGTCGGCACCGGAGAAAATGCCGGCCTTCATGGCGCCGCGTTCACGCAGGTGGCGGGTGACGGCGCGGGTGTCGACGCCGGAGATTCCGACCACGCCCTGTTCCGCCAGCTGTTCGTCCAGGGTGGATTCGGACCGCCAGTTGGAGGGGCGCCGGGCGGCGTCGCGCACAATGTAGCCGGCCACCCAGATGCGCCGGGACTCGGCGTCGTCGGCGTTGACGCCGGTGTTGCCGATGTGGGGTGCCGTCTGCACCACCAGCTGACGGGCGTAGGAAGGATCCGTGATGGTTTCCTGGTAGCCGGTCATGCCGGTGGCGAAGACCGCTTCACCCAGGGCTGTTCCCTGCGCGCCGTAGGCACGGCCGCGGAAGGTGCGCCCGTCCTCCAGCATCAGGACGGCGGGCGTGGGGTTGATGATCTCGTGCACTGTCACAGTTGTTCCTCGCTAGGGGTCGCCGATGCCGGCAGAAGTTTCGTGATTGCGTTTACCAGGGGTGTCTTCTCATCGGCGGCGCGGGTGCGGAAACCGGTGTCCACGCGTTTGGGGCCCAGCTGCCATGTCACGGTGACGAGTCCGTCCTTTTCAACGAACTTGCCGGCCATGCCGCGTTCCAGGCGGACGCCGATCAGGTCCCCGCGCGGGATCCACAGATCCTCCGCGCCGGAGCGGGCGAAGAGCACGCCTTCGGGGAAGACGGCGGCGGTGGCGTTGGACTTTACGCCGAGCCCGTAGAGGGCCACGCGGTCCAGCCAGTCCCCCGCACTGGTGGTCACCACGTACTGGCCCAGGGCCTGGAACGTCGGCTCCTCCAGTTCCGCGGGCAGGGCCCTGGGCCGGGGAATGTCCTGCTGCCGGCGTCGTCGGCCCCTCCAGCCCAGGGCGAACAGGCCCAGGACAAGGATGAGGAGGGCGGCCAGGCCCAGGAAGAAGTACAACAGTTCCATCAGGATTCCTTTGCGGCAACAGGGTGGGGCGTATTGAGTCTGCCGTCGCGGACCGTGGGGTGTCCGTTATAGAAGACGGTCTGCACCACTCCGGGCAGTTCCAGCCCGGCGAACGGACTGTTGCGCCCCTTGGTAGCCATCTTAGAAGGGTCCACCGTCCGCGACGCAGTCGGGTCCACCAATATGACGTTGGCCGGTTCGCCCGCTGCAATGGGCCGTCCCTGGCCGGGGACGTCACCGATCAGCGCGGGCGTAAAGGACGTGATCCGGGCGAAGTCCGCCCAGCTCATCAGTCCGGTGTCGATCATGGTGTGCTGCACTACGGACAGGGCGGTTTCCAGTCCGGTCATGCCCATGGCGGCCTGCGCCCATTCGCATTCCTTGTGCTCGCTCGGATGCGGGGCGTGGTCGGTGCCGACAATGTCGATGGTCCCGTCCGCCAGTCCGCGCCGGACGGCGTCGACGTCGGCCGCGGTGCGCAGCGGCGGGTTCACCTTGTAGACCGGGTCGTAGCTGCGCACCATCTCGTCGGTCAGGAGCAGGTGGTGCGGGGTGACTTCGGCCGTGACGCGAATGCCCTGTGCCTTGGCCCAGCGGAGGATGTCCACGGATCCTGCGGTGGAGACGTGGCAGACGTGCAGGCGCGAGCCGGTGTGGCGGGCCAGCAGTACGTCGCGGGCAATGATGGCTTCCTCGGCGACGGCGGGCCAGCCGGCCAGGCCGAGGACCGCGCTGACGTCACCCTCGTTCATCTGGGCGCCTTCGGTCAGCCGGGGCTCCTGCGCATGCTGGGCGATGACGCCGCCGAAGGCCTTGACGTATTCAAGGGCCCGGCGCATCAGCACCGGGTCCGAGACGCACATGCCGTCATCGGAGAAGACCCGGACCCGGGCCCGGGAATCCGCCATCGCGCCGAGTTCGGCCAGGCGTTCGCCGGCCAGCCCGACCGTGACGGCGCCTACGGGGCGGACATCCACCCAGCCGGCGCGTTCGCCGAGGCTCAGGACCTGTTCCACCACGCCGGCGGTGTCCGCCACCGGCATGCTGTTGGCCATGGCGTGGACGGCGGTGAAACCGCCCAGGGCTGCGGCGCGGCTGCCGGTTTCCACGGTTTCAGCGTCTTCCCTGCCGGGTTCACGCAGGTGGGTGTGCAGGTCCACCATGCCGGGCAGGGCGATCAGGCCGCTGGCGTCGATCACCTCGGCGCCGTCCGGTGCCTGTGTCTCAGCTTCCGGGCCGACGGCGGTGATGGTCCCGTTTTCCAGCAGGATGTCCGCGGTTTCGAGCCCGAGGATGGTCGCGCCGCGGATCAGGTAGGAACCGGTCGGGGACGGGTTTCCGGGGTTGCTCATCGCTTCTGCTCCTGCAGTGTACGTTCGGAGCTGCTCTCGCCGGAGAGCAGCAGGTAGAGGGCGGCCATACGGACGGAAACGCCGTTGCTGACCTGGTCCAGGATGGTGGACCGCGGGGAATCGGCGGCACGGGCTGAAATTTCCAGCCCGCGGTTCATCGGCCCCGGGTGCATGATGATCGTGTCCTCCAAGCCCAGGGTGTCGAGACGGTCCAGGCGGACGTCGTCCAGGCCCCAGCGGCGGGAGTATTCGCGGACGGACGGGAAGAAGGCGGAGTGCATGCGTTCGCCCTGCACCCGCAGCATCATCACGGCATCCGGCCGGGCGGCCAGCGCTTCATCCAGGTCATAGCTGACCGTGCACGGCCAGGACTCGACGCCGAACGGCAGCAGCGTGGGCGGGGCCACCAGGGTGACTTCCGCACCGAGGGTGCGCAGCAGCCAGAGGTCCGAACGGGCTACCCGGGAATGCAGCACGTCCCCGACAATCACCACCTTCATGCCGGCCAGGTCGGTGCCCGCCGAGTCGGTGCCGTGCAGCCTGGCCCAGTGCCGGCGCATGGTGAAGGCGTCCAGCAGGGCCTGGGTGGGGTGTTCGTGCGTACCGTCTCCGGCGTTCAGGACGGCGGCATCAATCCAGCCCGAGGTTGCCAGGCGCGCCGGTGCCCCGGAGGAACCGTGCCGGATCACCACGGCGTCGGCGCCGATGGCGGCGAGGGTCTGGGCGGTGTCCTTCAGCGATTCGCCCTTGGAGACCGAGGACCCCTTGGCGGAGAAGTTGATGACGTCTGCGGACAGGCGTTTGGCGGCGGCCTCGAAGGAGATCCGGGTGCGGGTGGAATCTTCGAAGAACAGGTTCACCACGGTGCGTCCGCGCAGGGCGGGGAGCTTTTTGACCTCCCGCTCCCCCACCGCCGCCATCTGCTCCGCTGTGTCCAGAATCGCCAGGGCGTCGGCCCGGCTCAGGTCCAGTGTGGAAAGCAGATGCCTCATGCAGTGCCCTCGATAACCACTTCGTCGACGGCGGGAAGGTCGCTTTCGACCAGGCGGACGCGTACCTGTTCGCGGGAGGCGGTGGGCAGGTTCTTGCCTACATGGTCGGCGCGGATGGGCAGCTCACGGTGGCCCCGGTCCACCAGAACGGCCAGCCGGACGATGCGGGGGCGGCCGAGGTCCACCAGGGCATCCAGGGCGGCGCGGATGGTGCGGCCGGAGAACAGGACATCGTCCACCAGCACCACGACTTTGTCGTCAATCCCGGAGACCGGTTCACGGGTGGCATACGGCGGCCGGGTGGGGCGGCGCGAGAGGTCGTCACGAAACATCGTGACATCAAGCTGGCCGGTAATGGCTGCGGGGTCAACGCCCGGTGCCGCCGCAGCGATTTTCGCTGCCAGGCGTTGTGCCAGCGGATATCCGCGGCGGGGAATGCCCATCAGGACCAGATCTTCCGGGCCCTTGTTGGCCTCGAGGATCTCGTGGGCAATGCGCGTCAGCGCGCGGTCAATGTCAGCTGAAGACAGAACGGTACGGCTGGGTACCTGGACGGCATCTGTGCCAGTCATTTCCGCTTCCTCCTTCCCCGCCTCACAGGACGGAATTTAAAGGTTGAATGCGTGCAAGACGCTATCACAGGACGCGCGGCGGTCCCCTGCCGGCGGCCGTGTGCGACCTTGTGTGACTATTCTGACTGCTATGGACAGCCCTCCTTCGCCGACCGGCCAACAGCACCCCGTTCAGCCGGCCCCTGCACCCCTTGGCCACGGGCCGGCCGGCAGTGCTGCCGGCCCGCCCCACGGGGCCCGGAGCCACGGTACTGCGGTTGCACCGGCCTGGGCCCGCCCGGCACCGCGCCGGGACAGGGGCCTGACGGCCACGGTGGTGATGATTGTGGCCTCCTCGGCCGTGCTGGCGTGGGTTGGCATGTTCCTGCTCGACCGGCTTGGCCCGCCGGCCTTTATTATCTGCGGGATCCTCGCCCTGGTTCCGCTGGGCATTTGTGTCCTGGGCATCTGGTGGGTGGACCGGTGGGAGCCGGAGCCGCGCAGCACCCTGGTGTTCTGCTTCCTGTGGGGCGCCGGAGTATCCGTGGGCATCGCCCTGCTGGTGGGGCCCTATTTCACCCTGGCACTGCTGGAGCTGGTGCCCTCCGGTTCGGCGGACCTGCTGGGCATGGTGATCCAGGCGCCGGTGGTGGAGGAGATTGCCAAGGGCATGGGTATCCTGCTGCTCCTGCTGGTCCGCCGGCGGATCTTCGACGGGCCGGTGGACGGCATTGTCTTCGCCGCCGCGGTGGCTGCGGGATTCGCCTTTACCGAGAACATCCTCTACTTCGGATCAGCGCTCCTGACCGCGGGCGGGGCCACGGTCTATCAGCTGGGCTTCACCTTCATCCTGCGCGGTCTGCTCTCCCCCTTTGCACATGTGCTGTTCACTGCCTGCACCGGCCTGGCCCTGGGCCTGGCCGCCCGGCGGGCGGGCAACGCCTGGATCGCTCCGGCGTTTGTGCTGGGACTGGTTCCGGCCATCCTGGGCCACATGCTGTGGAACGGCGGGCCGGCGCTTCTGTTCGGGGATTTCTTCGTTTTCTATTTCCTGCTCCAGGTGCCCTTTTTCGTCCTGGCGGTCACCGGCGTCTGGTTCCTCCGCCGCAGTGAGCAGCGCCTGACGCAGCGCCGGCTGGGTGAATACGCCGGGGCAGGCTGGTTCAGCGACGCCGAGGTGCAGATGCTGGCCACCGGCGCGGGCCGGCGCAGGGCCATGGCCTGGGCACGGGCACATCACACGGCGGCGCCCATGAAGGAGCTGATCCGGCGTTCCACGCGCCTGGCCCTGACCCGCCAGCAGATTGTCGCAGGACGGGAGGTGGAGGCCAACCGGGAATACGAGCGGACCCTGCTGGGTGAAGTCTCCGCCATCCGCTCCGCCCTGCTGGCTGGAACCGCCTAGCGGCAGGACGCACGAAAGGACCGGCCCCGAGGGGCCGGTCCTTTCAACATTGAGGCGTACGGATCAGGCGAGCAGCGAGGGCTTCAGTTCCTGCAGCCGTCCAAGCAGTCCGTTGATAAAGGCCGGGGACTCGTCCGTGGACAGGGTCTTGGCCATTTCCACGGCTTCGCTGATGGCAACCTTGTCCGGAACGTCGTCGTTGTAGAGCAGTTCCCAGGCGCCCAGGCGGAGGATGATGCGGTCCACCGAAGGCATGCGTTCAAGCGTCCAGCCCTGCGAATACGTGCTCAGGAACTCGTCAATCTGTTCCTGCATCGCAACCACGCCTTCCACCAGGTCCATGGTGTAGGGGTTGATGGTCTGGTCGGTCCGTTCGCGGCGGGCCCGGATCACATCGAAGGCTGAAGCCGAACGCTGTTCGGCTTCGAAAAGGACCTCCAGTGCGCGGGTCCGTGCTTTACTGCGTGCACTCACTCGTTAACGCGTCCCAGGTAGTCGCCGGTGCGGGTGTCAACCTTGACCTTGGTGCCCTGTTCCAGGAACAGCGGCACCTGGATCTCGTAGCCGGTCTCGATGGTGGCGGGCTTGGTGCCACCGGTGGACCGGTCACCCTGCAGGCCGGGCTCGGTGTAGGTGATTTCCATGGTCACGGACGGCGGCAGCTCGATGTAGAGCGGGGAGCCTTCGTGGATGGCGATGGTGACCATCATGGATTCGAGCATGAAGTTGGCGTTATCGCCAACGATCTTGCCCGGAACCGTGAGCTGGTCGAAATCGGAGGTATCCATGAAGACGTAGTCTTCGCCGTCCTGGTACAGGTACTGGTAGTCGCGGCGGTCCACCGTGGCGGTCTCGACCTTGATGCCGGCGTTGAACGTCTTGTCCACAACCTTGCCCGAGGTCACGTTGCGCATCTTGGTACGGACGAACGCACCACCCTTGCCCGGCTTCACGTGCTGGAACTCAATGATGCTCCAGAGGTTGCCTTCAAGCTTCAGCACGGTGCCGTTCTTGATGTCGTTGGTCGTCGCCACAGTTTCTCTTCCGTTGTCCGTCTATATGTTGTTCGTCAAAGTACGTTTAATTCAAGTCCGTCGACTATTCTACCCGCTTCGGAGAACTACAGGCTGAGCCGGATCCCGCCCTGCGGCTCGGAGGCGATTTCCTGGTACGCGGCGAACAGCAGCGAGGTGTCCGGGACCTCCAGCATGGACGGCTTCGCCAGCCCGTCCAGCACCACGAAACGCAGCAGGTCACCGCGGGATTTTTTGTCCCGGCGCATGCCGTCCAGCAGGGCGGACCAGCGGTCCTTGCGGTAGCTCACGGGCAGGCCCAGTGAGGTGAGAATCTCCTTGTGCCGGTCCGCTGTGGCATCATCAAGCCGGCCAACCATACGGGCCAGTTCGGCAGCGAATACCAGCCCCACGGATACGGCAGCGCCGTGGCGCCACTGGTAGCGCTCTGCCAGTTCAATGGAGTGGCCCAGTGTGTGGCCGTAGTTCAGGAACTCCCGGCGTCCGGCTTCCCGCAGGTCGGTGGAGACTATTTCGGCCTTGACTCCGATGGAGCGTTCCACGAGTTCGCGGACGACGGCGGAACCGCCGTCCGCCACTGCCTCGGGATTGGCTTCCACCAGGTCCAGGATTGCCGGATCGGCAATGAAACCGCACTTGATGACTTCGGCCATACCGCTGAGCAGTTCGTTCTTCGGCAGGGTGCCCAGTGCGTCCAGGTCCGCCAGCACTCCGGCCGGCGGGTGGAAGGCGCCCACCAGGTTCTTGCCCTCCGCGGTGTTGATGCCGGTTTTCCCGCCGACCGCTGCATCCACCATGCCCAGCAGGGACGTGGGGATGTGCACCACCTTGATGCCGCGCAGCCAGGTTGCGGCAACAAAGCCCGCAACGTCGGTGACGGCGCCGCCGCCCACGGCCACAATGGCATCGGAACGGGTGAAGTCATTCTGTCCCAGCACCTGCCAGCAGAAGGAGGCCACCTGGATGTGCTTGCCTTCTTCGGCATCCGGGATTTCCGCGGTGACAGCAGTGAGCCCGGTCGCGGCGAGTTCGTCCCGCACCGTGTCACCGGTGGTGCGCAGTGCGCGGGGGTGGATCACCAGCACGCGCCGTACGCGCTCCCCGAGCATTGCCGGCAGCCGGCCCAGCAGGCCGTGGCCCACCACGACGTCGTAGTTTTCTGCAGGGTTGGAGCCGGTCACCGGGATGATCGTCGGTTCGGAGGGCATCTAGTCTTCTCCTTTGGTGAGGACGGAAGTCAGCCGGTCAATAATGGCCGGAACAGTGAGTCCCCTGGTGTCAATGGTGATGTCGGCCAGGGATTCGTAAACGGGACGGCGTGCCGTGGCCAGCTCCTGCCAGCGCCGGACGGGGTCCGGGGCGAGCATTGGACGGTGTCCGGAACGGCTGATGCGTGGAAGCACTGTGGCAAGGTCCGTATCCAGAAACACTACAGTGGTCCCGGCCAGGAGTTGCTGTGTGCCGGAGTCCAGCACCGCTCCCCCGCCCAGGGAAATGACTGCCGGAACCGGTGATTCCAGTGCTGCCGCGACGGTCCGCGCTTCCACTTCCCGGAAATACCGTTCGCCCCTCGCGGTGAACAGGTCCGCGATGGACCCATGGCGTTCCACCACCAATTCGTCAGTGTCCACAAACGGCAGTCCTGCCCGGGCTGCATAGCTGCGCCCGACCACGGATTTGCCGGCGGCCATAAACCCGATCAGGACCAGGTGCCGGCGGATGCTGTGTGGTTCGGGAAGGTGCGGGTCAGGACTGCGGGACATCGGTACCAGCGGATTCCAGCGACTGCGGAATTGCCTCCAGGTAGGCACGGAGGTTCCGGGCCGTTTCGGGCACCGAATCGCCGCCGAACTTCTCGATCACGGCTTCGGCCAAAACCAGGGCGACCATTGCCTCTGCGACCACACCGGCGGCGGGTACGGCACAGACGTCGGAGCGCTGGTGATGGGCGCGGGCAGGCTGGGACGTGCTGACGTCCACGGTGCGCAGGGCGCGGGGCACCGTGGCGATCGGCTTCATGGCCGCACGCACGCGCAGCAGTTCGCCAATGCTCATACCGCCCTCGATGCCTCCGGCACGGTTACCCGAACGGATCACGCGTCCGGAGGCGTCCTGCAGGATTTCGTCATGTGCTGCGGATCCGCGGCGGGTGGCGGTGAGGAAGCCGTCCCCCACTTCCACGCCCTTGATCGCCTGGATACCCATCAGGGCACCGGCAATCCGTGCATCGAGGCGGCGGTCCCAGTGCACGTAGCTGCCCAGTCCCGGCGGAAGGCCGTAGGCCAATACCTCAACCACTCCGCCGAGGGTTTCGCCCTCCTTGTGGGCGGCGTCGACTTCGGCCACCATGGCCGCGGAAACCTCCGGATCGAAGCAGCGCATCGGATCGGCGTCCAGCGCGTCGACGTCGGCAGGCAGCGGCAGCGCTGCGGTCTCGGGGGCCATCACGCCGGCAATTCCGACGGTGTGGCTGACAAGTTCAATACCGAGCTGGTTCAGGAAGGCGGAGGCAACCGCGCCGAGGGCTACCCGGGTGGCGGTTTCCCGGGCGCTGGCACGTTCCAGGACGGGCCGGGCCTCATCGAACCCGTACTTCTGCATACCGGTGAAGTCGGCGTGGCCGGGCCGCGGCCGGGTGAGCGGCGCGTTGCGGGCGGAATCGGCCAGCGTGGCCGGGTCCACGGGATCGGCGGCCATGACCTGTTCCCATTTGGGCCATTCCGTGTTGCCGATCTCGATGGCCACCGGCCCGCCCTGAGTGAGGCCGTGGCGGACCCCGCCGAGGATGCGGACGGCATCCTGTTCGAACTTCATCCGGGCGCCGCGGCCATAACCAAGCCGGCGGCGGGCCAGGGCAGCCTGAATGGCGGCGCTGTCCACTTCGATTCCTGCAGGGACACCTTCAACAATTCCAACCAGTGCAGGTCCATGGGACTCACCGGCGGTCAACCAACGCAACATGGTTTCAATACTGCCATGACCGGCGCGGCCGTTCAGCGCCGCGGGATACCCACAGCGTCACACATTGCATTTGTGACGCCGGCTTCGTCATGGAAGGCGTCCCCGGTGAACAGCCGAACCTGTTCCACCGCCTGGTACAGGAGCATTTCGACGCCGGCCACGACGGTGCCTCCGGCGCCGGACCAGGCTGCGGCGATACGGCTGGGCCAGGGGTCGTAGGCAACGTCCAGCAGGACGCCGCCCGGCACCACGCGGGCGAGCTCCCCGGCCAGCCCGTCCGCCGCGCGGGGCGGCAGGGTGGATATCACGACGTCGGCCTTCGAGCAGGCCTGCGCAGCATCCTCCCAGTGCCGTGACTGAACCCGGATGCCCGTGCGCTCCCCGGCCGCATGTACGCCCGCGGTGCCGGGCGCAGGATCGGGGAACCGGCGGGCGCAGACCTCCACGCCGGCGGCACCAAGCTCGGCCAGGGCCGCCACCGCGGCGCAGGCGGTACCGCCGGCGCCAAGCACCACGGCGCGCGGACGTTCGCGGACACCGGCATGGCGCAGGGCCCGGACAATCCCGTCCACGTCGGTGTTGTGACCGGTCAGGACGGTGCCGGAGCCCGCACGCGAAAACGTCACGGTGTTGAGTACGCCCAGGGCCTGGACGCGACGGTCCAACCGGTCCATTTCGCCGACCATTACTGCCTTCAGCGGCATGGTGACCGACAGGCCGGCCCAGCCCCCGCCGTCGTGCAGCGAGGCTGCGAAGGCGGGGGCTTCGGCGGCGGTGAGGTCGATCGCCGCATAGTCGCAGGGGTAGCCCAGGTGGTCATACGCTGCCTGGTGGAGCAGCGGCGACTTGGAGTGGCTGATCGGGTGCCCCAGGACGGCTGCGCGCAGCCGGGTCCGGTCCACCTATCCGCACCGCCCCGGCTTCTGGGTGCCGCACCAGTCCTGGTATTCCTGCACGTACTTGGCGTGTTCAGCCAGGGTGGAGGAGAACTTGGTCTCGCCGCTGTCCAGGTTCACCGTGACCCAGTAGAAGTACGGGACATCCGCCGGGTTGGCAGCTGCATCAATGGCCTCGCGGCTGGGTGAGCCGATCGGGCCTACCGGCAGGCCCGGGTTGGCGTACGTGTTGTACGGGTTGGACTTGTCCGCCTTCTCCTCGGGCGTCAGCTCATAGCTCTTCCGGTCCAGGCCGTAGGTTACCGTTGCATCGGACTGGATCAGGCCGTTGGTTTCGGTGTTGTTCGGGCCCAGCCGGTTTTCGATGGAACCGGCAACCGTGGCGTAGTCAGCCTCCCCCGCCTCGGCCTGGATGATGCTGGCCTTGGTCAGGATCCGGTACTGCTCCGCCGGATCGGTGATGCCTGCCTCCTCGAGCTGCGCGAAGGTGTTGGCGGTCATCTCCTTGACGATCTCCTCGGCCGTCATTTCGACGTCGAACCGGTATTCGCCCGGGTGCAGGTAACCCTCCAGGGATACGGCCTGCTCCGGCAGTCCGAACTGCTGCGGGTTCGCGGCCAGCGCCTGGAATTCGGAGAGCGGGATACGCGTGGAGGTGTTAAGGATTTCGAAGACCTCGCCCTGTCGGAGGTCGCGTGCAACGGCGGCATAGTGCACCTGGCCGCTGCCGTCACCCAGCAGGGCATCCACCGCTGCGGAGGAGGACATCTGGTACTTCATTTCGTAGGTGCCGGGCTGGATCTCCCGGCCGTCGGACTGCGCGGTGAACGCGTTCACGAATTCCTTCGAGGTGGCCACGATGTCTTCGGCCTCAAGTTTGCCGCCGATCAGCAGCGGGCCGTCGCCCTCGGCCACCGTGAAGGCCACGGAACCGTTACCGGCACCTTCGTAGTCCTTGATTTCGTTCATGCCCAACAGATCCCGCAGGAACATGGTCAATCCGAAAACGACGCCGGCGAAGAGTGCCAGCACCACCACCATCACAATGGTGCGGCGCCGGCGCCGGCGCTGCTTTTCCCGCGAAGGCCGCTGGCTCCGGCGGGTGGGAGCTTCAGCGGGTTCGGTGAAGAACTGTCCTACGGGAAGCTCCTCTGCCTGGCGCTGCCCCGGTTCATATTCCGGTTCGGCCATGGCAGGGTACTCGGGATACCTGTGGCTCATGGCGTGTTACCGCCGTCGCGCTCGATGTCCTGCGAAATTGTGAACTCCTCATTCGGGGCCGGCAGCGTTCCGCAGGTGCGGTGCGGCCGGCGCGGTGTAACCAGCTCCCCCACGTCCCTGTTCAGGGATCGTTGTGTGTCAATAGACTGCTGCAGAATAGCTACAGCTGCCGCTTGATCAACCACTGTACGGTGGTTTCGGCTGTTCATTCCAGCTTCGTGCAGTGAACGGTGTGCGGAAACCGTTGTGAGACGCTCGTCCACAAGCCGTACCTGCTGGGTCTGCCCGGCATCTGCCAGGGCCTGTGCCAGGGCCTGCGCGTAGTCCCGGGCCATTTGCGTGGAGGCGGTTTCTCCCCCGCGCATACTGCGCGGGAGGCCCACAAATACCTCCACTGCATTCCGCTCGGCGGCCTCACGGACCACCACGCGGATGTCGCTGTTTTTCTTTGCGTCCCGCTTCAGCGTCCTGACCGGCATGGCCAGGACGCTGTCGGGATCACTGGCTGCCAGGCCGACCCGTACCAGGCCGACATCAACACCCAATTTGACCCCTGCGGGGGGCGCAGCACCGGACAAGTCAGCTTCGCCCGGCCACGGCCCCGCGGATCGCCGTGAGGGCCTCCGCGATCTTGCCTGCATCGGAGCCGCCGCCCTGGGCGACGTCATCCTTGCCCCCGCCGCCGCCGCCAAGCACGCCGGCAGCGGTCTTGACGAGGGCTCCGGCCTTCACGCCGGCAGCGCGTGCGCCTTCGTTGGTGGCCACAATGACCACCGGCCGGTTGTTGGACACCCCGGCCACGGCAACGGCAGCGGGTTCGCTGCCGAGCCGGGAACGAAGATCCAGGGCCAGGGTGCGCAGGTCATCGGCGCCGCCAACTTCGCCGGCGTTGTGGGCCAGCAGGCGGACCCCGTCCACGTCTGCCGCGGTGCCGACCAGCGCCGCTGCGGAGGCGGCCAGCTGCTCACGGCGCAGCTTCTCGAGCTCCTTCTCCGTCGCCTTCAGCTTGGCCAGGGTGGCGGCCAGGCGGTCCGGCAGCTGCACGGAGGGAACCTTGAGCATTTCGGAGAGTTCGTTCACCAGTGCCCGCTCGGCGGCCAGGTGGCGGAACGCGTCCATGCCCACGAAGGCCTCGACCCGGCGGTTGCCTGATCCCACGGACTGTTCGCCCAGGAGTGTCAGGCTGCCGATGCGGGAGGTGGACGCCACGTGCGTGCCGCCGCAGAGTTCCCGGGACCAGTCGCCGTTCATCTCCACCACACGCACGGTGTCGCCGTAGGCTTCCCCGAACAGTGCGGTGGCGCCCAGTGCCTTGGCTTCGTCGAGCGACATGATCTTGGTCTCGACCTGGTAGTTGCTGCGGATCGCGAGGTTGGAGACCTCTTCGATCTCGGACTTCGCGGCGTCGGAGAGTCCCTCGCCCCAGGAGAAGTCAAAGCGCAGGTAGCCGGCCTTGTTGAAGGAACCGCGCTGCAGCGCCTCCGGGCCGAGGATCTGGTGCAGGGCGGCGTGCACAATGTGCGTGCCGGAGTGTGCCTGCTCCGCCTCGTGGCGGCGCTGGGCGTCGACGGCGGCCAGCACGTTGGCGCCGGCGGCGATTTCGCCTTCACGGACAATCGCCTTGTGCACGCTCAAACCCTTGACCGGACGCTGGACGTCCTGCACTTCCAGCACAAAACCGTCACCGGTGATCAGGCCCGTGTCAGCCGCCTGGCCGCCGGCTTCGGCGTAGAACGGGGTTTCGTCCAGGACCAGGGAGATTTCCGATCCCTGGCCGGCGTATTCCACGCGGGAACCGCCGGAGATGATGCCGCGCACCTTGGACTCGGTGCTCAGCTCGTCGTACCCGGTGAAGACGGTGTTTCCGGCCGCGAGCATTTCGTTGAAGACGGAGAGGTCCGCGTGGCCGTGCTTTTTGCCGCGGGCATCGGCCTGGGCGCGCTTGCGCTGCTCGGACATCAGCGACCGGAAGCCGGCCTCGTCAACCTTCAGCCCGGCTTCCTCCGCCATTTCAAGGGTGAGGTCGATCGGGAATCCGTAGGTGTCGTGCAGGGCGAAGGCCTCTTCGCCGCTGAGCGGGGTGCCGGCGGCCTTGGAGACCTTTACGGCTTCCTCCAGGCGTTCGGTGCCGGAGGCAATGGTGCGCAGGAACGCTTTTTCCTCGGCATAGGCAATGCGGCTGATCCGGGCGAAGTCGGCTTCCACCTGGGGGTAGACACCCTTCATGGCGTCCCGGGAGACGGGCAGCAGTTCAGGCAGGACGGCCGTTTCCACACCCAGCAGGCGCATGGCGCGCACCGCACGGCGGATCAGGCGGCGCAGCACATAGCCGCGGCCTTCGTTGGACGGGCTGACACCGTCGGAGATGAGCATCAGGGCCGAACGGATGTGGTCGGCCACCACGCGCATGCGCACGTCATCGGTGTGGTGCGGATCCGAGGGGTCTTCGGCGCTGGTGTAGGTCCTGCCGGAAAGCTCGGCGGCCTTGTCCAGGACCGGACGGACCTGATCCGTCTCGTACATGTTCTCCACGCCCTGGAGGATCATGGCGAGGCGCTCGAGGCCGAGGCCGGTGTCGATGTTCTTCTGCGGCAGTTCGCCGGCCACGTCGAAGTCGGTCTTGGACCGGACGGCGGAGAGCTGGTACTGCATAAAGACCAGGTTCCAGATTTCGATGTAGCGGGTCTCATCGACGGCGGGGCCGCCTTCCTGCCCGTACGCCGGTCCGCGGTCGTAGTAGATCTCCGAGCAGGGGCCGCCGGGGCCGGCCTGGCCGGTGTTCCAATAGTTGTCCGCCTTGCCGGTGCCGATGATGCGTTCGTTCGGGACACCGATCTTGTCGCGCCAGATCGAACGCGCCTCGTCGTCGCGCTCCTCGCCGTCTTCGTAGACAGTGACCCAGAGACGCTCGGGGTCCAGGCCGAAACCGCCCTTTTCGACGTCGGAGGTCAGCAGCTCCCACGCGTAGGTGATGGCTTCTTCCTTGAAGTAGTCGCCAAAGGAGAAGTTGCCGGCCATCTGGAAGAACGTGCCGTGGCGGGCGGTCTTGCCCACTTCCTCGATATCCGCGGTGCGGATGCATTTCTGCACGCTGGTAGCGCGGCTGTAGGGCGCCTTTTCCCGGGCCGTGAGGTAAGGGATGAAGGGCACCATGCCTGCCACGGTGAACAGCAGCGAGGGATCGTTGGAGACTAGTGACGCCGAGGGCACCACCGTATGCCCCTTGGAGCTGAAGTAATCCAGCCAGCGGCGTGCAATCTCGTGGGACTTCATGGTGCTTCTATACCCTTCCGGTAATTCTGGTTTCGCACGGCAGATGGGGCGTCGTGCGGTACTGCTGGTGCCGCGGCTTAGCGGCGGACGGTCCGCATGCTGTCAACGGCCGAGTCGGGGGTGTCCAGGCCCAGGGCGGCGCGCAGGTCTCCCTCGCGCTGGCTCATGCCTTCGCGCAGGGCCTCGGCAAAGCTCTGCACCGCATCCGCGGCAGTGTCCACGGCACGGTTGATCCCGGCCTGCTTCAGGTTGGTCTTGGTTTCCGAAACCCGGCGCACGGCGATCACACCGATAGCGACGCCGATGGACATCCAAAATACGCGCTTAATCATGGCTGGCTCCTGATCTGTGGGGATGTGCTTGCGTGCTAGCGGCTGCGGCGGCCGCGGCCGCTGCTCCGGCGGGAGGCGATGGCGGAACGCACGCCGTAGCTGAACGCCGAGACCTTGATCAGCGGCGATCCTACGGTGGCTGCCACCAGGGAGGACAGGGCGGAGAGGTTGGCCGAGGCATCGGAGACATTCGAGGAAATGCCGTCCACCTTCTGCAGCTGCAGGTTGGTGGTGGACACCGTGGTGGTGACCTCGTCAATCAGCGGGGTGGTCTCCTCGCTGAGGGTTCGGATGGCACCGCGCATCTCATCGAAAACCTTCCCGAGTTTCCAGACGGGCACGGCCAGCAACGCAACCAGCACGGCAAACACGCCCGCTGCAATCAGACCGGCTATATCTCCACCCGACATGGGACTCCTTCGGAAAAAACTTTCATGATTTACAGAACTCGGCTGGTTCCGCCATAAGTACCTTACCTACTGCAGCGCTGCGGCACTTACTTTTGCCGCATGCGCCACGGCGTGCAAGGGGTCCGGATAACGGAACAGCCCGCGGCACGGGGCCGCGGGCTGTTCAGTAAACGGGGATAGTCCCGTTATTAGCGTGCGTAGTATTCCACCACGAGCTGCTCTTCGCAGGTCACGGGGACTTCCGAACGCTTCGGGCGACGCACAAGGCGTGCCTGCAGCTTGTCCAGGGAAACATCGAGGTAACCCGGAACGGCGGGCAGGACGTCGCGGTGGGCGCCGGCTGCGGCAACCTGGAACGGCGTCATGGTCTCGCTGCGCTGGTGCACGTGGATGAGCTGGCCTTCGGAAACGCGGAAGGACGGGCGGTCCACGCGGGCACCGTCAACCAGGATGTGGCGGTGCACAACCAGCTGGCGGGCCTGGGCGATCGTGCGGGCGAAGCCTGCACGCAGCACGAGTGCGTCGAGACGCATTTCGAGCAGTTCGATCAGGTTTTCACCGGTCAGGCCTGCGGTGCGGCGGGCTTCTTCGAAGACACGGGTCATCTGTGCTTCGCGGATGCCGTACTGGGCGCGCAGACGCTGCTTTTCGCGCAGACGTACGGCGTAGTCGCTGTCCTGCTTGCGACGGGCGCGGCCGTGCTCACCCGGGGGGTAAGGCCGACGCTCGAAGTACTTTGCTGCCTTGGGGGTCAAAGCAATGCCGAGGGCGCGCGAAGCGCGGGCCTGACGGCGTGCACGTGTGTTGTTAGCCACGTTCACCTTTCACTGTTTGGCGGTTTGGCCACGGCAGAAATAAATCCCTGCTGTGACTGCTGCGAAATATGCTGGCCTCCATGTGGGAGAGCTCCGGCCAACCGCTGCCGTCTGCTACAGACCCGGACTCCGGACGCACCGCTGCCGCCATAATTTTCACTACGGGGAAGAGGGGGCCGGCGTTTGGGCTTGCCAGTCAACCATCAATGCTAACACGGCCGTACCGCCGTCCCGGTCAGGGCTTTTCGCCCCGGATGATTCCGCGCAGCCGTTCCAGCCGTGCCGAGATGTCGCGTTCCACGCCGTTGCCGGTGGGCTCGTAGTAATTCCGTCCCACCAGGTCATCCGGCGCGTACTGCTGCCGGGCCACACCGTGCGGGGCGTCGTGGGAGTATTTGTAGCCCTTGCCGTGGCCCAGCTGCTTGGCGCCGGGATAGTGGGCGTCCCGCAGGTGAGACGGGACCCCCTGGCCGCGCCCGGCCCGCACATCGGCGATTGCCGCGTTGATGCCGTTGTAGGCGGCGTTGGATTTGGGGGCGGTGGCAATGTGTACCACGGCCTCCGCCAGGATGATCCGGCCTTCGGGCATGCCGATCAGCTGAACCGCCTGTGCCGCGGCGACGGCGGTCTGCAGCGCCGTTGGATCCGCCATGCCAACATCCTCGGAGGCTGAGATGATCAGGCGCCGGGAAATGAACCGGGGGTCCTCCCCCGATTCCAGCATCCGGGCCAGATAGTGCAGCGCGGCATCGACGTCCGAGCCCCGCAGGGACTTGATGAACGCGCTGGTGATGTCATAGTGCTGGTCACCGGCACGGTCATAGCGCAGTGCCGCGACGTCCAGGGCCTCTTCCGCGTGCTTGAGCGTAACTTCGGGAACCTCTGTGTCCTGGTCGCGCTCCGAGTAGGCGACACCTGCCGCGGCCTCCAGTGCGGTCAGCCCGCGCCGGGCGTCGCCCGCTGCCAGCCGGACCAGGTGCTCCAGTGCCTCTCCGCTGAGGGTCACCCGCCCGGCGAGTCCGCGTTCATCCTCCACGGCACGCAGAAGCAGGGCGGAAATATCCGCCTCGGTCAGCGGCTTCAGGGTCAGCAGCAGGGAACGGGAGAGAAGCGGTGACACCACGGAGAAGGACGGGTTTTCCGTAGTGGCCGCCATCAGGACCACCCAGCGGTTTTCCACGGCCGGCAGCAGTGCGTCCTGCTGGGCCTTGTTGAAGCGGTGAATCTCGTCCAGGAAGAGGATGGTGGTGACACCGTGCAGGTCCCGGTCTGTCAGGGCCTGGTCCATCACCCGGCGCACGTCCTTGACTCCGGCCGTAATGGCAGAGAGTTCCACGAATTTGCGTCCCGTGCCGCGTGCAACCACATGGGCCAGCGTGGTCTTTCCGGTCCCCGGCGGGCCCCAGAGCATCACCGAAGACGGTCCGGCCGGGTTGCGTTCGTCTGCGGACTGCGCCAGCGTCCGCAGCGGCGAGCCTGGTCCGAGCAGGTGCTGCTGTCCCACCACCTCGTCCACCGTGCGCGGGCGCATCCGCACGGCCAGCGGGCTGCGCGGCCGCAGCCGGACAGCTCCCGGGGACCCGGCGTCGTCGTACTCTTCGTCGTCCCCGTCAGCGCTGAACAAATCATTCCCCGGCAAACCATTCACGCTTCAAGGCTACTCGTGCCGTAACCTGAGCTGGTCCACCCCCCGCCGGCTGAAAGCAGACTCCGCCATGCCTGGCTCGCGCACCGTTTATGTCACCGCCGAACGGCTGGCCGGCTGGGTGGAGCGGTTCGGGGCGGCCCAGGGCGGGATCGGCCTCGTGCCGGAACACGACGGTTTCTCCCTGCAGGCTGCCTCCGGCGCGCGGGCCCGGTTGTACGCGCCGTGGCCCGCGGACGGGCGTCCGGGGCGGGGAGCCGACGACGTCGAACGCCTGGTCTCCCTGGCTGCACAGGCACGGACCGTGGGCCTGGTGCTGGTGCGCCGCGGCGGTTATGCCGTGGGCGTGGCCCGCGAGGGCAGGCTGACGGCTTCGAAAACCGGTTCCCCCAATGCCCGGCGCGCCAATGCCGCCGAAGCCCTGGCCGGCACTGCGGCGGAGCAGGCGGGGCTCATTTTTGCAGGCACACAGCCTGAGTACGTGGTGACCGGCGGGGACCGGACACTGGCCGATCTGGTGGCCAGGCAACGGGCGTTTTCCCGCTGGGCCGGGCTCCCCCGGCTGCGCCCCCTGGACGTTCCCGACCCGAAGGCCGCCGTCCTGGCCCGGGCTGCCCGGGACGCCTGCTCGGTACTGGTCAGGATCACCCTGCCCTAGCCGGGGCTCCCCTTACGTCAGGAGTTCCCGCCGAGCCGTTGCACCACTGCTGCCGCGGGTTCGGCGGCCGCGCTCCGCCAGCCGGTTCCGGCCCAAAGGCTGGTCCCGTGCGGATCCCCGGCGGCGGCCGAGCGGGCCCGGATGGTCCTGGTGATCTGGTTGACCAGCGGGTAGGCGGCCGGGGCATGGGGATACGCGGCCATGAAGTTATTCGCCAGCCCGCGGGCAGTGCGGCCGGAAAAGGACCGGCTCAGCGCCGTCGTGGCAAACTGCGGGTCCTGCAGGGCCGCCCGGTGCACGGCAGCGGTGCCCGCTTCGGGGCTAAGCAACAGGGCGGTGCCAATCTGGACGGCGTCCGCTCCGGCATCGCGCAGCATCCGGGCATCCCGGGCCGTGCTGATGCCTCCGGCAGCGATCAGTTCCGTCCGGGCCCCCGTATGTCCGCTGTCCAGCTGCGCACTGTCCCGCTGTGCACCGTCCAGATGTCCACTGTCCCGCTGTGCACCGTCCAGATGTCCACTGTCCCGCTGTGCACCGTCCAGCTGCGCACTCCCCCGTTGTCCACTGTCCAACAGTCCGCGGACAGTCCGGACCAGCTCGAGCAACGGCTGGTCCCCGGGCTCCGCAGCAGCGTCGAAGCTCCCGCGGTGGCCGCCGGCGTCCGGGCCCTGCAGGCAGAGGATGCGTGCTCCGGACGCGACGGCAAGCTCGGCTTCGGCGGCTGTGGTCACAGTGACCGCCACGGCCGTGCCGGCGTCGGCCAGTGACGCGATGATGTCCCGGCCCGGCAGCCCGAACGTGAAGGAGACCACCGGGACCTGCAGCCTGCGGACCAGGTCCAGCTTGGCCTCCCAGCCGTCGGTATCCGCGGGGTCCGGCATCGGCAGCAGGTCCGCAGGGTACCTGCCGGCCAGCTCCGTCCGGTAAGCCAGCGCTGCGGCCAGGTTTCCGGCGGTGCCGGCGGCAGCCGTGTTAGCCGTATCCGGCACAAACAAATTGACGCCGTAGGCGCCGCCGCCTCCGGTGAGCTCCCGTACGGCGTTGATTTCAGCAGCCGTCGCCTCCGCGCTTTTATACCCGGCGGCAAGGAAACCCAGGCCGCCCGCGTTGCTGACGGCGGCGGCCAGCGCGGGCGTGGACGGTCCGCCCGCCATCGGGGCACCGACGACGGCGTGCTGCAGTGAACCGAGAGTGAACATATGGCGGCTAGATCCGGACGGTACCGTCGATGCAGGTTGCGGTTTCCCCGCCAATCCAGATTTTCCGGTCCCTGGAGAAGATTCGGATCAGCCCGTCGCGTCCCAGCACGGTTCCCTGTGTAACGGTGTACCGGTCCGGGGCCAGGCCCGCGCCAATAAGCCACTGCGCCAGCCCGGCATTGAGGCTTCCAGTGACCGGGTCTTCGGGAACTCCGTGGCCGGGGGCAAAGGCACGGACTTCGAAGTCCGTGTCACCGCCGTCGCGCTGCGGACCGATCACTCCCACCGCGAGGGAGCCCAAGGCTGCGGCGTCCGGTTTGAGGGACAGGACAGTCTCGGCGTCGGACAGCAGCAGGCCGAGCCAGCCGGGACCGTTATCTATCCAGTTCGAAGCCTTCACCTGTTCCGGCTTGAGCCCGAGCGCCTTTGTGGCCTGGGCCAGCACGGAGTCCTCCAGGTCTCCGGAGCGGATCAGCGGAGGTGCACCGAAGGCTGCCATCCCCGCCGAGGCGTGCAGCGTCACCAGTCCCACGCCGCACTCCTGGATAACCACGCCCGGGTAGTGCGGGGTGTTGCCGGCTTCCAGCCATGCGTGGCAGCTGCCCAGGGTGGGGTGGCCGGCAAAGGGAATCTCTCCGCCCGGGGTGAAGATCCGCACCCGGTAGTCCGCCTCACTCTGGGTGGGCGGCAGCAGGAACGTTGTCTCGGACAGATTGGTCCACCGAGCGAACGCGGCCATGGCGGACTCGGAGAGCCCGTCCGCGTCCAGCACCACGGCCACCGGGTTACCCAGATAGGGCCGGGTGCCAAATACATCCACCTGCTTGAACCAGCGATCTCTCATGTGCAAACTCTAGCGGTTACCCCGGTCCGGCACCGGGCAAGGACCCGCTGGCGGCCGGCAGTGCAGTGCCGGCAGTGCAGTGCACGGGAGAACGCGTACAAAAAAGAAGTGCCCGGCCCGCCAATGGCGGGCCGGGCACGTACGCAGTGCTGCGTCCTACTTCTTTTCGTCGGCCTTCTTTTCGTCAGCCTTCTTCTCCTCGGCCTTCTTGGCCTCCGGCTTGAAGTCCACACCGGCTTCCTTGCGCTGCTGGGCGGTGATCGGTGCCGGAGCGGCGGTCAGCGGATCGTAGCCGCCGCCGGACTTCGGGAACGCGATCACGTCGCGGATGGAGTCGGTACCGGCCAGCAGGGCCACCACGCGGTCCCATCCGAAGGCGATACCGCCGTGCGGCGGGGCACCGTACTTGAAGCCCTCGAGCAGGAAGCCGAACTTCTCCTGGGCATCTTCCTGGCTCAGGCCCATCACCTTGAAGACACGCTCCTGCACGTCCCGCTGGTGGATACGGATGGAACCGCCGCCAATCTCGTTGCCGTTGCAGACAATGTCGTAGGCGTAGGCCAGGGCGGACTCAGGATCCGTGTCGAAGGTATCCATGAACTCGGGCTTGGGCGAGGTGAAGGCGTGGTGCACGGCCGTCCAGGCCCCGCCGCCCACGGCTACGTCGCCGGCAGCTACTGCTGCCGAGGCAGGCTCGAACATGGGGGCGTCAACAACCCAAACAAACGCCCAGTCCTTGGGATCGATCAGACCGGTGCGGTGGCCGATCTCCACGCGGGCGGCGCCCAGCAGGGCACGTGCCTCGCTCTTGTCGCCGGCAGCGAAGAAGATGCAGTCGCCCGGGTTGGCGCCCACCTTTTCCGCCAGGTTCTCCCGCTCGAAGTCGGTGAGGTTCTTGGCGACGGGGCCGGTCAGCGTACCGTCTTCCTGGACCAGCACGTAGGCCAGGCCCTTCGCGCCGCGCTGCTTGGCCCATTCCTGCCAGGCATCCAGCGTGCGGCGGGCCTGGGAGGCGCCACCCGGCATCACCACGGCACCCACGTACGGGGCCTGGAAGACGCGGAAGGTGGTGTCCTTGAAGAACTCGGTGAGTTCGGTCAGCTCCAGGCCGAACCGCAGGTCCGGCTTATCCGAGCCGTAGCGGGCCATGGCATCGGCGTAGGTCATGCGCGGGATCGGCGTCGTGATCTCGACGCCGATCAGCTTCCACAGCGACTTCACGATCTGCTCGCCGAGGGCAATGATGTCGTCTTCCTCAACGAAGCTGGCCTCGATGTCCAGCTGCGTGAACTCCGGCTGGCGGTCCGCGCGGAAGTCCTCATCCCGGTAGCAGCGGGCAATCTGGTAGTACTTTTCGAAACCGCCCACCTGCAGCAGCTGTTTGAACAGCTGCGGGGACTGCGGCAGGGCATACCAGGAACCCGGGGCCAGGCGTGCCGGGACCACAAAGTCACGGGCGCCTTCCGGGGTGGAACGCGTCAGCGTGGGGGTTTCGATTTCCACGAAACCTTCATCATGCAGCAGTTCGCGGGCAACCCGGTTGGCTTCGGAGCGCAGGCGCATGGCTGCGGCGGGTGCCGGGCGGCGCAGGTCGAGGTAGCGGTGGCGCAGGCGCGCCTCTTCGCCAACTTCCACGTGCTCATCGATCTGGAAGGGCAGCGGATCCGAGGTGTTCAGGATGACGGTCTTGTCCGCAATGACTTCAATCTCTCCGGTGGCCAGCGCCGGGTTCTCGTTGCCCTCGGGCCGCTTCTGCACGGTGCCGGTGATCTGCAGGACGTACTCGTTGCGCAGTCCGTGGAAGACATCCTCTTCACGCACCACTACCTGGGCCACGCCGGAGGCGTCGCGCAGGTCAAGGAAGGCGACACCGCCGTGGTCGCGCCGCCGGGCGACCCAGCCTGCAAGAGTAACGGTCTGTCCAATATGCTCGGCCCTCAGGGAACCAAGGGCATGAGTGCGCAGCACAGCTGTCCTTTCGAAAAACTTGCGGAAACCATTGTTTCCGCCCATTGTGAATACACTGTCTCCTTCAGAGTTTACCGGTGAACCACCCCCCACCCTGCCAAGTCCCTACCGATTGGAAGGTCATTTGTCCGGCAACACCCAGCCGCGCGTTCCCCTCGGCGGCTTTGATGCCACCACTGCCGGCATTGGATCCATCGTAGGTGCAGGTGCATTTGTCGCCTTCTCCCCCGCAGCAGCCGCCGCGGGGCCGGCCCTCGCGCTCTCGCTAGGCATCGCCGCTTTCGTGGCGCTGCTATGCGCCATGTCCACGTTCCAGCTCAGCCGGGCGGTGTCCCGCCGGCTCCCCGAAGACCGGGGCGGGGACGCAACGGCCCGCACGGCCGCGAGGATTCTGCTGGGCCCTTACAGCGGTTTCTTCTCCGGCTTCACCCTGCTGTGGGGGCTGCTGCTTTCCACCGCCGTCCTTGCCCTGGCGTTCGGCGCCTATATTGTCCCCGAGCATCCGGTTGCCGGGGCCGTGGGCGCCGTCGTCCTGATGTCCGCGGTGAACCTGGCAGGCGTGAGCCGGGGGAACTGGGCCACCCGTTTTATCCTGGCGTTCGTTTTCGCCGTCCTTGCCTTTACGGTGGTGGTTCTCTTCAACGAGGCGCCCAACCAGCCGGTCCGGGTCGGTGCGGAAATTGAGCCGTCCGCGGCAGGGATGCTGCAGGGCGCCGGCCTGCTGTTCTTCCTCTTCTCCGGCTACACCAAGCTCGCCACCCTGGGCAAGGGTGTGCGCAATCCCTCCCGCAACCTCCCGCTGGCCATCCCGGCTGCCATTGCCGTCTCGTTTGCCCTGTATCTGCTGATGGGGCAGTCTCTGCTGGCCTACTACGGGGCGGCGGCGCTGGCAGCGGAACCCGCCCCGCTGCTGGAGCCCCTGCAAAGCGTTGGCGCAAACGTCGGGACCGGGGCCCTTGTCCTGGCCGCTGCGGCCGCGGCGCTGGGCGGGATCTGGGTACTGCTGGAATCGGCGGGCCGGACTGCTGCCGCCATGGCAGCGGACCGTGACCTCCCCTCCCTGTTCGGCCGGAGCCGGCCGGGCCGCGCCGGGTCGGATATCCCCTGGGCTGCGGAGATTTCGGGCGCCGCCGTAGTGATTGTGCTGGTGCTGATCGGGGACCTGGACGGCCTGATCGGGATGGCCTCGTTCGCCCTGCTGTTTTATGCCGCCATCACCACGGTGTGCGCTTTTATGCTCAAGGACCGGAGCCGGTACGCTCCCCGTGCGCTGAACGTTGCGGGCACGGCCGGGGCACTCCTGCTGGCGCTGGCGCTTCCGCCGCTGTCCATTTCGCTGATGCTGATCATCCTCGTGGCCGGCCTGGTGGTGCGGCTCAGCTTCCGCCGGCCGCGTTCCACCAAGCCGGACCCGACCCTCTAGGCGCCTGCGGCCTCCCAGCGGCGCACTTCGTGCAGCAGTTCCGCCCGGCGTCCCGGCGGGGCGAAGGACGCCTCGATGGAATTCGCCGCCAGCAGGCCCAGCTGCGCCCGGTCCAGCCCGAAGGCTTCCTGCACGGCCCGGAAGTTGTCATCCGCGTAGCCGCCGAAGTACGCCGGATCATCGGAGTTCACGGAAATGTTCAACCCGTGTTCCAGCATCTGCGGCAGGGGATGCGCAGCAAGGCTGTCCACCGCCTGCAGCCGCACATTCGACAGCGGGCAGATGGTCAGCGGGATCTTCTCATGCACCAGGCGCTGCACCAGCTCCGGATCGTCAAGGCAGCGGATGCCATGGTCGATCCGGTCCACCAGCAACAGGTCCAGGGCCTGCTCAATGTAGTGCGAAGGCCCTTCCTCCCCGGCGTGTGCAACGGTCCGCAGGCCGGCCTCCCGGGCCCGCCGGTACAGCCCGATGAAGGCTTCGGGCGGGTTGCCCACCTCCGCGGAGTCCAGCCCGATGCCGATGATGGGTGCCTCCATGGCGAGCAGGTCCTCCAGAACATCCAGCGCCTCTTCTGCCGGGCGGTCCCGCAGGAACGCGGCGATGAGGGCGGTGGAGATCCCGAACTCCTCCTCACTGGCGGCCAGGGCGGCACAAACGCCCCGTACGGAGGTTTCCAGCGGTATGCCACGGACCAGATGCGCTTGGGGGTCCATCATCATTTCCACGTGCCGCACACCGGCAGCTGCCGCGCGGCGAAGGTACGCGCGGGTCATATCGGCAAAGTCGGCCTCTGTACGGAGCACATCCATGTTTGCGTAGTAGAGGTCCAGGAAGGACTGCAGATCAGTGAACCGGTAGCGTGCCCTCAGCTCGTCCAGTGATGCATACGGCAGGGTGATGCCGTTGCGCCCGGCCAGCTCGAAAATCAGTTCCGGTTCAAGGGTTCCCTCAATGTGCAGATGCAGCTCGGCGCAGGGCGGGGTGGAGGAAAGTGCGGGAGTGGTAGGCATGCTTTAAGCCTAGGCTTCCCGCCCGGCTGCAGCTAAACCGCGCGGCTAAACTCCGCGGTTAAACCCGGCGGCTAAACCCCGCGGCTGCGCCCAAGATGCGGGGCGTCTCCCAGGGTGCGGGCGGCCATTACCTACCGGAACGGCCGCCCGTCCTTCGGGCCGCTGACGCTAGGCCGGGGCAACCGTCACGGTCAGGTCCTCGGCCGGCGGGGTCCACAGCGCCGGATCGGCGGGGACCTGCTCGCCGGAGCGGATGTCCTTCACCTCATGGCTTCCGTCTTCGGCAGTGAACCAGACAAACGGGATGCCGCGGCGGTCCGCGTACTTGATCTGCTTGCCGAACTTCTCCGCCTTGGGCGCAACCTCCACGGAAATTCCCCTGCCGCGCAGCTGCGCAGCTGTGTCCTGGGCTGCGGACCAGGACTCGTCAGTGGCCAGGGTCATCAGCACTGCGGTGGGTACGCTGCGTGAGGCCTGCGCGAAGTCCTGGCTGAGGATCCGCATGACCAGCCGGGTGACACCGATGGACAGGCCCACGCCGGGGAAGGTCCTGCTGCCTTTGCTGGCCAGCGCGTCATAGCGGCCGCCGGAGCAGATGGAGCCCAGCGCCTCGTGCCCCACCAGGACAGTTTCGTACACGGTACCTGTGTAGTAATCCAGGCCGCGGGCAATACTCAGGTCTGCCAGCACCCGGCCCGGTGCCCGCCGGGATGCTTCCCTGATGACTTCCGCCAGCTCGCCGAGTCCCTCTTCGAGCAGCTCGTTGCTGACGCCGAGGGCACGGACCTCATCCACGAAGGAGACGTCTTCGGCGCGGATGGAGGCCAGTTTCAGGGCAGCGGCTGCCTGCTCCGGGGTGGCCCCGAGTTCCTCCTGCAGCAGTTCGGCAACCCTTTCGGCGCCGATTTTCTCCAGCTTGTCGATGCTGCGCAGCACCCCGGCGGTGTCTTCCAGCCCGATGCCGCGGTAGAAGCCTTCGGCAAGCTTGCGGTTGTTGACCCGGATCTTGAATTCGGGGATGGGCAGGGCACCAAGCGCCTCAGCGATGACCAGCGCCAGCTCGACGTCGTACCGGAACGGCAGCGCGCCGTCGCCCACCACGTCAATATCCGCCTGGGTGAACTCGCGGGCCCGGCCTTCCTGCGGGCGCTCCCCGCGCCAGACCTTCTGGATCTGGTAGCGGCGGAACGGGAAGGAGAGGTGGCCGGCGTTTTCCACCACGTACCGGGCAAAGGGCACGGTCAGGTCAAAGTGCAGGGCCAGCTGGTTCGGATCCTCCTTGCCGGAGGCCTCCCCCTCTTCTGCCTGCAGCCGGCTCAGTGCGTAGACTTCCTTGTCGATTTCGCCCTTGCGCAGCAGCTGGCCCACCGTCTCCACCGCGCGCGTTTCAATGTTGGAGAAGCCGTGCAGTTCAAAGGTGCGGCGCAGCACGTCCAGGACATGGAGTTCAACCAGGCGCTCCTGCGGTAGCCATTCGGGGAAACCGGACAGTGAGGCCTTGCGTGCCATGGTGGCGAACTCCTTAGCTGGGCGATGGCACGGGCAGCAGCGCTCCCGGCCGAAACAGAAATGCACACGCTGACGTGCGTAAACTATGTGCGGCACTCATTTTAGCCTCTTGGATGCAGACCGCGTTTCTGCCAGGGCGCGGACCCGGGAGGCCCGACCCTGCTCAAGGAGGCAACGGTGGCGGCAAACCGCACCAACCGCGAAGACAGGCGCCGGGTGGCCCGGATCCAGGCCCGCCGGGCGTTCGACGCATCGCGGACCCAGCGCCGGAAACGGGACAACCTGTTCGCGGGTGCCGCTGCGGCCGTGGTCCTGGCCCTGGCCGTCTCCCTGCAGATCAGCTGGTTCAGTTCCAACCCCACGGCCGAGGAACTGGCGCTGGTGAAGGAACAGGCCGCGTCGGGGCTGCCGAGGGAGATCCCGGATAAGTCGCTGGCAGAGGGCAGGACCTTCACCGGGTCACTGGCATTGGGCCAGGGCGAGGTGGGAGTGGAGCTGGACGGTAATGCAGCCCCGCAGGCTGCAGCAGTGTTCAAGACCCTCGCGGATGACGGGTACTTCGACGGCAAGGACTGCCACCGCCTGACGGCCACCGAGCAAATGGGTGTGCTGCAGTGCGGTTCCGAGAACGGTGACGGCAAGGCCGATCAGGACTTCCTTTGGGGGCCGGTGGAGAACACGCCGGAGGATGGTTTCTACCCGGCAGGCAGCATCGCCGTGGCCCGCGGAGCTGACGGCGACAGCCACGGCACACAGTTCTTCATCGTTTACAAGGATTCGGTGATAACGCAGGAAACCGGCGGCTACACGATAATGGGTAAGGTAACGTCAGGTCTTGACGTAGTGGAGTCCATCGCATCCCGGGGCATTGCTTCCGGGGCGGACGATGGGCAACCGAATGACCGGGTGACGATCAATTCGTTCACCCTGAATTAAGTGGCGGCGCGGGCTTCGCAAACTGCCATCCATCGAGTGAAAGACTTTTAGCGGTGACAGACAGTCAGAAATCCGACGAAACAGCAGGCCAGACCGCTCCGGAGACGAGCCGGCCTGCCGCTCCCAGCCCGGCAGCCCTCGCAGGTCGCCGCCCCACCCCTGCCGCCGCGGGCCCCCGGCCCGCCGCTGCCGCACAGCCGGTGGTAGCGGCTCCCGCAGCCCACTCCACGCCGCTGGCGGAAGCAGCCCGGTTTGCCCGCGTCGAAGAGGACGGCCACGTCTTCCTCCTGGTTGACGGCGAGGAATTCCCCGTTGGCCAGTTCCCCGATGCGTCCAAGGACGAAGCGCTGGCCTACTTCGTCCGCAAGTACGACGACGCCGCCAGCCAGCTGCTGCTGCTGGAACAGCGGATCCAGGTCAAGGCCCCGGCCGCCGATATCCGCAAGACCCTCAAGCACCTGGCCCAGCAGATCGCCGAGCGCAAAATGGTGGGTGACGTGCTGGCACTGGACGCCCGGGTCGAGTCGCTGGAAACCGCCCTGAAGGAGGCCGAGGCCGCCGAGCGCGCCGAAGCCGAAGCCATCAAGGCCCGGGAGCTTGCCGCCCGCGAAGCCATTGTTGCCGAAGCTGAAGAGATTGCTGCCAAGGACCCGGCGAGCATCCAGTGGAAAACCAGCAGCAACCGGATGAACGAGCTCTTCGACGCCTGGAAGTCCGCGCAGAAGAACGGTCCGCGGCTGGGCCGCAGCGCCGAGGATTCCCTCTGGAAGCGTTTCCGCTCCGCCCGGACGGTGTTCGACCGGCACCGCCGCGCCTACTTCTCCCAGCTGGACAGTGAAAACGCCTCCGCCAAGTCCGCGAAGGAAGCACTGATTGCCCGTGCGGAAGAGCTGTCCACCTCCACGGACTGGGGCAACACCGCCGCTGAGTACCGGCAGCTGATGGACGAGTGGAAGGCCTCCAAGCGGGCCAGCCGCAAGGACGACGACGCCCTGTGGGCTCGTTTCCGTGCTGCCCAGGACAAGTTCTTTGCCGCCCGCCAGGCCGCGAATGAAGTCATCGATGAGGAGTTCGCCGCCAACCTGGTGGTCAAGGAAGAACTGCTTGCCGAAGCCCAGGGGCTGCTGCCGGTCACTGACCTGGCCGCCGCCCGGAAGGCTCTTCAGTCCATCCGTGAGCGCTGGGAGGACGCCGGTAAGGTGCCCCGCGCCGACATGGGGCGAATGGAAGCCGGAATCCGCAAGGTGGAAGAGGCAGTAAAGGCCGCCGAAGACGAGCACTGGCAGCGAAGCAACCCCGAGACGAAGGCACGCACCAACTCTGCGCTGTCCCAGCTCGAGGCGACCATCGCGTCCCTGGAGCAGGATCTTGCCGATGCCGAGAAGGCCGGCAACGCCAAGAAGATCGCCGACGCACGCGAGGCCCTCGAGGCCCGTCAGCAGTGGCTGGCCATGCTGCAGAAGTCCGCACAGGACTTCGCCTAGCAGCTACCTCCGAAGCATCCGGCCCCGCCTCTCCGTTATCCACAACGGAGGGGCGGGGCTTTCGCATTGCCGGGCCACGGACCACGCTGGTGTCCATGCCGGTCCAGCTTTTCCCTTCGCCGGGAGCACTCCCCCAGGTCACGTCCACGGGCGGGGCCCTGTTTACCGCGGGTGTGCCGTTCGGCCACGCCGAACTGCAGGCAATGGCCATGGATGGCTTGCTGCGGCATGTGTACGCCGAGACCTACGTTCGCTGGGATGTCCGGCCGGACCCGGTGATTCGCGCTTTGGCCGCTTCCCGGGTACTGCCCGCCGGACTGCGGCCGCGGCTGACCATGGGCAGGATGACGGCGGCATGGATCTTCGGATGCGCCCCGCGGCCGCTGCGGCTGGATGTGATGGCGGACCGGCGCAGCCGCACGGGTGCGCTGCGCCCCTTCAGCACGGCGGTCCTGCACGAAGTGCTCCTCGGTCCGGCGGACCGTGTCCTGGTGGGAACGGTGCCGGTGACGTCTCCGTTGCGAACCGCCGTCGACATAGCCCTGCATGCGCGCACCGTGGACGCTGTCCCGGCACTGCGCCGGCTCGCTGCCCACCCCGCGCTGGGCTGCCGGCTGGAACTGGTCCGGCGGGCGCTGGACGCAGGCCGGCGGGTGCCGGGCAAAGCCGCCGCGCTGGAACGCATCGATGCCGCGTCGGCGCCGGGCGGATAAGCCGGCACCGTCATCCGGCGGCTAGACCCGGCGCTGGGACCCCGTGGTGCGGTAGACGTCGAACACGCCGTCGATCTTCCGGACGGCGCTGAGGATGTGGCTGAGGTATTTCGGATCGCCCATCTCGAACACGAACTTCGACATGGCCACCCGGTCACTGGAGGTATTCACGCTCGCAGAGAGGATATTCACGTGGTTCTCGGACAGCACCCGCGTGACGTCCGAGAGCAGGCTCTTGCGGTCCAGCGCCTCGACTTGGATTTCGACCAGGAAAACACTGGACTGGGTCGGAGCCCATTCCACCGGCACAATGCGGTCCGGCACGGCCCGCAGTTCCTGGACGTTGCGGCAGTCGCTGCGGTGCACCGAGACGCCGGAGCCCCGGGTCACGAACCCGATGATCGGATCCGGCGGCACCGGGGTACAGCAGCGGGCCAGCTTGATCCACACATCGCCGGCACCGCGCACCGTAACGCCGGAGTCGGTGAACTTGGGACGCCGGGCGGCCGTGGACACCGGCGTTTCGGCCAGGTCCTCTTCGGCGCCCTGGTGCCCGCCCATCAGGTTGACCAGATGCTCAATGACATTCTGGGCCGAGGTGTGCCCGTCGCCGACGGCTGCGTAAAGCGCGGAAATGTCCTGATGGTGCAGTTCCTCCGCCACAGCCACCAGCGCGTCATGGGTCATCAGGCGCTGCAGCGGCAGGTTCTGCTTGCGCATACCGCGGGTGAGCAGGTCCTTGCCCTTTTCGATCGCCTCTTCACGGCGTTCCTTGGTGAACCACTGGCGGATCTTGTTGCGTGCCCGCGGGCTCTTGACGAAGCCCTGCCAGTCCTGGCTGGGACCGGCACCTTCAGCCTTGGACGTGAAGATCTCCACCCAGTCGCCGTGCTGGAGTTCGCTGTTCAGCGGAACCAGCTTCCCGTTGACCCGTGCGCCAATGGTCCGGTGACCCACCTCGGTGTGCACCGCGTACGCAAAGTCCACCGGCGTCGACCCGGCAGGCAGGGCCATAACCTCGCCCTTGGGGGTAAAAACAAACACTTCACGGGCATTGATTTCGAACCGCAGGGAGTCCAGGAACTCGTCCGGATCCGAAGTTTCCTGCTGCCAGTCCACCAGGCTGCGCAGCCAGCCCATGTCATCAGCGGTTTCGGGCGCCTTGTTCCCGTCCTTGTACTTCCAGTGCGCGGCCACACCGTACTCGGCACGGCGGTGCATGTCATGCGTACGGATCTGGATTTCCACCGGCTTGCCGCCGGGCCCGATCACCGTGGTGTGCAGCGACTGGTACATGTTGAACTTCGGCATCGCGATGTAATCCTTGAACCGCCCGGGCAGCGGATTCCATCGCGCGTGCAGGGCACCCAGGGTCGCATAGCAGTCACGCACCGAGTCCACCAGGACGCGCACGCCCATCAGGTCATGGATATCGTCGAAGTCTTTGCCCCGCACAATCATCTTTTGGTAGATGGAGTAATAGTGCTTGGGCCGGCCCGTAATGGTGGCCTTGATCTTCACCGCGTGCAGGTCATCGGCAATCTGGGACCGCACGGTGCTTAGGTACTTCTCCCGCTCGGGGGTCCGGTCGCCGACCATTCGCACAATTTCGTCATACACCTTGGGGTGCAGCGCTGCGAAGGAGAGATCCTCCAGCTCCCATTTGATGGTGTTCATACCCAGGCGGTGTGCCAGCGGGGCGAAGATTTCGAGGGTTTCGCGGGCCTTTTTGGCGGAGGACTCCGGGGAAACGAAACGCCAGGTCCGGGCGTTGTGCAGTCTGTCGGCGAGCTTAATAACCAGGACGCGGATGTCCTTGGCCATGGCGACCACCATTTTGCGGACGGTCTCGGACTGCGCGGCGTCGCCGAAGGTGACCTTGTCCAGCTTGGTCACGCCGTCCACCAGCATGGCCACTTCGGGGCCGAACTCGCGGCGGAGCTCTTCCAGCGTGTAGCTGGTGTCCTCCACGGTGTCATGCAGCAGGGCGGCGGCCAGTGTTGTACCCGTCATCCCCAGTTCAGCGAGGATGGTGGCTACGGCAACGGGGTGGGTGATGTAGGGATCGCCGCTCTTGCGTTTCTGGCCCTCGTGGCTGCGCTCGGCCACCACGTACGCCCGCTGGATCAGGTCCAGGTCTTCCCTCGGGTTATTGACCCGGACAGTGCGCAGCAGCGGCTCCAGCATCGGCGAGTAGCCGGGGTTGCCGCGGCCGGCCAGGCGGGCAAGGCGCGCCCGGGTGGAGTGGCGCCGGCCTGCTGCCGGCCTGGGAGCAGGCTCCACCGCCGCAGCCTCAGTACCTGCGGCGCTCTCCGTGCCACTGGCAATCCCGGTGGTACGGCCGTTTCCTGCCTCATTGGCAGGCGTTGCACTGTTGGCCACTGCCGACCTTTCTTCCATGCTTTAAAAGCTGGTGCTCAACGTTCACGTGACGGCTGCACAAAAATGCCCTGTCCACCAGTCTAAGCCTGCCTGTGCCGCACTTAAACCGCAGGTTCCGTACTCCTTGGGCGGAGTACGGAACCTGGCAGGTGGATTGATGCTCCCGGGCTAGGCGTTGACCGTCTCGGTCTTTGCTTCCAGGGCCCGGCGTTCGGCTACCCGCTTGGCCTGCTTGCGGATATCCGGCTCGTTCCGGCGCAGCCATGCATACATGGGCGCCGCAACGTAGATGGTGGCAATGGTGCCCAGGATGATCCCGACAAACAGTGCCAGGGACAGGTCCTTCAGGGTGCCGGCGCCCAGCAGCAGGGCACCGATGAACAGGATGGATGCCACCGGTAGTACCGCCACCACGGAGGTGTTGATGGACCGGACCAGGGTCTGGTTGACGGCCAGGTTCACCTCCTCGGCGAAGGTGCGCTTGGTTCGCTTGTCCAGGTCCTTGGTGTTTTCCCGGACCTTGTCGAAGACCACCACCGTGTCATAGAGCGAGTAGCTCAGCACCGTCAGGAAACCGATAATGGCGGACGGCGTGACTTCAAAGCCGATCAGCGCGTACACCCCGGCGGTCACCACCATCACCACCAGCAGTCCGGTAACGGCAGCCAGGGACATTTTCCAGGTCCGGAAATACAGCGCCATCAGCACCGCGGCCAGGGCCACGAAAACAATCAGGCCCACCAGTGCCTGCCGGCTCACATCACTGCCCCAGGTGGGGCCGATGAAGGTCGAGGTCACCTCGTCCTGGCTGACATCGTAGGTGTCCGCCAGCGATTCCTTGACCTGGATGGTCTGGTCATCGCTGAGCTTTTCGGTCTGGATCCGCATGGTGCCCGGGGCGATGTTCGTGACCTTGGGGTCGGAGCTCCCGGCCACTTCGGCGACGGCTTCCTCACCGCGGCTGACGTCCGTATTGCTGACGTTGGAGACGGTGAACTCGGAACCGCCGCGGAATTCGATACCGAGGTTGAATCCACCCTTGGCTACCGGGATCAGGATGGAAAGCAGTACCGCGGCAGCCGCGATCAGGAACCACAGCTTCGCTTTGCCAACGAAGTTGTAGGAACGCTTTCCGGTGTACAGATCATTGCCGAATGCGGCGAAACTGGGGAGCTTGCTCATTACTCGCCGTCCTTTTCGGAGCTGCGGCCGCTGCCGGCCATGGAGTTCTGCTTCTCGGCAAGCCGCCGCTCTGCGATGGTCAGGCGCCGTTCAGCTTCCTTCGCGGCGGCCTTGTTCTTGCCGCGCAGTGCCGGAGAATCTCCTGGCTCACGCAGGCGTCCGGCACCCCGGTACAGCGGCACCGCGCCGAGTTTGGTGGTATCCAGGCCGGAGAACCGGTGCCCTTCGCCGAAGAACCTGGTCCGGGCCAGCAGCACCATGGTCGGGTGGGTAAACATAAACACCACAATGAGGTCGGCAATAGCCGTCAGCCCCAGGGTGAACGCGAACCCGCGGACATTGCCAACGGCCACGAAGTAGAGCACGACGGCGGCAAGAATGTTTACTGCCTTGGACGCCAGCACGGTGCGCTTGGCGCGCTTCCAGCCGTTGTCCACTGCCGAGACCAGGCTGCGTCCGTCACGGAGCTCATCACGGATGCGTTCAAAGTAGACGATGAACGAGTCAGCGGTCTGGCCGATGGCGACAATCAGACCGGCCACCCCGGCCAGCGAGAGCCGGTAGTTCTGGCTCCAGCCCAGGATGGCGATGGCCAGGTAGGTCAGCACACCGGCGACCACCAGCGAGGCGATGGTCACCAGCCCGAGGGCCCGGTACTGGAACAGGGAGTAGACGGCCACCAGAATCAGGCCGATCAGGCCGGCAATGATGCCCATCCGCAGCTGGTCGGCACCGAGGGTGGCGGAGACCTGCTGTTCGCTCTGGATTTCGAAGCTGATGGGCAGTGCGCCGTACTTCAGCTGCTCGGACAGCGCCTCGGCGCTTTCCTGCGTGAAGTTGCCGGTGATCTGCGGCTTGCCGTCGGTGATGACGGCGTTGACCGTGGGGGCCGAGATGATCTGCCCGTCCAGGACAATCGCGAACTGGTTCCGCGGATCGCCCTGCGGGAACGCGAACAGCCGCTCGGTGACCTGGCGGAAGGTGTCCGTACCTTCACGGTTGAACTCGATGTTGACGGCCCACTGGTTGGTGGAGATGCCGTTGTTTCCCTGCGCCATACCGAAGCTGGCCGTGGAAATCTCGGCACCGGGAACTTCCACCGGGCCGAGGATGTACTTGCCGGCGGTGCCGGGCTCGCAGGCGACCATGGGCTGGTCGGCAGCGGCCTGTTCAGCATTGGCCAGGGTGTCCGGGTTCAGGCAGTCCGTGGTTTCGAACTCGGTCTGCAGTTCCGGGGAGATCCAGTTCGGATCGGATCCGTCCGTGGGCTCCGCCGTGGGCGTGGGCAACTGCTCCGCCGGTGTCGGATCGGTGACTGCCGCACCCTGCCCGCCGCCGCCGGCCAGGACCGGGCGGAACTCCATCTGCGCCGAGGCCTGGATCAGCTCACGTGTCTCTGCATCGGGAACACCCGGCAGGGAGACCACCACGTTGCGGTTGGACTGCGTGCTGATCTCGGCTTCGGAGACACCGCTGCCGTCCACACGCTGGCGGATGATCTCCACCGCCTGCTCCAGCTGTTCGGCGTTGATATCGGAGCTGGCTCCCTGAACCTTGGGAGCAAGGATCATCTGGGTGCCGCCCTCGAGGTCGAGGGCAAGTTTTGGGGTCCAGCTGGCGTTGCTCCACATGGAGCCGCCACCAAGCAGGAGGGCCAGGGCAGCAAAAATGACGCCCAGCCAAATGAGCGTCTTTTTCGCGGCCGAGCCGGGGCCGGTACGGGGCATAGGGAATTTTCCTTTGGGGCGAAGATCACCGGCGCCGAGCGGGCTCCGGTGAGGCAAGCAGGGCGGCAATGCCCTGCTTAGCTCGTGGAGAGTCTAGTTCTCTTTTGTATCGTCGCGGCTCAGGCGCTTGAGTGTTTCTTCAGGCGTCTCATTCCGGGCGGAGGCATCCTGATTGGCGTCGGCATCCCGTGCCGCACCCTTGCCCAGGGTCAGGGAGGACGCATCGTCGGGAACCTGCGGGGTTTCCTCGGCCTCTGCCTCTTCAGCGGGCTGCTGCACAACTACCTTGGTCAGCGCCTGCAGGTGCACGGTGGCGGTGTTGCCCGGGGAAAGTTCCAGGACTGCCTTGTTTTCCTCCTGGTCCACGGAAACGATCCGTCCGAAAAGCCCGAACTGGGTCATGACCTCGGTGCCCGGAACCATCTGGGAGCGCTGCTGGGCCACCGACTGCGTCGTCTTCTTCTGCTTGCGGAACATCATGATGACGAAGACCGCCAGAAGCAGGGGAATGAAGAGATCAGCGATATTCACGTGGGGAAATCCGTTTCTTTTGAGGAAGGTTGTGGCAGATCCGGGCATCCGGGCCGAGACCGTGCCTAGGGCCAGTCTAAGGGGAAAACGTGAAAGGCTCCTGTTAAGTTTCCGGGACCAGTCCGTCGCCGGGCGAAGAGGACGTGTTTATCCCCGGTCCGGAGAACATGTTTGCCGGCATTGCCGCAGCGACGTGTTCAGGCATCTGCAGCCCCAGGTGCTCCCAGGCGGCACGGGTGGCAATCCGTCCGCGCGGGGTCCTGCCCAGCAGGCCTTCGCGGACCAGATACGGTTCGGCGACGGTTTCCACGGTCTCGGGTTCCTCGCCGACGGCAATGGCCAGCGTGGACAGCCCCACCGGTCCCCCGTTGAACTTGGTGATCAGCGCCGTCAGCACAGCCCGGTCCAACCGGTCCAGGCCCAGCACATCCACTTCATACATATCCAGGGCGGCACCGGCCGAACGGGCGTCAATCTGTTCGACCCCGTGCACCAGGGCCCAGTCCCGGACGCGGCGCAGGAGCCGGTTCGCGATTCGGGGCGTACCGCGGGAGCGGCCGGCCACTTCGGCAAAGCCGGCCGAGTTGACCTTCATATCCATCAGCATGGCCGAGCGGCGCAGTACCAGTTCCAGCTCGTCGGTGGAGTAGAACTCCAGGTGACCGGTGAAACCGAAGCGGTCCCGCAGCGGGCCCGGCAGCAGGCCGGCCCGCGTGGTGGCACCGACCAGGGTGAACGGGGGAAGCTCCAGCGGGATGGCAGTGGCTCCTGCTCCCTTGCCCACCACAATGTCCACCCGGAAATCCTCCATGGCCATGTAGAGCATTTCCTCGGCCGGGCGGGACATCCGGTGGATTTCATCCAGGAACAGCACCTCCCCCTCGGTCAGGGAGGACAGAATCGCGGCGAGGTCGCCGGCATGCTGGATAGCGGGGCCGGAACTGATCCGCAGAGGTGCGTTCATTTCCGCGGCAATGATCATGGAGAGCGTGGTCTTGCCCAGGCCGGGAGGGCCGGAGAGCAGGACGTGGTCTGCGCTGCGGCCGCGCAGGCGGGATGCTTCCAGGACCAGGGAGAGCTGTTCGCGGACGCGTTTCTGCCCCACGAAATCATCAAGATTCTTGGGCCGAAGGGCCGCTTCAATGGCTTTGTCGTCCGGATCCGGGCCGGGGGCAACCAGGGAATCAGCGGTAGGCACGTCAGCCGGCCTTCCGGCGCGAAGCGGTCCGGGCGCCGTCGGTACCCAGCCGGCGCAGGGTCAGTTTCAGGATTTCCCCGACGTTCCCGGCGGCCGCGATGTCCGGGTATTCAGCGGCGGTGTCCTCGATGGCGGCGGTGGCATCCTTCTCGGACCAGCCCAGTCCGGTCATGGCGGCAAGGACCTGCTCCTGCCAGCGCGGGGCGGCCGGGTTCTCCACGGTGCCGTGGGGCACCAGCTTGTCCGCCAGTTCCAGGACAATCCGGCGGGCTCCCTTGGGCCCGATGCCGGAGACCTTGCTGAAGGCTTTGTCATCCCCGCTGGACGCCGCCACCCGGATGGCTTCGGGGGTATGCACGGCCAGGACGGCCAGCGCGATCCGCGGTCCGACGCCACTGACGCCCAGGAGGATTTCGAAGACCTCCCGCTGGTCCGCGTCGGTGAACCCGTAGAGCGTCATGGAGTCCTCACGGACAATCATGGCGGTGTGGATGAACGCTTCATTGCCCGTGCGCAGGGTTGCCAGGGTCTGCGGGGTGGCCTGGATCAGCATCCCGAGCCCGTGCACATCAATGACGGCGGAGGTGAGGCCGACGTGCGAAACGACCCCGCGGAGGGAACTGATCATGAAGGAACTCCAGAGGCTGTATAGAACATATCTACGAATACCCTACTTGCTGGCGCCCGCATTGCCGTGCTGATCAGTAGCTTCCGCGTTTTGCCCGGGCTTCCGCCTCGGCCCACAGCCGCTGGGCCGGGGTCTGTCCCGATGCCGGCGCGGCACCCCTGGAGGCCGAACCTGCCGTAGGTCCGGGGCCGGCGACGCCGCGGCGCCAGGCGTGGGTGATGGCCAGGGCCAGGGCGTCGGCGGCGTCGGCCGGTTTGGGCATTTCATCCAGCCGGAGGATCTTGGTGACCATCTTGCCCACCGCGTCCTTATTCGCCGAGCCGGACCCCGTGACCGCGGCCTTCACCTCGGTGGGGGTGTGCAGCGCCACGGGGATCCCGCGCCGTGCCGCGGCGGCAATAACGACGCCCGAGGCCTGGGCGGTGCCCATGACGGTGCTGACGTTGAGCTGGCTGAACACCCGTTCCACGGCGAGGACATCAGGCCGGTGGGTGTCCAGCCACAGTTCGATCGCTTCGGAAATCACCAGCAGGCGGGCGTCCAGCGCCGTTCCTGCCACTGTGCCGACAACTCCCACGGCCACAAGGGTGGCCCGGCGGTTCCCTTCGACCTCTACTACTCCGAGGCCGCAGCGGGTCAGGCCGGGGTCCACCCCCAGGACGCGTAAAGACACTGAGCGGGCTGCTTAGTCGTCTTCTTCAAGCTCGGCCATCACGGCGGCCGGGATGTCTGCGTTGGAGTACACGTTCTGGACGTCGTCGAGGTCTTCGAGCGCGTCAACCAGCTTCAGGAACTTCCGGGCTGCATCGGCATCCAGGGACACGTGCATGGACGGAACGAACTCCGCTTCATCCGTTTCGTAGTCGATGCCGGCTTCCTCCAGGGCACCCACGACGGCGCGCAGGTCCTGCGGCTCGGAAATGATCTCGAAGTTCTCCCCGGATTCCTTGACCTCATCGGCTCCGGCGTCCAGGACGGCCATCAGCAGATCATCCTCGGTCAGGCCGTTCTTGGGCAGGTTGACCACACCCTTGCGGGTGAACATGTAGGCCACGGATCCGGGATCGCCCATGTTGCCGCCGTTGCGGGTAACCGCCAGGCGCACCTCGGAGGCGGCACGGTTTTTGTTGTCCGTGAGGCACTCGATCAGCAGGGCCGAGCCCTGGGGTCCGTAGCCTTCGTACATGATGGTCTGGTAGTCGACGGCCTCGCCGAGCAGGCCGGCGCCGCGCTTGACGGCACGGTTGATGTTGTCGATCGGCACGGACGTCTTCTTGGCCTTGGACACGGCCAGTTCAAGGGCCGGGTTGCCCGCCATGTCGGCTCCGCCGGCACGTGCTGCAACTTCGATGTTCTTGATCAGCTTGGCGAAGGACTTGGCGCGCTTGGCATCAATTACGGCCTTCTTGTGCTTGGTGGTTGCCCATTTAGAGTGGCCCGACATGCTCTACGCTTCTCCTCTGATCATCTGGATAAATAGTTCATGGATGCGGAGCTCCCCCGTTATTTCCGGATGGAAAGAGGTTGCCAGCAGATTCCCTGAACGCACTGCCACAATTCTAGCGACCGAATCCGGTTCCGGCGCCGAAACCATGCCCGGATCCGCTGACCGGTTCATGGAAGGGAGCGGAACGGGACCAGGCTGCGCATCCCGGACCCGGGCCAGGACGCGCACCGAGTCGCCTGCCTTCTCCACTTCGGGTGCCCGGATAAACACTGCCTGGACCGGGGGCGGCTCTGCGCCGGGAGGCAGTGAAGGAAGGGAATCCAGGCCGTCGAACACAAGCTGTGTTTCAAAGGACTCGCGCTGGCGCCCGAAGGCGTTTCGGCGCACCAGGATATCCAGTCCCCCAAGGGTTTCCTGTGGACGCCCGTCACGATCAGTGGCCGGATCCACCAGATGGTCCGCCAGCAGAATCAGCCCGGCACAGGATCCGTATACCGGGAACCCTCCGGAGATGGCATCTTCGAGCGGGTCCGCCAGACCGTAGGCGCGCAGCAGCTTGCCTATGGTGGTGGATTCCCCGCCCGGCAGCACCAGCCCGGACAACCCCTCCAGGTCGCCGGGACGGCGGACGGGAACAGCGGCTGCCCCCGTCGCCGCGATGGCCGCCGCATGTTCACGCACGCCGCCCTGCAGTGCCAGGACCCCCACCAGCAGGCCTGTGCCGGGGGAACCTGTGAAGTTGGTCATTGCCTTATTCTAGGCAGCCCGGCGCACGCCCACGGTACCCCGGCCGGGCAACGGCCCGCAGCGTCCGGAGATATGGCCGTGCGCTATATTCAGTAACCATGAGTTCTTTCTCCATCCTGGTCGGAAAACTGGTCCGCAGTGCCTCCAAACTGCGCGGCGGCGGTTCCGCCCTGCCGGGCCTGGTGGTGGAGAAAATCGATCCCGACTTCATCCGCCGCACCCTCGCGGACCTGCCGCTCGGCGTCGCCGTCGTCTCCGGAACCAACGGCAAAACCACCACCACCAAAATGGTGGTGGAGCTGCTCGAAAGCCAGGGCCTGAAGGTCTTTACCAACCGCACCGGCAGCAACTTCACCCGCGGTGTGGCGGCCGCCCTGCTGGGAGAGGTGAACCTCCGCGGCCGGCTCGATGCCGATATTGCCGTCCTGGAACTGGATGAGGCACATGCGGTGCACTTCGTGAAGCTGATCCGGCCCCGCTACAGCCTGCTGCTGAACGTACTGCGGGACCAGCTGGACCGGTTCGGCGAAATCGATAAGACCACCCGGCTGCTGGAGCAGATTGCCCGCGCCACCACCGAGACCGTGGTGCTGAACCGCGAAGACCCCCGGGTGGCCGGCATTGCAGAGTCCCTGAACGGACAGCGCGCCGTGTACTTCGGACTGGACGCATCACTGCGCAGCACCTTCCCCAACGACGACGAGATGCGCGGCAGCCTGGCCGAGGCCCTCGCGGCCACCCAGGAGGCCGACGTCGTCCTGCAGCGCGTGGGCGAGGCCGACGCCGACTTCCTGGTGGACGGCCAGGTGCGGTCCTCGGGACTGAAGCTGCGCGGGGTCTACAACATCTTTAATGCCGCAGCCGCACTGGCCTTTGCACGGACCATCAAGGGCGCCGACCTGGATTCCGACGCCCTGTTCGAGGCACTGGCCAATGTTGAGCCGGCCTTCGGGCGCGGGGAATCCCTGACCGTCAACGGCCAGCCGCTGGAACTGGTGCTGGTGAAGAACCCCAGCGGCTTCCGCCTTGGCCTGAAGTCCTTCGCGGCGCACGGGTACTCGACCATGATCGCTATCAATGACAACTACGCCGACGGCCGGGACATGTCCTGGCTGTGGGACGTGGACTTCGAATCGCTGGCCGACGGCGGCGTCGACGTGGTGAGCGGCGTGCGGGCCTACGACATGGCGCTGCGCCTGAAGTATGACGACGTGCCCGTCCGCACCATCGAGCCGGACATTACCGATGGCCTGAAACGTTTTATCAAGGACTCCCCCGGGGTCCCCATGCGGATCTTCTGCACGTACACCGCCATGCTGGCCGTGCGTCGGGAGCTCTCCAAGATCACGAAGGTGGAGGTGGTCTCATGAGTGCGGACCGTACGATCAGGATCCTGCAGCTGTACCCGCGGGAAATGAACATTTACGGGGACTGGGGCAATGTCCTGGTGCTCAAGCAGCGGCTGAAGTGGTACGGCTACTCCCCAGTCGTCGAGGAATACAACGCCGGCGACGAGTTCCCGTCCGACGTCGACATCATTGTGGGCGGCGGCGGCCAGGACAGCGGACAGGTAGTGATCCAGCAGGACCTCCAGCAGCTTGCCCCCACCCTCCGTAAGCTGGCCGACGACGGCCTGCCGATGCTGGTGATCTGCGGGCTCTACCAGCTCTTCGGAAAGTTCTTCAAGACCCACGAAGGGACGCTGATTCCGGGGATCGGGATCCTGGATCTGGAAACCCACGGCGGGGATGTCCGGCTGATCGGCAACGTCCTCTCGGTCAGCAGCGAGTTCGGCGAGATCCATGGCTACGAGAACCACAGCGGCCAGACCTTCCTCGGTCCCGGCGTCGAGCCGTTGGCCGAAGTCCGCAAGGGCGAAGGCAACAACACCAAGGACAGCACCGAGGGCGCCCGGTATAAGAACGTGGTGGCCAGCTACCTGCACGGTTCACTGCTGCCGAAGAATCCGGCCATTGCGGATTTCCTGATCGAGCAGGCAGCGGTCCGGAAGTTCGGCAGCTTTGCGCCGGTGCCGCGGTCCGAAGAGGATCTTGCTGACCTGTCCAAGCTTTCCGACCTGGCCCGCCAGCACGCCGGGCAGCGTCCGCGCTAGCGTCCGGGGCGCCTTCGGGACTCCGTCCGGGCAGCGTCCGCGCTAGCGTCCGGGCAGCGACCGCGGTAGGGTCCGGGGCGCCTCGAGCCGGCGTCGCGGCTTTCCTAGTCCGTGCCGGTTCCCGGGCCCATGCGTCGGCTCCGCGAGGCGGCGACCGCGAAACAGAGTGCACCGGCAGTCAGGACCAGGACTGTGACGAGCCGGACGGACCCGAAGTTCTCGAACAACCCCGGTGTCAGGATCACGGCCAGCGCCCCCAGCAACGCTGCACCGATAATGAAGAAAGCCGGGCGGTACTCGCGGGTCGTGTTCATGCCCGCAGCCTATCCGCCCATGGTGGAGCCGGCGAATCTCCTGCCCCCGGTCCGGGCACGCACCGGGCGCTCGTGCTGGCGCACGTGCCCGCGGCCGCCCCTGCCGCCGCGTCAGTAGCCGCCCCTGCCGCCGCGTCAGTACCCGTCGGAAGTTCTGCGCTTCAGATACCTGCCGGCATAACCCGCCAGGAGCGCCGTCGTGATTCCGCTCAGAAGGCTGAGCCCGATACCGATGAAAAGGAGTGCGAGAGCCGATCCCCCGCCCGGACGCACCAGGGCGGCTGCGGCGGCGGTGAACATACCGGCTCCCATTCCGGCCGCCGAAGCCGGAGACCTTCGCGAATGTCCCGGGCGTACCGTGTCCTGCACCAGCAGTCCTATGGCTGCGCCAAGAAAGCTGACCAGTGCGGCGCCCGCACCAACAAGCGCGCCCGTGACCGCATAGACCACCGCCACTCCCGGCCACGACGTCCCGGAACTCCAGCCCGCAAACGAGGGGTGGGAACGTGCCTGGAATTCGGACGCTATGCTCACCGCTGCTCCCGCCAGGCCGCCTGATACGGTTCCGCACAGCAGCATCGCGAGACCGAGCAGGCCTAAGAGCTTCCCCACCCTCATATCTCCGCCTTCCCCCGGGTGCCAATACTAGCCGCGTACGCAGCCGGGACCCGATGCGTGCCGTTCCGAAAACTGTCAGACATTCCAGCACCCCACCGAGTCAGACCAAGGCAGCAGTCATGGCGGCGTGGGCCCGTTTGCCGGGATCCCGGCGCGTTTCCACCTCAAGCACCTCGAACCCCGCTTCGGCTAGTAACTGTCCCATCGCTTCGACGGACCAGTAGTAAGCCGTGCTCACGGCATGCGGAAAAGGTGTCCCGGGAGGTCCGTCGAAGAATCCGATGAGAATCCGTCCGCCCCGGACCAGGGCGCGCCCCATCTCCGCGAACACCAAAGAGAGCTCGTCAGGCGGGACATGAATGAGCGAATACCAGGCCAGCACGCCGTGCAATGAATCATCAGGTACGCCCATCTGGCGGAACGAGGCGACGCGAAAAGGCACACCGGGAAAGCGCAGGCGGGCACTCTGAATGAATTCGGGGACAAAATCGATCCCCTGGACCATCGTTCCGCCCCGGTGGAGGAAGTCGGTCCACTGGCCGGGCCCGCACCCGGCGTCCACTACCCGGCCCTCAATATCTGCTGCCCAATCGCCGATGCGCTGCCGATCCAGCTCGTGCGTATCCTCGATGGATCCCAGCAGGCTGGTGTATTCGGCCGCCCGCGCCCCATACGCCGATCGGGTGGATTCATCACTGCCCATGCCGTTGAGCCTAGCGGGCAGCTGACGGCGCGCCCCGGAACTCAGGAGAGCCGCTCCGAAACCGATACGACGACGTCGTCGCCGATGTCCTTCCCGATCTTCTTCCGCAGCTTGGCGCTGACCGAGAGCATGTGGCCTCCGGTGCCGGTAGGCATCAGGGCCGCGCGTACCGGTTCCCCGTCCACCGTTGCAGCGACCTTGACGGCTTTGCCCGTGCCGAACAGATTCTTCGAGTCCGGGATTTCGACGCAGGACCAGACATCACCCTTGATGTGCATGCCGATCGGAGCTGTGAAGTGCAGATCCATCGGTCCTGTCTCAGTGCTCATAAGCCCCCCTGCAGTTGGAACCGCCGCCTGTAAGCGCCGTGGCGGCGCCCCGGCGTCGGCCGACGTTTCTGATGTGCTAGCCCAACAGTGCTGCTGTCCATATCTTCTGATGGACATGAACATAGTCCGTGGCAGCCCGCCAGTGTTCCCCGTGGCCCTGAACGTACATGGATCCCCAGGGTTCACGGCCCGTGGCGTGCGAAGACTCCAGCAGGTGGTGCATGGCCGCAGCGCGCTGGTGCATTGCTTCCGGCAACTGCTCCCGAAGGCCCCGTTCCGCCCCGTAACCGTCAACGAACGCAACCAGATTTCCCGCCGCCCGCTCCGGTGCCAACGTCGTGTCTGAGAGCGTAAACGCCTGGGCAGCATAGGCGAGATCCCATAGTCGCGTGCTGGGTGCGGCAGCATCCCAGTCAATGAACACCCAGCGGTCACCGATAAGGAGGTTCCAAGGAGCCAGATCGTTATGACAGACCAGGTTGTTTCCCGGGGACGGGATTGCTCCGGCCCATTTCGCTTCAGGGGAGGGCACGAACGTTTCGCTCGCATCATGGATGGCACGGACTATTGCTCCAACCCGGCGAAGCTCCGCATGCGTGAGCGGAGGCGATTCGAGGGCAAGCCGTCCGGGTATGAATTCGGTGATTTGCCGGCCCTGCTCATCCCTGCCCAGGACCGCGGGGACGTCTACGCCGGCCTTCCGGACCGCGGTCATCAGTTCGAATACGTGTGGCGTCGATTCTGTCCACGGCTTTCGGACCGTATCCCCAATCCGCACAACGGCGGCCGCGACGTTGCCGCCTTCGAGTAGCTGCTCCCCATCCATCACCCGATGCTAGCCGTCACTCCTCCAGGGAATGCCCTGGACACACGGCGTTCAGCACCGTGCCTCCGGCAGAGCCATAGCCGTGCGCCGCACGTAATCCAGCCGTTCGTGGAATCCCTTCGGAAGCTGGGCCGGCAATTCGCTGACCGGGAACCAGCGGTTGGCCTCGCTTTCATCGCTCACAGTGGTTACGGCATCCGGGCTGATGACCGCAGCGAACCCCACGTCCCAATGTGCTGAACAGGTGAAACCGCCCTGCAACTCGTGCCGGTCGAGATCAATGATTGCTGGCGAGAGCAGGGCAAGAGCGCCAAGTCCGGATTCCTCGCGGGCCTCCCTTTGGGCGGCTTCGGCCACCGTTGCGTCTTCCGGCTCGATATGGCCGCCGAACTGCACCCAGAAGCGGCCCTTGCGGTGGAAACACAGGAGAACGTGCTCGAATCCGGGTGAAAAGACGAAGCAGGACCCGGTGACATGTTCCGGGCCGCCATCCTTGCGTAGCGCGGCGTCTCCCATTGCATTCAGGAAGCGCAGATACGCTTCTTTCTGCTTTGAATCGGGAAGGGTCCGCAGATGGGTAAGTAGATCTTCGAGGGGCATACTGTCATTTTGCCGCACACGGCAATGAGTCACTGAGCAGCAGAGTTTCGGCTCAACCGCTCCGAAGCGGATACAGGGACGTCGCCGATCACCCGATAGGTCATGCAGGGAGGGGCGGGGCCATGGAACGGTAGCTGTGCCCCGTTGGCGTAGTGATTTCCACAGTATGCCGTTCCGGAAAACGGCCGATCGGCGGACGGGCAGTGGACTCCATCACCGCCGCTGTCCAACCTGGGGATTCTTTCGCCTGATTGCAGGCTTCGCACAAACCCTGCAGATTAGCTGTATCCGTGCTTCCGCCGGACCTGTGCGCCCTGACGTGGTCGCGGTGGCGGATAGGTGCACTGCACCACGGTGTCCGGCAGAACTGATCCCGTGTTTCAATAAACCGGGCAAGGGATTCCGGAGCATAACGCGCCTTGGAATCCATTGCCACGAGGTCACCGGAACCGGGCGCGGTGTACAGCCGCCGGAGCCAAAGACCTGCCGGACCGGCAACTTCCGCGGCGACGTCCCGCGGGTGAGATGCCGTATTGTCCGGCAGTGACGGTGCGGCTCTGTCTCCCAGAGGCGCTGCGGAACTGCCTCCCAGAGGCGCTGCGGAACTGCCTCCCAGAGGCGCTGCGGAACTGCCTCCCGGCATGACTCCCGGATTGCTGTCTCCACTGGATGCCGCCAAGGCTGCGGCAGCCCGTGCCGATCCGGCAGGAACGATCCCGTATCCCTGCAGATGCGCAGGCTCGCCGGATCCGCTGAGCAGCGTGCGGTCGGTCATCACCAACTGGACTTCCAGCGGAACGCGGTCAGCCCTGGCCTGCCCGGTGATCCGTTCCACCATGGTGTCGGCCATGATCTGTCCGCGGCCCCTCGTATCACCACGCGCCCGCAGCGAATCTGCGGCACGGCTTAGCGCGGCGTAGACGGCGACGCCTTGGGCGACAGGCAGCAGGCCGGTCAGATACGTCATCGTGTCCGGTGCGGGCCGGCAGGAGACATACCGGTCCGCCGCTGCTTTGGCCGCCCGGCGCACCAAGGCCTGCTGGTCGATGCGGTAGGTGAGTTTACGGATCCGGGCAATCAGGCGCCTGTCGCCAAGTCCTTCCAGCAGGGCCGGGTCCCCGGCCACTTCCCGGTCCACGGTGCTGCGGTCTTCCACCGACAGGCAGGCGGTTTCGCGCACGATCAGGGTGGCCCGCCATTCACTGATGATCCCCTCGGACAATGCCCGCAGCGTGCAGGGCATTTCCTTCCCGAGGGCATTGGCGAAGCCCAGGATCCGCCCGCCCCGCGCCGGTGATTCCCGCCGGGCCAGCGCAAGCTGGGCGGCAACTCCCCTGCCCTGATGCTCCGGCGGAATCCCGGCCTGCGCATGCGCACCGCGCACGGAGGCGTCAAGCGCGACGGCGATCCGGGCCTGTGCGGCGCTGGCGGCCGCCTTAAGTTCTTCCAGGAGGCGAAGGCGATCCACCAGCCCTGCATCAGTCTCCTCGGCGACAGCCGTGAGGAAAGCGCGATTCGACAATCTGCCGATCCATGCCGAAACAGTGGCCGGAGACGCCTCAGCATCGGTCAGGGGCCTGGCATTTGGTGCTCGGAACGGGGCACGGGGTGGCTGAGGAACTTCCGCGGCGTGTGTCGATAATTCGAACATGTGTTCGAGTTTATGGTTTGATCACGACGCCTGGAACACGAAACTGTCCCCTGTTGGTAAGTCGTGGCCGCCGCGCGCCTGTGGAGGACGGGCCGCACCTTGGAGCGGCCACGCCACCCGGATCGCCCCTACTCCCCCGCCCGCGACACCCGGCTCCGCCAGCCCGGCACCCGACACCCGGCCCCGCCAGCCCGGCACCCGGCACCCTACACCCGCCGGCGCCTACTGCGGATCCTGCGTCACCAGCCATTCTTGTGCCCCGGCCCCGGCAGCACCCATGGACTCGACCACCGGAATGGTCCGCGCCCGCACTGCTTCCCGCTGCGCCGACGACGCACACTCGCCCTGCGGCAGATCGGCGGCCACGGAACACCAGCGGTACGGGTCGCGCACAATGACCGACGGGGCCCAGGCCAGATCGCTCACGGTCCATGCGCCGTCGTCGTCGCGGGCAAACTGGGCCCGCACGATCAGGCCTTCGTTGTTCACGTCGTACCAGGGCGAAAGCTCCGTGACGGCATTGCCCAGCCCGTACACAATCCACGTGCCGTTGTAGTTCTCGATCGGCAGCACCGAATGCGTGTGGTGGCCGTAGATAAAGTCGAACTCCCCGCTGTCCGCCAGGGCATGCGCCGTTTCCACCTGCTGGGTGTTGGGCGCGGAGGCATATTCGTCTCCGGCGTGGATGGCACCCACAACGACGTCGGCGCCCTGGTCGCGTGCGGTACGCGCCTTGGCGATCATCATGCCGGCGTCGAGCATATCCACCTGCCAGGGATACTCGGCCTGAAGTCCGTTCAACCCATAGGTGGCCTCGATGACGGCCACGCTGCCGCCTTCCGTTGGAAGGATCATTGGTTTGCCCGCATCGGCCTCCGATGCGTAGGACCCGGTGTGCTCCATGCCCAGCGAATCAAGCACCCCCAGCGTCCGGTTCAGTCCCGCCGTGCCGGCATCCATTGTGTGGTTGCTCGCCGTAGTACAGGCCTGATACCCCGCAGAGGCGGCAGCGGTGAGGATCTGTGGCGGAACGTTGAACATGGGGTAGCCGGCGTAGGGCCCGTCCGGTTCCGCCACCGGGGTCTCCATATGGCACACCGCCAGATCGGACGCCGCAATATAGGCTTCCTGCCCGGCCAGCAGCGGTTCATAATCCAGCGGACCCTTGCCGGTGGCCGCAGCGTCCGCCGCTGCCTGGTCCCACAGCTGCGGGTGGACCAGCAGATCCCCGGCCAGCATCAGCGAAAAGCAGTTTGCCGTCGGGCACGCCGGTCCCTTGCCGGGAATGGACGGATCAGCGGTAGGCGAGGGTGGGGTCGGGGCAACCGACGACGACGGCGCCCTGCCGGATGGCTCTCCCGCACCGTCGGGCTCCGGCGCTCCCATGCAGCCGGCCAGCACCAGTGCCAGCAGGAGCGTTCCTGTCACCGTTGATCTGACCGAACGGCCCGGTACCCCCGTACCCAACCTACGTTTCATGTCTTCCCCCACGGAATCAGCCCCAGGCCTGCGACTGCCGGCGGCGGGGAATCGGACTGATCCTACGCCACGGTCACATTGGTTTGGGCCGGCCCGCTGTGCCAGTCTTGGGGCTTATGGACAACCCTTTCCTTTCCGCCAGCAGCCTCCCCTATCAGCTTCCCCCGTTTGAGCAGGTCTCCGAAGATGATTTCCTGCCTGCATTCGACGCCGGCATCCGGGAACACGCTGAACAGATCCGGGCCATAGCGGGCAACCCCCAGGCCCCTGATTTCGACAACACCATCGCAGCACTCGAGTCCTCCGGGCAGGCACTTGGACGCACCGCCGTCGTGTTCTTCACTCTGTGCGCCGCCCATGCCACCGACGGAGTGCAGCGCATCCAGCAGGAGATCAGCCCGAAGCTCGCCGCCCACGAGGACGCCATCTACCTCAACCGCGCCCTCTTCGAGCGCGTACAGGCGGTTGCCGGGCAGGAGACGGGCTTGAACGAGGAACAGGCACGCCTGGTCTCCGAGTACCGCCGCCGCTTCGTCCGCGCCGGGGCGGAGCTCGACGACGCCGGGCAGGCGCGTATGCGCGAACTGAACGCACGGCTGTCGGAGCTCTCCACGGACTTTTCCCAGCGGCTGCTCAGGGACACCAACGATTCGGCCCTGGTGGTGGAGTCCGCCGCCGAGCTGGACGGCCTGCCGGATGACGACATCGCCGCAGCAGCGGCGGCCGCCGACGCCGCAGGGCACCCGGGCAAGTACCTGCTGTCCCTGGTGCTTCCCACCCCGCAGCCGGCGCTTTCCGCACTAACCAACCGGGAAACCCGCCGCCGCCTGCACACCGCTTCACTCCAGCGCGGATTCCGGGACAACGGCAACAACACCCTGTCCATCGCCGCGGAAATGGCGGCTCTTCGGGCGGAGAAGGCAGCCCTGCTTGGGTTTGCGAACCACGCGGAGTACGCCACGGATGACCAGACCGCACCGTCCCTCGCCGCCATCCACGAGATGCTGGACAAGCTGGCGCCGGCCGCGGTGCGCAACGCGAAAGCCGAGGCGGAGGAGCTGCGCGAGGCTGCCCGCCGCGACGGGAACGAGCTGGAAGCCTGGGACTGGGCGTACTACTCCGGGCAGGTGCGGAAGGAGAAGTTCGACGTCGACCTCGCCGCCCTGCGCCCTTATTTCGAGCTCGAGCGTGTGCTGCAGGAGGGTGTTTTCTACGCCGCCAACCGTCTGTACGGGCTGAGCTTCACCGAGCGCACCGACCTGCCCGGCTACCACCCGGACGTGCGGGTTTGGGAAGTAAAGAATGCCGACGGCACCGGACTGGGCCTGTTCCTGGGTGACTACTACACGCGCGACACCAAAAACGGCGGCGCGTGGATGAATTCCCTGGTGCACCAGTCGCGCCTGCTGGATGAACCGCCAGTGGTCATCAACAACCTGAACATCCCGAAACCGTCGGCCGGGGAACCCACCCTGCTCACCTTCGACGAGGTGGTTACCGCATTCCACGAGTTCGGCCACGCACTGCACGGACTCTTCTCCGATGTCACCTATCCGCAGTTCTCCGGCACCGCCGTACCGCGGGACTTTGTGGAATACCCTTCCCAGGTCAACGAAATGTGGATGCTTTGGCCGGAGGTCGTCGCCAACTTCGCCCGGCACCACGTCACCGGCGAGCCGCTGCCGCAGGACGTCATCGACAAGGTTCTGGCTGCCGCCGTGTGGGGCGAGGGCTTCGCCACCACGGAGTACCTTGGTGCCACCCTCCTGGACCTGGCCTGGCATGAACTAACTCCCGGGGAGACGGTTGCGGACCCGGAAGCGTTCGAGGCCCGGGCCCTCGCGGACGCCGGGGTGGACCTGGAACTGGTTCCGCCGCGTTACCGCACCGGCTACTTCAAGCACATTTTCGCCGGCGGGTACGCAGCGGCGTACTACGCCTACATCTGGAGCGAAGTACTCGACGCCGACACGGTGGAGTGGTTCAAGGAGAACGGTGGCCTGACCCGGGAGAACGGGGACCGGTTCCGCACCGAACTGCTCTCGAAGGGCAACAGCATTGACCCGCTGCAGGCCTTCCGGAACTTCCGCGGCCGGGATGCAGACATCCAGCCGCTGCTTGAACGCCGCGGACTGGCCTAGTCCCCGGCAGGTCCGCAAAAACGTGCAGGCGGGAACCGCATCCGGTTCCCGCCTGCGCGTTTATGCACCCGGGTGACGCCGGACCGCTGCTACCAGCCGCGCTCCGCCAGGCGGTGCGGCTGTGGAAGCTCGTCCACGTTGATGCCCACCATGGCTTCGCCCAGTCCGCGCGAGGCTTTGGCTATTTCATCCGGATCGTCGTAGAAGGTAGTGGCCTTCACGATCGCGGCAGCCCGCTGTTCCGGGTTTCCGGATTTGAAGATGCCCGAGCCCACAAACACCCCGTCGGCGCCAAGCTGCATCATCATGGCCGCATCGGCGGGGGTGGCGATTCCACCGGCGGTGAAGAGCACCACGGGAAGTTTGCCCGCGGCGGCCACTTCCTTCACCAGCTCGTAGGGCGCTGCCAGTTCCTTGGCAGCCACATACAGTTCGTCCTCCGGCAGCGAGGAGAGCCGGGCGATCTCCGAGCGGATGACCCGCATGTGCATCGTGGCATTGGAAACGTCTCCGGTGCCGGCTTCGCCCTTCGAACGGATCATCGCGGCGCCCTCGTTGATGCGCCGGAGCGCCTCGCCCAGGTTGGTGGCACCGCAGACAAAGGGAACCGTGAACTTCCACTTGTCGATGTGGTTGGCATAGTCGGCCGGGGTCAGGACCTCGGACTCGTCAATGTAGTCGACGCCCAGGGACTGCAGCACCTGCGCTTCCACGAAATGCCCAATCCGGGCCTTGGCCATCACCGGGATACTGACGGCACTGATAATGCTGTCGATCATGTCCGGATCACTCATCCGGGATACCCCGCCCTGGGCACGGATATCGGCCGGAACCCGTTCCAGCGCCATCACGGCCACGGCACCGGCATCTTCGGCAATCCGGGCCTGTTCAGCGGTGACGACGTCCATAATGACGCCGCCCTTCAGCATTTCGGCCATCCCGCGTTTAACGCGGGTGCCGCCGGTGAGGACGGAGGACTGGGGCTGGCCGGCTTCGTTTGGCATCTGGTTCTCTTCACATAGAGGGCGTTCTGGGACTATGGGATAGATTACGCGGCACGCTTCGGGACCCCGTGTCCCGTGACTTCCCGTGACAGGCAGCCGGGCGGGATTTGACGACCGGTGGCACAGCGTGATCCGCGGCACAGCTGACGCCCGGCATAAAAAATGTGCCGCGGCCGGTCCGGCCGCGGCACATCTCAGCGGGATTCCCGCAGGTTTGTGGAACTGATTAAGCAGGGTTTCCCAGGCGCGCCTGTTTGCGCACCGCATGCATGCGCTGGCCGATGGTCACGCAGCTGGCCAGCGTCAGCAGCACCAGGACCACCAGCAGCAGGACCTCGGGCACCCCCAGCCCCACCAGCCCGGTGGCCACGAGCAGCGACACCAGCCGTTCGGCCCGCTCGGCAATACCCACGTTGGCGTTGAAGCCCAGCGATTCGGCCTTCGCGCGGATGTAGGAGACCAGCATGCCGACCACCAGGCACAGGACGGCGGCGATGCCGATCGCGTCGTTGTCGCCACCCGTGAAGAACCAGATGGCTACGCCGGCAAACAGTGCGCCGTCGGCAAACCGGTCCAGCGTTGAGTCGAGGAACCCGCCCCAGCTGCCCTTGCGCTGCTGCTGCCGGGCCATGATCCCGTCAATGACGTCGGAGAAGATGAACACCGTAATGAAGATGGTGCCCCAGAACAGTTCACCCAGCGGGTAGAAGACCAGCCCGCCGATCATCACTCCAAGTGTGCCGGCGATGGTGACCATGTCCGGGGTGACCCGGTGCCGGAGCAACCAGGTGGCCAGCGGGGTGAAAACGGCAGTGAAGAATCCCCGTGCGTATTTGTTGAGCACGGCTCAGTCCTCGCTGTCCCGGCCGGAGCCGTCCGGCCAGGCCTCGGCAACCTGGCGGCGGACGTCACCCAGGGTCTGGGTGATGGCCTTGGTCTGCGCAATGATCGGCAGGAAGTTCCCGTCTCCGCCCCACCGCGGCACAATGTGCTGGTGCAGGTGCGCGGCAATCCCGGCCCCGCCCGTCTCCCCCTGGTTCATGCCCAGGTTGAAGCCGGAGGGACCCGATACCTTCCGCAGCACGCGCATGGCGGTCTGTGTCAGCGCCGCGATTTCCGCGGTTTCCTCCGGGTCAATGTCCGTGTAGTCCGGCACGTGCCGGTACGGGCAGACCAGCAGGTGGCCGGCGTTGTACGGAAAGAGATTCAGGATGACGAAGGCGTATTTGCCGCGATGGACTATCAGCGATTCCTCGTCCGTCCGCCCGGGGGCAGCGCAGAACGGGCAGGTCTCCTCCGAGGACACCTGCTTCTGCCCGCCCTTGATGTAGGCCAGGCGGTGCGGCGTCCACAGACGCTGGAAGGCGTCGGGAACACCGGGAAGTTCAAACGTGTCCGTTATGTCCGTGTCGTCTGTTTCTGCCATGGTGTCCCGCTGCCCCTACTTGTCCCGGTTCCGGACGGCTTCGACAATCCGCTTGACGGCCTCTTCAACGGGAACGCCGTTGTCCTGGCTGCCGTCGCGGAAGCGGAAGGACACCGCGCCCGCCTCGGCGTCGTCGCCTCCGGCAATGAGGACAAACGGGATCTTGTCCTTGGAGGCGGTGCGGATCTTCTTCGGGAAACGGTCGGTGCCGGTATCCACCTGGGCACGGATGCCGTGCGCCTTGAGCTTGTCGACGACGTCGAACATGTAGTCGTTGAACGCTTCGGCTACGGGGATGCCCACCACCTGGACCGGTGCCAGCCAGGCGGGGAACGCTCCGGCGTAGTGCTCGGTGAGCACTGCCATAAACCGTTCCACGGAGCCGAACAGCGCCCGGTGGATCATGACCGGGCGCTGGCGGGTGCCGTCGGCGGCCTGGTATTCAAGTTCGAAGCGTTCAGGCAGGTTGAAGTCCAGCTGGATGGTGGACATCTGCCAGGTGCGGCCAATGGCGTCGCGGGCCTGGACGGAGATCTTCGGGCCGTAGAACGCGGCGCCGCCCGGATCCGGCACCAGGTCCAGGCCGGAGGCTTCGGCTACCTCGGCGAGGGTGCGGGTGGCTTCCTCCCAGACCTCATCCGAGCCGACGTACTTCTCGGGGTCCTTGGTGGAGAGCTCCAGGTAGAAGTCATCCAGGCCGTAGTCCTTGAGCAGGTCCAGCACAAAGTTCAGGGTGGTGGTCAGTTCGTCCTTCATCTGCTCGCGGGTGCAGTAGATGTGGGCGTCGTCCTGGGTCATGCCCCGTACGCGGGTCAGGCCGTGGATCACGCCGGACTTCTCGTAGCGGTATACGGAACCGAATTCGAACAGGCGCAGCGGCAGTTCGCGGTAGGACCGTCCGCGCGAGCGGAAGATCAGGTTGTGCATGGGGCAGTTCATCGGCTTCAGGTAGTAGTCCTGGCCGGGCTTGGTGACCTCGCCGGTCTCCGGGTCGGTGACCTCGTCAACGTGCATGGGAGGGAACATGCCGTCGCGGTACCAGTCCAGGTGGCCGGAAACCTCGTACAGGTGGCCCTTGGTGATGTGCGGGGTGTAGACGAATTCGTAGCCCGCTTCGGTGTGGCGCTGGCGGGAGTAGTCCTCCATGGCCTTGCGGATGATGCCGCCCTTGGGGTGGAACACCGGCAGGCCGGAGCCAAGCTCGTCCGGGAAGGAGAACAGGTCCAGTTCGGTACCCAGCTTGCGGTGGTCGCGGCGCTCGGCCTCGGCCAGGCGCTCCTGGTAGGCCTTCAGCGCGTCCTTGGTGGGCCAGGCCGTGCCGTAGATGCGCTGCAGCTGCTGGTTGTTCTGGTTGCCCAGCCAGTAGGCGGCGGCGGAGCGGGTCAGCGCGAAGGCGTTGGAGATCAGCTTGGTGTTCGGCAGGTGCGGGCCGCGGCAGAGATCACACCAGACGACGTCGCCGGACTTGCGGTCCACGTTGTCGTAGATGGTGATTTCCCCGGCGCCGACCTCGATGTTCGCGCCTTCGCCGGCTTCCTCGGCGCCGTCCTTGGTGCCCAGCAGTTCGAGCTTGTACGGCTCGTTGGCCATGGCTTCGCGGGCTTCGTCTTCGGACACCACGCGGCGGACGAATTTCTGGTTCGAGTTGACGATCTTCTGCATCATCTTCTCGAGGGTCTTCAGGTCCTCGGGGGTGAACGGCTCGGCGACGTCGAAGTCGAAGTAGAAGCCGTCCTTGATGTACGGGCCAATGCCCAGCTTGGCGTCGGGGCGCAGCTGCTGCACGGCCTGGGCCATCACGTGGGCGGTGGAGTGGCGCAGGACGTTCAGGCCATCCTCGGAATCGATGGTGACCGATTCCACGACGTCGCCCTGCTCCAGCGGGGTGTCCAGGTCCTTCAGGACCGAGTTCACACGCATCACGACGACGTCGCGGCGTTCGAAGAAGAGCTGCGCACCGGTGGTGCCAGTATCCACCGTGGTCTCTTCGCCGTCGACGATGAGGGTGAACTTCTCTGGCACTGACACGGTTGTCTCCTAGATTTCGTTGTACGGCGTCTTCTGCACGGCCGAACCCGGCCGGCTCCTTCTTTGCGCCCGTACCGATGTTATCCGCTGCGCTTGTGCCCCACCAACATGCCGCGCTGACTGCCCGGCAGGGGAAGCGAGGCAGTGTCCGCCAAATTCCAGGCTTCGAGGGCCTGCAGGCTGATGCCCCGGGGCCCGGTGCGGCGGGTCAGCCCGCGGACAAGCAGCAGCTCGGTGCCGAAGAGCAGCGGACCGGATTTTTCCTGCGCCTCATGGAAGAACGTGCAGTCCACGCAGCCGGTGCCGTCATCAAGGCTGATGAACACCACCCGGCGGCCGCCGCGCATGGGCGGGGTCTGGGTGGCAACCCGGATCCCGGCCACCAGCACTTCGGAGCCGTTGCGCAGATCCATCAGCGCTTCGGCAGGTGTCACCCCCAGACTGCGCAGCAGCGGCCCGTAGCTTTCCATCAGGTGTGCACTCACGTCCACGGAGAGCAGATCCAGTTCGGTGCGGACCTTCTCCCGCAGCCCCGGTTCGGGCAGCTCCCGGTGCAGGTTCGCCAGTTCGGTGTCCCCCAGTGGCAGGGCCAGCTGCCCGGGGATCGGCTCGTACTTCCGGGATGACGAGCGGGCCGGGGCGGCGTCGAGGTAATGGATCAGATCCGCACGGCTGCCCCCGGAGCCGGTTTTTTGACTCAGGGAATCGAAGGCCCCCAGCTGGGCGAGGCGGCGCAGCGTGGGCCGGGAAACCCGTGCCCGGGCACGCAGATCGGCCAGGGAGTCATAGGGCTGCCCGGCGGCAATGCGCCGGAGCTCGACGGCGGAGAGCCCGTAGATCCCGGCCAGGGACAGCCGAATGCCCAGCTTGCCCTGCTCGGTGCGTTCCACCCGGTACTGCTCGCCGCTGCGGTTGATGTCCAGGGGCAGGATGGGAATGCCCATCCGCCGGGCCTCGGCCACCAGCAGCCGGCGCGGATACATCCCCGGATCGTGTTCGAAAATCCCGGCCAGGAACGCTTCGGGATGGTGTGCCTTCAGCCAGGCCGACTGATAGGTGGGCACCGCGAAGGCCGCCCCGTGGGCCTTGCAGAAACCGAAGCTGCCAAAAGCCTTCAGGGTGTCCCACACCTTATTGATGGTCTCAGGCGTGTAACCGCGCTCTGCAGCCTTGCTGCGGAAGTACTCCTCCACCCCCGGCTCCGCTGCTTCATTGCCCAGCAGCCGGCGCAGTTCATCAGCCTTGGCCAGCCCGCAACCGGTAAAAACGTTCAGGGTCCGCAGCACCTGTTCGTGGAAGACGGTGACGCCGTGCGTTTCCGCCAGCACCGGGCGCAGCGCCTCGTGCGGGTACACCTCGGGCGAGAACCCGTGCCGGTATTCCAGGAACGGCCGGACCATGTCGGATTTCATCGGTCCGGGCCGGAACAGGGAAATGTCGATAATCAGGTCGTTGAATTCCCGCGGTGCCATCTTTCCCACCAGTTCGCGCTGGCCAGGGGATTCAATCTGGAAGCAGCCCAGGGTGTGCGTACTACGGATGAGCTCATAGGTGGGTTCGTCGTCGAACGGCACCGCGTCCAGGTTGATCCGGCCGTCGGCTTCGATGAACTCAGGATCCGGGCTGCCGGGACCCTCCCGGTGTGCGCCGGCGGCAATGACTTCCTCCCGGGAGGAATGCACCCGGACCACTTCGCGGACGGCGAAGGCCATGGCACTTTGCATCCGCACCCCGAGGACGTCCAGCTTGAGCATGCCCATCGGGTCCATGTCGTGCTTGTCGAACTGGGACATGGGCAGGCCCAGCCCGCTGGGCTGCACGGGGGTACGGTCCAGCAGGGACTTATCCCCCAGGATCACCCCGCACGGATGCATGGAGATGTGCCGGGGAAGGCGGTCCAGGCGTTCGGTGAGATCCACCAGCAGGTCCAGCTGCCGGTTCTTTTCCACCTGCCCGGAGAATTCACGCAGTTCCGGCTTTTCGGCGAGCGCCTCACGGAAGTTGCGCGCCGAGAAGCGCCACAGCTGCTTGGCCACGGCACCGATGTCCTCTTCGTGCATGCCCAGCGCCAGTCCGGCGTCGCGCACGGCGCCGCGTGCCCGGTACCCGTTCTGCATGCTCATCAGGGTTACCCGTTCGGAGCCAAAGCGTTCAAAGATGCGGTGGTAGACGTTATGCCGTTCGGCGCTCTCCACGTCAATGTCGATGTCCGGCAGGGTGGAGCGGTCCCGGGACAGGAAACGTTCAAAGATCAGGTCATGGTCCAGCGGATTCACATGGCTGACGCCCAGCAGATAGTTCACCAGCGACGAGGCTCCCGAACCGCGTGCCGCCGCGCGCACCCCCATGCCGGTGATCATGGCCGAGACTTCGGCAACCGTCAGGAAGTAGGAGGCGAAACCCAGGCGGTCAATAATGCCCAGCTCATGGTCAAGCCGGTGCCGCATCTCCGCTTCGGCAACCGAGTCCCGTGACCTCAGCCGGCGGGTGATCCCGGCTTCGCACCGCTGGCGCAGTTCCTGCATGGGTTCTATGTCTATGCCGATGACCGAGGCTTCGGGTACTACGGGCTGCTTCCAGCCCATATCCCCCACCGGGTCCATCCGGCAGCGGTCCGCGAGCGCCGCAGTGTCGGCGAGCATCCGTGCCGCCGAGCCGCAGCCTGCCTCGGAGCTGATCTCCCGGGCCAGCGCCGTCATCTCACGTGTCCCCTTGAGCCAGCCCTGCCCGTTGGGCTGTCGGTCCGGCAGCCGGGACAGCGAGGTCAGCGAGCGCGCGGCGTCGAGCACGTCGGCGGTGGCGGCGCCGTCTTCATCCACGTAGCGCACGGCGTTGGTGAGGATGGCCGGTATCCGCATCTCATCGGCCAGACGGAACATCCGTACCGCGTGGGCAAGGCTGAGGTTCTCCCCCGGCGGAGCCAGATGGGTGACTACTTCCACGGCGAGCGCCCCGGCAGGAATGGCCGCACGCCAGTGTCCGAACAGGGTACGCGCGACGGCGTAGCTGCGGCTGCGCATGGCCAGGCCGACGTCGGACTGCGGGCCCACCAGGACGGTGAGCAGGGGTTCGCCCTCCTGCCCGGAAGCTGCAGGCGCCGTCCGGGAGTCACTGTCTCCGGTATCCGGGCTGCCGCTGACGTACCGGGCCAGCTGTTCCATAGTGACTCCCACGGGTTTGCCGGTCCGTGCCCGGGACGCCGAGGTGGAGGCATGCGCGGCGGAAATCAGCCGGCACAGGGCGCTGTAGCCGGCTCCCCCGTTATGCCCGTGGGCAAGGATCACTACCCTGCCCGTGACAGCGTTCCCACTGTCCAGGACGGCAAGGTCCACCCCGACAATGGGATCTATGCCCGCCTCCATGCAGGCACGCAGGTGCTTGACCGTTCCATACAGCCCGTCCCTGTCGGTGCAGGCCAGGGCGTCGGCGCCGTCCGCTGCCGCGGCGGCTGCCATCTCCTCGGGCCAGGAGACCCCGTAATGCGCGCTGAAGGCCGTAGCCGCGTGCAGATGGATAAAGCTCATGGGCGCATCAGGCACCGTTCTTCATCAGGCACCGTCCTCATCAGGCGCTGTCCTTCAGGGCGTCGTGAATCCGGATCAGGCGCCAGCGGTCAGTGTTGACATGGTGCGAGAGGTCCAGGGTGCGCAGGTCGGAGCGGTCGCTGACCCTCGCCTGGACGCGCCAGATCTCGGTATCCACCAGGCCGGCGCCGCGGCCGCGTTCTGCCCGCATTTCCTCTTCCCACCAGTTGCGGCGTTCATACCAGCGCACGGGGTCAGCTCCCACCTTGTAGGTGCGCCCGCCCCATACCAGCCGCAGTGGCTTACCCGCAGGCGAACACACCACCTCTATGCCTTCGCTGAAGACACCCATTTCAGCTCCCTTCCCCGACGGACCCGCGCACACCGCAGGCGAATCCGCGCCCGTGGCCTCCCACAGGGGACCAACTGGTTATCAACTGCCAACTAATTCGAACATATATTCGAACACTTCCTTTTCAGTGTACGGCTGGCTGCTGACAATCGGCACCGCGTAGTGCCGATCCGATGGCCGGCCCACCCCTACGGCCCGTTCATCCGCCACAGGTGAAGAGGTTCCGGCAGAAGCGCGCCATCCTGGTGCACACTGGTTCCAGATTCCCGCCCACCGATGGAGCACACCTTGGATCCCGATATCCCGTACCGGAACCCGTACGCCACCCCCGCGGAAACCGGGGCCCCGAAAACCGACCCCACGGAAACCGAAACCCCGGACCGGTCCGGAACCCAAACGGCGCGGCAGCGCTTCAGCAAGCCGGCCATCACCGGCATGGTCATCGTCACGCTCGGCTGGGCCCTGGCACTGATGCCCTTCTACTTTTGGATCCGCAGCTTAGGCAGTGTCAGCGCCGGCGTGGGCGGCGTTCTAAATCTCATCGGCTTCCTCGGTATTACCGCCCTGATTGCCTCAGTGGCAGGCTTCACTGCCTCGCTCCGGGCCGGCAATAAGAAGCTGGCCGCCCGGCTGTACATCATTCCCTCCCTGCTGTGGCAGCTGCCCATGGCTGCGCTGATCGGCTGGGTCCTTTTCCTTCTGTCCACTTACGACGCAACCTAGGCCTCCTCTGCAGCCTCACTGCGCACCGTGGTGGACAGCGGTACTTCCCGGATAAACAGGCACAGCACCAGGGCGACTGCCACCACGGGCACACTCAGCAGGAAAATCGGCGGCAGGGCGTTGCCGAAAGCAGCAGCAATGAAGTCCTGCGCCGGTGCGGGCAGCCCGCGCAGCATCGCCGGACTGAGCGAGTTGATGTCCCCGCCCACCGCTGCTCCGGCACCGGCCGGCGCCCCGGCCAGCTCGTTGCCCAGCCGGTGGATAAAGATCGAGCCGAACAGGGCAATACCAAAGGACGCGCCAATCTGGCGGAAATAGTTCGCCGCGGAGATCGCTGCTCCCATGTCCCGCCCGGGCACACTGTTCTGCACTATCAGCACCAGGTTCTGCATCAGCATGCCGATGCCCAGTCCCATCACCAGCATCCCGAGCGCCGTGAAGCTGTAGGGGGTGGTGTCAGAAATCCGCGAGAGCAGCACCAGCCCGGCAATGATCACCGCGCAGCCTAGCACGGGGTAGATCTTGTACCGGCCGGTCCGGGAGATCAGCTGCCCGGTGCCAATGGAGGTCAGCAGCAGGCCGCCCATCATCGGCAGCATCATCAGCCCGGACTGGGTGGCGGTGGCCCGGTTGACCATCTGCAGGAAGGTGGGCAGGTAGGAGATGGTGGAGAACATCGCGATTCCGACGGCGATCCCCACCAGCACGGGCAGCAGGAAGTTCCGGCGCCGGAACAGGGCCGGCGGGAGGATGGGTTCGGGAGCACGCCGCTCCACCGGGATAAACGCTCCGACGGCCGCCAGGGTCACGGCGGCCAGGACAAGGATCTGCGGACTGGACCAGGCATACGTGGTCCCGGCCCAGGTGGTCAGCATGATCAGGGCAGCGCTCGCGAGCGCCAGCAGCCCCGCGCCGGCGTAGTCCAGCTTCGGGCGCCTCCCCTTGGGCTTGGGCAGGTGCAGTGAGGTGATGACGACGGCGAGCGCCACCGCTCCGATGGGCAGGTTGATGTAGAACACCCACCGCCAGGACCAGGCATCGGTGATCCAGCCGCCCAGCAGCGGACCGCCCACGGAGGCCAGTCCGAAGGCGGCACCGATCAGGCCCATGTACTTCCCACGTTCGCGCGGAGAGACCAGATCCCCCAGGATGGCCTGCGCCCCGATCATCAGTCCGCCGCCGCCGATGCCCTGCAGGGCACGGAAGCCGATCAGCTGGCCCATGTTCTGCGCCAGCCCGGACAGGACCGATCCGGTGAGGAAGACCGCAATGGCGAAGATGAAGATGCTCTTGCGGCCAAACAGGTCACCGAGCTTGCCGTAGATCGGCAGGCCTATGGTCGCAGCCAGAATGTAGGCGGTAACCACCCAGGACAGGTGCTCCAGGCCGTTGAGGTCCCCCACTATGGTGGGCAGCGCAGTTGCCACGATGGTCTGGTCCAGGGCAGCCAGCAGCACCGAGAGCAGCAGCCCGGTCAGGACCAGGGCGAGATTGCGCTTGGGCCCGGCCTCTTCCGCTGCCTCCACCCGGTGTTTGGGCACTGCGGGTACCGGACGGTCGGGGATCGCCGCGATACGCGGCGTTAACGCTCTATGCGACATAGGGGGTTGGTGCTCCTCGCTGATTTGCGTCCTATTCCACTTCCGCTTCCACCCGGGCGGTTCTGGACAGCGGCTGCTGCACAATAAAAAACGTCAGGATGAAGGCTGCGGCCAGAAAGGGAACGCCCAGCAGGAAAATGGGCGGCAGGGCTTCCCCGAAGGCGGACTTGACGAAGTTCTGGGCAGCGGCGGGAAGTGCCTTGATCGCGTCCGGACTGATTGAGTTCGCCCCGCCGGACGCCGCATCCCCGGCTCCGGGAGGCGCCGAGGCCAGCTGATTGTTGAGCCGCTTGATGAACAGCGACCCGAACACCGCAATACCCAGCGACGCGCCCAGCTGCCGGAAGTAGTTGGCGGTGGACACCCCGGTGCCCATGTCATTGGGCGGAACACTGTTCTGCACAATGAGTACGGTGTTCTGCATCAGCGCGCCGATGCCGAGTCCAAGGACCAGCATGCCTGCGGCAGTGAACGAATACGGCGTCGTACTGGAAATCCGCGAGAGCATAACCAGCCCGAGGATCATGATTGCCGACCCGAGGATCGGATAGATCTTGTACTTGCCGGTGCGCGAAATCAGCTGCCCGGTACCGATGGACGTGATCAGCAGGCCGGCCGTCATGGGCAGCATCATCAGCCCGGATACAGTGGGGGACGCGCCGTTGACTATCTGCAGGAACGTCGGCAGGTAGGCAATGGAGCCGAACATCGCCACGCCGACAGCCAGTCCTACCAGTGTGCAGATCAGGAAATTGCGGATGGCGAAGAGCCGCAGCGGAAGGATGGGCTCCCGGGCCCGCAGCTCCACGGGGATGAACACCGCCACGCTGACCACAAACACTGCGGCCAGGGTCAGGATGGTGGGCGAGGTCCAGGCGTAGTTGTTCCCGCCCCAGCTGGTCAGCAGCACCAGCGCCGCGCTGCCGATGGCCAGCAGGGCGGCGCCGGCGTAATCCAGTGAAATGCCCTTCGCGCTGTTCCGGGGCAGGTGCAGGGCGCCGATGATGACGGCGAGCGCAAGGACCCCGATGGGCAGGTTGATGTAAAACACCCAGCGCCAGGACCAGTTGTCCGTCAGGTACCCGCCCAGCAGCGGCCCGCTGACAGAGGCGATGCCGAAGGCCGCCCCGATCAGACCCATGTACTTGCCGCGCTCGCGGGCGGACACAATGTCTCCGATAATCGCCTGTGCGCCGATGATGAGCCCGCCGCCGCCCACGCCCTGGATGGCGCGGTAAGTGATCAGCTCGGCCATGCTGTGCGACTGTCCGGACAGTGCCGAGCCGGCCAGGAACACCACAATGGCGAAAATGAAGATGTTCTTGCGTCCCAGCAGGTCACCCAGCTTGCCGTAGACGGGCAGCCCGATGGTGGAGGTCAGCAGATACGCGGTAATCACCCAGGACAGATGGTCCAGTCCGTGCAGGTCCCCCACGATGGTGGGCAGGGCTGTGGACACGATGGTCTGGTCCAGGGCGGCAATCAGCACGGCCAGGATCAGTCCGGTGAAAATGAGGGCGACCCGGCGGCTGGAGTGCTCAGGGGCGCCCTGCCGCCCGGAGGGCAGGTCCGGGGACGCAGGACCGCCTGTCGAAGCACCCGGGGGCGCCGGAGCAGCGGCGGGACGTGCCAGCGTCGCGCCGGAGTGGGCAGCCAGCGATACGGTATTGACCGGGGCGCCCATGGCGCCGGTCATCCCTGCGGCGGGGTGGGCTGCTACTGTTCCGCGGGCGGTAAACCTCTCTGCCATACGCATCTCCTAGGAAATTTCCGCCGGAAGGTGGCAGTCCGGGTTGCCCTTTCCATTCGACGCCCGCGGTGCCGCCAAGTCAACGGTCCGCGGCGGCGTCACCGCTGCGGAAAACGAAGCCGCACGGAGACGGAGCGGCTCCCCGCTGACAGCCTTGTTCCGCGCGCACAGCAAGTGCACACTGGGCCTCAATACGGACCGTCATGATGCCGAAGCCCGCACGATCCACGATGTCTTTCGGGGTACGCCATGAACCGCACCATCAGTATTGTTTTTCGCGCGATACCGCTTCTGATGGGCGCTGTCTGCCTGTCCTATGGCCTCTACATTCTGGCCGGGCCCGACGATGCCAGCCATTTTGTCGCCGGACACGTCAACGTCGGGCTGACCGCCATCTGCTATGCACTGTTCACGACGGCCGCCACCATCATCCGGCAGCTCATCAACCGTTACGGGCGCGTGTGGGGGATCATTCTGCCGCTCTCCGGCTATATGGCTGCTGCCGCCGCCATTATCTGGGGCATCATCCTTGCCAACCGGGAGAACACCGCAGCGCACCTGACGGCGGGCTTCGTAGTAATCGGTGTCGGCTTCGTCGCCGCATGCGTCAGCACCGTCGCGGCTGCATCCACGAAATTCACCCTGATCCAATCTGCACAGTTGCTCGATCCGCTGGGCGGACCGCCGGAGGGTGCCCACTCCCGTGCCGCCGGCGCCGCACTGATCGCGGTTCCGGCTGCCGCCGCCATCACCGGTTTTTCCCTGGCTGCCGGCCTGCTGATGCGCGGAGACATTCCCGGATTCGTGGCCGGCCACGTCATGATCGGACTGTCGGTGATCTGCACCGCACTGATCGCCCTGGTGGCGAGCATCGTGCGCCAGATACGCAATGCCTTCAACGACAGCGAGCGTTTGGCCTGGCCCTGGCTTGTGGCTGCCGCGGGAGCCGTCAACCTGCTGCTCGGATTCTTCGTGCTGTTCAGCTCAGGTGAACCCGCCAGGCTGGCCCCGGGATGTGTGCTGATCGGCCTAGGGTTGATCTGCTTCAGTATCCTGTCCAAGGTGCTGCTGCTCGCCCTCGTCTGGCGCCGCTCGTTTGCCCTGGCCAACCGCATCCCGCTGATGCCCATCGGAACAGCGCTCACCTGCCTGTTTTTCGCGGCATTCCTTTTTGAAGCCGCCGGCACGGACCCGGCGTTCTTTGTCCCCGCGCACGTGCTGGTGGGACTCGGAGCCGTCTGTTTTACGCTGTTCTCCATCGTCTCGATCCTCGAGGCGGGAACGGAGTAGCGGCGGCTGTTCGTCCGGCGGCCGGGCCCGCTGCCTCGGGTCCGGCAGAGGAGAGGCGGTCAGGCAAAGTCCATTCCTTCGGCCGGGCGGGGGCGGGTGAGCCAGTACCGGGTGCCGGCCGGATCGCGGGCCACAATGCCCTCGTCCACCAGATAGCGGCGGATGGCCGCGGGATCGGCGGTGTACCCGGCCAGTCGGGCCGTCAGGTCCTTTTCGGACAGCACCGGCCGAAGGCCCGGCTCCGGCGGTACAGCGTGTTCAAAAACCTCCCCGGCCACCAGATGCAGCAGTTCGAGCCGGTCGGAGCGTTTGCGCGGGTACGCCTCGATCCTGCCGTTCACCAGGAACCGGCGGGCGGAGGAGTCCGGCGGCTGGACGCCGGCGGCGAGCAGGTCGCGGAAGAGGGACGGCGAGGGCTCCACCCGGTTCTCCCGCACGGTCAGCAGTCCCGCTTTTTGCAGCACCGCCAGCGACTTGGCTTCGGCGGAGGTGAGGTGTGCCGGGTCCAGCGGGGCCCCGTCGTCGGCCGCCAGCACGGCGCGGGCGTACAGGTGCAGCCGGCGCGGGTCCGCGAGCGCCGCGGCAACGGGACGCCAGGCGTTTCCGGCGGCCGGGGTGGTCTGGTTCATGCGCCACAACATACCGCACGCGGCTCAGCCGCCCCGGCCGGAGCTCCTAGCTGCGGCTGAACGCGTCCAGCTTGCGCTGGGTTTCCATCTGCTGGCGTACCTTGAGTTCGTAGTCCACGAAGGCCTCGATCATGGCCTTGTACGTGCGTTCAACCACGTTGCAGTCGCTGTCCTGGTCCTCGGCAGCCTGCCGGACGTGGGCAATCACTTCCTCCATGCGCTTGGGTGACCGTACGGCGTCGTCGTTTTCCTTGAGCCCCCCGGCGAGACGGACCAGCCGTTCCCGCCGCCAGATCAGCGCAACGATTTCCTCATCGATTTCGTCAATTGCTGTCCGGACATCATCTAGCTGTCCCGAAACGGATTTCTGCTCAGCTGTTTCCATGGTTTAAGAGTATCCAGTACCCGCCGGCACCTTGGGCGCAATTGCCGCCCCGCGGCGGGGCTTACCCGTTTTCCGCGCCACAATGCGCATTCCACCGCGTTCAATGGCAGGATCAAAACGTGAACCCCCATGTATCCGTGGTGACCGTAGGCGTACGGGACCTCGAAGTAACTTACGCGTTCTATGCTGCCCGGCTGGGTTGGACGCCGCTGCAGTACGTTCCGGAGGAAGTGCTGTTTTTCCAGGTGAACCACGGCCTGGTGCTGTCCTTCTTCCGCGCCGACCATCTGGCAGCGGAGGCCGGGCCGTTGGGCGATATCCGCGACGCCCCCTTCACCCTGGGCCACAATGTGGAGTCTCCGGCCGATGTGGACGCCGTGCTGGCCAAGGCCGCCGGCGCCGGCGGGCAGATCACCGCGCCGGGAAGCCAGATGAGCTGGGGCGGGTACTCCGGCTACTTCACCGATCCGGACGGCGTGCGCTGGGAGGTCTGTTGTAACCCCGGGCTGACCGTGGGCACCTCCGGGCAGGTCACCCTGGCAGTCCTCGGGCCGGATATGAGCGGCTAGAAGAGCACCTCTTCCACCGTGCCGGCCGGTTCCCCGGGGTGCAGCAGGTATTCCCCGTCGTTGCGGACGTTGCCGACGGCGGGGTGGGCCGGGTGCAGGGCCCAGTCCGACGCCGCCGCATACGCCTGTGACACAACCGCGCCCACCAGCTCCGGGGCATCCCGGCGGGAGGGATCCAGCCAGGCGGCCATCGCGGCCGGCGAGAGCGGCAGCGGCAGCCGGTCATGCAGGTCCGCCAGGTCCCGAAGCACCGGTTCGGTGTGCTCCGCCGGGGGTGAGGCAACGGTCAGGATGGACGTGGAGAGCAGCCACCGCTGGGGATCGGCCTGTCCCCTGGCCGGATCGCGCCACCATTCATAGAGTCCGGCAAAGAAGATGGGCCGCCCGTCCGGCCGCGAGACATAAAACGGGCGGCGGGTTTTACCGGGCCCGGTTTTCCATTCGTAGTATCCGTCCACCGGGACAGCGCAGCGGCGGGCGGCGACGGCGTCGCGGAAGGTCGGTTTCTCCAGCACCGTCTCGGTCCTCGCATTGAAGGCCCGCACCCCCACCGATGCGTCCCTGGCCCAGCCCGGCACCAGACCCCACTTCGCCACGTGCACCTGACGGACCCGCCGGCCCTCCACGAAGCGTTCAAGCACCACGGGCACGTCCGACGTCGGTGCAACGTTCCAGGAGGCACGCAGCTCAAGGTTCGCATCGGCTTCGGCCTCCGCCTCGGCGACCAGGTCCGCTGAAGCCCGGGCCATCACGTATCGTCCGCACATGCCACCAGTCTGCCACCGGGAATGGAGCCGCCCCGAATACTGTTGGAGTAGGCAACCCGATCATTTCAACCGTCAAAAGGAGCACCCCCGTGGCCGCCACAGCCGAAGCCTTCACCCCCGCCGCCGGAACCATCACCATGTTCTCCACCTCCTGGTGCGGATACTGCCGCCGCCTGAAGTCCCAGCTGGACAGCCAGGGCATCGGCTACACCGAGGTGAACATCGAGGACGTCGAGGGAACCGCGGATCTGGTCGAAGCACTGAACGGCGGCAACCAGACGGTCCCGACCGTCATCTTCCCGGACGGCTCCTCCGCCACCAACCCCTCCGCCTCCGAGGTCAAGTCCCGCCTGGGCCTCTAGCGCTCCGCCGCCGCGTTTGGCCCGGTCCCGCGCCGGGCCAGCCGCGAGGGCCACCAGATCCGCTGCCCGATGTCATAGGACAGGGCCGGCACCAGCAGCGAGCGCACCACCAAGGTGTCCAGCAGCACGCCAAAGGCGACGATAAACGCCAGCTGCGCCAGGAACAGTACCGGGATCACGCCCAGCGCCGCGAAGGTTGCCGCCAGCACAATACCGGCGCTGGTAATCACGCTGCCGGTGATCATCAGCCCGCGGATCACCCCTTCCCGGGTGCCGTGGCCAATGCTTTCCTCCCGCACCCGGGTCATCAGGAAGATGTTGTAGTCAACGCCCAGGGCCACCAGGAAGATGAACCCGTACAGGGGCACCGCCGGATCCGCCCCCGGGAAGTGGAAGACGTGGTTGAACACCACGGCGGAAACACCCATGGTCGCCCCGAAGGACAGCAGCACCGTCAGGATCAGCAGGAACGGTGCCAGCAGCGACCGCAGCAGCAGCATCAGCAGGAACAGGATCACCACCAGGACCACCGGGATGATCAGGTTCCGGTCATGGGCGGCCGAGGCATTGGTATCGATAGTGGTCGCCGTGACCCCGCCGATCAGCACATCCCCGATGCCGGCCGTTTTGTCCCGCATCTCGGTCACCGTCTGCTCGGCGGAGTCCGATTCCGCCGATTCGGTCAGTGTCGCCTCCAGCAGGACCTTCCCCTCCACCACCTTCGGCGCGCCTGAGGTACCGGGCACGGGCGAGGCCTGCACGCCGTCGGCCGTCACCGGCAGCGTTCCGGCCGGAGTACCCGTGGCGTTCACCGCCAGTGCATCGACGCCGGGCACCGACAGGACGGTCCGGGCAACGGCGTCCAGTTCACCTTCCGGGGCGACAATCAGCGCGGGGCTGCCGGAGCCGGAGGGAAAGTGCTCACCCAGGACCTGCTGGCCTTCCTTGGCCGCGGTCTCGCCCAGCACAAAGTCGCTCTGCGGCACCCCGGAGGCACGCAGCTGCAGCAGGCCGCCTGCCGCAATCAGCAGCACCAGGGTAGGCACCACCCAGACCCGGCGCGGATGGCCCTTGACCGTGCGGGCCACCCGTGGCCAGAACCCCTTGGCCGAGTTGCCGTCCCGGTCCGGGTGTTCCGAACCGAACGCCGGCCGCCGCGGCCAGAACGCCGCCCGGCCGGTCAGCATCAGCAGTGCCGGCAGCAGCGTCATGGCGGCCAGGAACGCGAAGCCGATGCCGATGGCTGCCACCGGTCCGAGCGCCTTGTTGGAGTTGAGGTCGCTGAGCAGCAGGCACAGCAGGCCGGCCACTACGGTGGCGGCGGAGGCGAGTACCGGCTCGAAGGTTCCCTTCAGGGCCGCCTTGGTAGCATCCCAGCGCCCCTCATGGTCGCGCAGGGATTCCCGGTACCGGGAGACATAAAGCAGTGAATAGTCCGTTGCGGCGCCGATGCCCAGGATGAACAGAATCCCCTGTACCTGCCCGTTCAGGGTCAGCGCCCCGGCCTTGGCCAGGTAAAACACCACCAGGATGGCTGCCGAGAGGGCCAGGATCGAGGTCAGCAGGACCAGGAACGGCAGCAGCGGGGAACGGTAGACCACCACCAGGATCACCAGCACCGCCAGCGCTGCCACCAGCACCAGTGAGGTGTCGATGCCGCCGAAGGCTTCGGTGATGTCCGCCAGCTGCCCGGCCGGCCCGGTCACGTAGCCGTCCAGGCCGGGCGGAATGCCGTCCTTCACCACACTGTTCAGGTTCTCCACGGTGGCCGCAGCGCCGTCGTTATCCTCCACGGGCACAAAGAGTTCTGCTGCCTTGCCGTCCTCAGAGAACTGCGGCGGGGAGACCTTGCCTGCGACGCCGTCAACCTCCGCCAGGGCGGATGCCCGGCCGGTGACGAACGTCCGGTCCGCTTCGTTCAGGCCGCCGTCGTTGACGTACACCACCACGGCGGGGATGGCGTTGCTGTCCGTGAACTTCTCCTGCAGCTCCGCCACCTGCGTGGATTCGGAGCTGGCCGGCAGGTAGGAGGTCTGGTTGTTATCCGCCACTTCACTGATCTTGCCGAAGTACGGGCCTCCGACGCCGCCGACCGCCAGCCAGGCCAGCACCAGCAGCACCGGCAGCAAGAAGACGCGCCAGCCGGTGCGCGGCCTGCTTCCGGGAGAGTGGCGGGTGCTGCCGGATGCTGAGGCGTTCATGGGCCGTCCTAGGGCTAGGTGGCACTCCGGGAATATCAGCCGCGGCATGTACACGCTGCAGACCCTTTTCCGCCTTCCATCGTAGGACTGCGCCGTCGACGGCGGCAGTCCCTGCACGGTTGCGCCGGAAGCGGAAGCGTAATTCCCGGCTTCGCTCCGGGCCGGATCGCTTCATAGGATGGAAACCGGGACGCCGGACGTCGGCGCCCCGCCGAACATCGCAGGAGGCAGCACCCCATGGTCCATAAGGTTCAGGCCGTAGTCGTCAAGGAAAAGAACGCCCCCGTCTCGCTGGAGACCATCCTGGTGCCGGATCCCGGCCCCGGGGAAGCGCTCGTGGACATCCTCACCTGCGGTGTCTGCCATACCGATCTGCACTACAAGCAGGGCGCTATCAATGACGACTACCCCTTCCTGCTTGGCCACGAGGCCACCGGCGTGGTTTCCGCCGTCGGCCCCGATGTCACCGAGGTGGCCCCCGGGGACCGCGTGGTGCTGAACTGGCGCGCCGTCTGTGGCGAGTGCCGCGCCTGCCGCAAGGGCGAGCCGCAGTACTGCTTCAACACCGCCAATGCCACCCAGAAGATGACCCTGGAGGACGGCACCGAACTGACGCCGGCCCTGGGTATCGGCGCGTTCGCTGAAAAGACCCTCGTGGCCGCCGGCCAGTGCACCAAGGTGGACGACGACGTCGATCCCGCCGCCGTGGGCCTGCTCGGCTGCGGTGTGATGGCCGGCATCGGCGCAGCCATCAACACCGGCGAGGTGCAGCGCGGTGAGTCCGTGGCCGTCATCGGCTGCGGCGGTGTGGGCATTGCCGCGGTCGCCGGAGCCAAGCTGGCCGGAGCCACCACCATCATCGCGGTGGATATCGACCCCGCCAAGGTGGAGATGGCCAAGGCGCAGGGCGCCACCCACGGGATCAATTCCAAGGAAGAGGACCCGGTCGAAGCCATCCGCGCGCTCACCGGCGGTTTCGGCGCCGACGTCGTCATTGACGCTGTCGGCCGTCCGGAAACCTACAAGCAGGCCTTCTACGCCCGTGACCTCGCCGGCCGCGTGGTGCTGGTGGGCGTACCCAACCCGGACATGAAGATCGAACTGCCACTGGCGGACGTCTTCGGCCGCGGCGGCTCGCTGAAGTCCTCCTGGTACGGCGACTGCCTGCCGTCCCGGGACTTCCCCATGCTGGTGGAGCAGTACAAGCTCGGCCGGCTGGACCTGGATGCCTTCGTCACCGAGCGCATCGGCCTGGGCGACATTGAGGAAGCCTTCGCCAAGATGCACGACGGCAAGGTCCTGCGTTCGGTGGTGGAACTCTAATGTTCCGCATCGACAACGTAGTCACCTCCGGCACCTTCTCGCTCGACGGCGGGACATGGGACGTGGATAACAACGTCTGGATTGTCGGTGACGACGCCGAAGTGATCGTCATCGATCCCGCGCACAACATTGACGCGATTGCCGACGCCGTTGGCGACCGTGAGGTCATGGCCATCCTGCTCACGCACGGCCACGATGACCATATCCGCGCGGTGGAACGGGCCCGGGACCGCTTCAGCGCCCCGGTGTTCCTGCATGCCGCGGACCGGATGCTCTGGGACGCGGTGTTCCCGGACGAGGGCCCGGATGACGTGATTGAGGACGGCGACACCTTTGAGGTCGCCGGGCACACCCTGCGCGCCCTGCACACCCCGGGGCACTCCCCCGGATCGGTCTGCTTCTCGCTGGCCGCCAGCGAGGACGTCCCGGAGCCGGTGGTGTTCAGCGGTGACACGCTGTTTAACGGAGGCCCCGGAGCCACCGGACGCTCCTACAGCGACTTCCCCACCATCATCGAGTCCATCAGGGAACGCCTGCTGACGCTCCCGGCGGAAACCAAGGTGCTCACCGGGCACGGCGATGCGACGTCGATCGCCGCCGAGGGGCCGCACCTGCAGGAATGGATCGACCGGGGGCACTAGGAATGGTGTCCCGCCTGTTGCACCGCTGCTGACCGCCCGGAGTTAGGCTTGGGCAATTGAACAGCCTGGCTCGCGAGCAGAATCGAGGCAAAGCGATGGATCGCAAAGTGATTAATCGGATAGGCCCGCCGGTATTGTTCCTTGCCGCAGTTTTCATTTATGCGGTGATCCTGGGCGGCCCCGTCAGCCTCGCACAGCTGCTCATTACCGCTCTGATCATCCTTGCCGCCTGGGCAGTCGCTGCACGTCTCATCACACCGAAGCAGCAGCGGGATCCGTAAATACCGGATCCGGAGTGGAAGCACACCGAAGGCCCGTGCACACCGCACGGGCCTTCGGCATGTCCCGGCCGTGTCCGGGACTTGATCAAATCCGCAACCCCTTGTATCCGCTTTCACCCCGCAAGAGACTGGTTTCATGGCACTGCAGATCAGCCCCGCATTCTGGAACTTCCTCCCCGAGCTGCGTTTCGAGCCCACGCCGCGGCGCATCCGTGCACAATTGGGCGACAACACCGTGGTGGATTCCAGCAGTGCGGTACTGGCGTACGAGCCCAGACGGGTCACGCCGCTCTATGCTGTCCCTGCCCGCGACATTACCGCTGAGCTGACCGCCGCCGATCCCCCGGACCGGGACCCGCTGGATGCTGTCCCGCCTGCGGCATTGATGGATCCGCGCTATCCCTTCGCCGCACATACCGCGCCCGGCCAGCGACTGGATCTGCGTGCCGGATCCCATGACCTGCCGGGCGCAGGCTTCCGTCCGGATGACCTGGATCTTGCCGGCTACGTGCTGCTGGACTTCGACGCCTTCGACCGCTGGCTGGAAGAGGACGAGGAAATCAAGGGGCACCCCCGCGATCCCTTCCACCGGGTGGACGCCCGGCAGTCCTCGCGGAACGTGCGGGTGCACCTGGGCGGACAGTTGCTGGCGGAAACCCGCAAACCGGTCTTCGTGTACGAAACGATGCTGCCGGTGCGCACCTACTTTCCCCGGAGCGACGTGGACTGGGATGCCCTGCAACCGTCACTCAAGCAGTCGGTCTGTCCCTACAAGGGAACTGCGACCTACTGGTCCGTGGCCGGGCAGCCGAACGGCACCGACCTCGCCTGGTCCTATGAGACCGTGTTACCGGATTCGGCGCAGCTCAAGGACCGGGTCTCGTTCTTCGACGAACGCACCGACGTGTACGTGGACGACGCCAAACAGGACATCAATTCCCTGTTCCGCTTCTGAGCCGCGCTACTGCTCCGGTATCAGCCAGGCTGTTCGTTCAACGATGGTGAACCCCAGCCTGGCAAGGTTTCGGATACTTGGCGCTCCAGGAGCTGCGGTAGCAGTCGCCAAGGGGATACCGAGAGCTCTTGTCTGTCGAAGGCGGTGTGCCAGGAGGGCGGCTTGGGCACCAGCACCTCGAGCAGCTGAAAGGGTGGAAGCACCGCCAAATACCGCCCCCGTGGGGTGCACTGACATGGCAGCTGCGGCGAGGGGCTCGTCGTTGCGGGAGGCGATGAAACCACGGACCATCGGGTGGGCGTGCTCCGCCCGGATCAACTCCCCGACCTCCCTTGACGCGGCGTACCCGGCGTCAAGAAGGTCCAGAAAGAGGCTCGTATCCCTCTTTGTGGAGACCTGGTGGATTTGCCACTCGTCACTAGCGGTGCCGTCCAACCGGTTGTTTGAGCTCGGGCATACGTAGGCAATCGGCCGGGTAGGTGCCGGCGTGTATCCGTCCTCTAGCAGTCGGTCGGTGAGGCTTAGCGATGGCGTTGTCGCGATGAGGGTTGGTTGATGCGGGGCCGGGAACTGTCCGAGGACGTCAGGCAGAGCCAGAACAGACTGATCGTCCAGACCCTCGACAGTGTTAAGGAACCCATATTGGTCCCCGGTGGCCATGCTCGCCCGCAGTCCACCATGTAAAAATGATTCGAATCTACCCACCAGTCCTGCGGCCGCGGCTGCAGCCAGCGATAGCGATTTACGCTGGAATATAGCCAACTCCGCAGCTTGAATAGACTCTTCGACGGTATCGGGCATACCCGAAGCCTAACTTCAGCTGATCAACCACGTGGAGTGAACCGCAGCGGTAAACGGCATAGTTCCTGTAGCTGTTTGTGGCCGACCAGTCTCGTACGCTCATCGTTCAACGGACCCACGCCGACCGGCTGGACCACCGCCAATTCACCGCCACTCAGGCGACCAAGGACGACAGCGGTTTATATAACTTCGAACACCAGCCGCTACGAACATATATGGGGTGCATTCAGGAGGTAGTCCGACTAAGTTCGCACAATGCGAGATGATGTGCAGCATGGTTTACATGCCCCACGCCACACAGGCTGACCTGCAACTTCTGGTGTCTATCGTTAATCAGGTTCGGCGCTGGACGGACGACAAACAGCAGCCCATGGAGGTATGGCCCGGCAGCGAAATGGAAGCGGACGAAGCAGCCTGTGCACCCGATTGTTCTCCGGCACACCTGGTTCTGTGGACTATCAATAGCGCCACGGACAGTCTGCATGCCATCACGGAAATGATTTGGACCCGCGGTAAGTACATCCCTACTGCTTTCTATCCGCTGATGCGTACTGCGTTGGTCAGCGTAACGAGGGCTCTCTGGATTCTTCTGCCGGACGATCCTGGGGAACGTCGTAAACGAGCATTCGGGGAGGCGCTTAAGGAGGCGACCAGTGAACGTCAAGCACTTGTCGAGTTCAACACGTTGCCAAGCGTAAGCCGGATGTTAGAGACGCCGCCGGGCGAACTCATCGCGGACTTGGACATACGGATAAAGAAGTTGTCGGCAAGGCTGGAAGGTGAGAAGCCGAAGGGCGATACCCGCATGATTAAAGCGCTTGCTGAGCAAGTCTCACTTCAGTCTGATCTCCCCGATGCCGACGAACTAGTCGGTAGATACATGCTTATGTGGCATGCATTTAGCGGCACTGTGCACGGTTTTACTTGGCAGGACCAGTTCGCTGCAGTTGTCGATGAAGATCCTGGCACCGAGATAATAGGTGACTTCCTCCAAAACTTGCTTCACGTTGCGTCGGCGGTCGAGGAGGCCCTCGACCTTTACATGCGACGGGCCGGTCAGGCGAGACTGTTGCCCTCGTGAGTAAGGACCAGCTTTACAACCGCGCAGTCCATCTCTCTACAAGATCCACCACCCCTACGGTTCCAGAGCACCCACCGACGCCTGAAACTCGCCAAATCGGCCGCATGGATTCCAGTAAGACTCGCCCACAATAGCGCCCGGTGAGGGCGGGCTAAAACGCTACAGCCCTACAGCCGCATGGGTCTTGCTGCCTCCACACGCGCGGGCCCTTAGCGGCATGGCCGCTGTCAGCCGCGGAGGAAGGTCAGCCGTCGCTTTCGGCAATCTGGATAAGGTTGCCCACGGTGTCGGAGAAAACCGCCGTCGTCACCGGTCCCATCCGGGTGGGCGGCTGCGTGAAAGCCACGCCCAGGTCCGACAGCCGCTGATATTCATCCTGCACACTGTCCACGGCGAACGACGTGAACGGGATCCCGTCCGCTGCGAGGGCCTCCATGAACGGCGCGACGGCGGGATGCCCGGCCGGCTCGAGCAGCAGTTCCACCCCGCCGTCCTCCCCCGGCACCCCCACGGTCAGCCAGCGCGCCCCGCCCGCCGGCACGTCCTGCCGCGGTTCGAAGCCCAGCACACGGGTGTAAAAATCCAATGCCCTGTCCTGGTCGTCTACAAAAATGCTGGTCACTACAATCCTCATGTATGTTCCCTGCCTGTTCGGGTTTTCGGGGCCGGCTGGCCGGCGGATCCGGGTGTGCACGGCCAGTATCCGGCTTCACACGCGAAGGCGGGAGGGTGGAAGGCAGGTAATATAGTTCGGCGCAGCTTAGTCCAACCCCTCGAAAACATCACCGAGCACCGGCGCCCCCGGTGGCCGCGGCGGCCATGCGATGACCAGCGGCTCTGCCCCCGACGTCCGCGACCACCCCGCGTCCTCCTGCGCGTCCGAAGGCACACCCGGGGACACCGCGTAGCGTTGGGTGCGGTGTTCCATCAGCCCTGCCACCACCCGCCCCGCGACGCTTCGGACGTCCACCTCGATCCCGATCAGCTCGTCCGGGACCGGACGCAGGTCATACACGCGGGCCTCGTTCCAGGGCTCCAGGCCGTGCCGGATACGGCCGCGGTTCCAGCGTTCCCAAGTGGAGCGCCGCATGGCGCCGTGCAGCAACCGCCGCAGCCCCGGTCCGCCGTCGGTACGCAACAGCTCGAAGGCTGCGTCGGTGGCAGCGCCGACGGCAATGTGATCGGGATGACCGGTGATCCCATCCGGACCAAAGGTAGCCACGACGTCGGGCCGTTCCTGCGCCAGGATCCCGCCGATGCGTTCCACCAGCTCGGTGCGCGGGACATCGCTGAGCGTCCCGTCGTCGTAATCCAGCCATTCGTGGCGGTCCGGAGGGCGGCCGTGCGCGGTCCACGCGGCCTCCATTTCCCGGCGCCGGACCTGGCCAAGCGGCTCATTCAGGGGAGGATAGGCAGGGTCTACTCCTCCTGCACCGCCGTCGGTCGCGTGGATGAGGACAAACCGGAAACCCGGATCGCGTTCATGCAGCGCCACCGTTCCAGCGAGTCCGTACGCGTCATCGTCGGGATGGGCGACGACGAGGGCAAGAACATGGGAACCACCCATGCCGGCACCTCCTGCAGTCCGCGGTTCCGCCACCGTTCCAGCCTAGGACTTCCTCCGCAGTCCGGCAGGGGTTTCCCGAAACCGGTTCGGGTATTCCGTTGCGTCGGGAGCTAGGCTGGACTGCCATGGAGTGGTTCAGCGCCGGGGGCGATGAATTCGCGCGGCAGGTGCTGCAGCGCGGAATCGCCGCCGTCTTCCTGATCGGGTTCCTGAACGCGGCCTTCCAGTTTCCGGCCCTGCTGGGGGAACGCGGCCTGCTGCCCGCTCCCCTGTACCTGGACCGGATCAGGGGCCGCGGTATTCCCACACTTTTCCATTGGCGCTACTCGGACCGTCTCCTGCTGACCGTGGCCTGGTCCGGGGCTGCGGTCTCCGCCCTGCTGGTGGCCGGAGTGCCGCAGTCCGGGCCGTGGTGGCTGCCGATGGCGGCTTTCCTGCTGATCTGGGGGCTCTACCTGTCCATTGTGAACATCGGCCAGACGTTCTACGGGTTCGGCTGGGAATCACTGCTGCTGGAGGCAGGCTTCCTGGCCGCGTTCCTCGGGTCAAACGACGTCGCAGCACCGGTGACGGTGCTCTGGCTGTTCCGCTGGCTGGTGTTCCGGCTGGAATTCGGCGCCGGGCTGATCAAAGTGCGCGGCGATCGTGCCTGGCGGGACCTTACCGCCCTGTACTACCACCACGAGACCCAGCCCATGCCGAACCCGGCCAGCTGGTTCTTCCACCACCTGCCCAGGCCGCTGCACCGGGTCGAAGTGCTCGGCAACCACTTCGCCCAGCTGGTGGTGCCCTTCTTCCTGTTCTTCCCGCAGCCGATCGCGTCGGTGGCGGCGGCCATCATCATCATTACGCAGCTGTGGCTGGTGGTCTCCGGCAACTTCGCGTGGCTGAACGTGCTGACCATCCTGCTGGCCTTTACGGCGGTCAGCGATTCCGCCATCCAGGCAGTACTGCCGTGGGCGCAGTTCGGTTCACCGGACCCCGCAGCCACACCGGCGGTGTTCGTCGTCGTGGTGCTCGCCGCCACTGCAGCGGTGCTTTACTGGGCCTGGGCACCGCTGAAGAATCTCTTCAGCCGCAACCAGCTGATGAATGCCAGTTTTAACCGCTGGCACCTTTCCAATGCCTATGGTGCCTTCGGCAGTATCACCCGGCACCGCAACGAGGTGGTCATTGAGGGTACCAATGACCCGCCGGGACCCGGCGCCCGCTGGCGCGAGTATGAGTTTCGGGGCAAGCCCGGGGATCCGCGCCGGCTGCCCCGCCAGTTCGCGCCCTATCACCTGCGCCTGGACTGGATGATGTGGTTCCTGGCCCTGGGCTCCTACGGCGCCTGGTTTCCCGAACTTCTCCGGAAGCTGCTCGCCGGGGACGCACGGACCCTGCGCCTGTTGCGCAGGGACCCGTTCAACGGCGAACCGCCCCGCTGGATCCGGGCGCAGATGTACCGCTACCGTTACTCCACTGCCGCTGAACGCCGCAGCGAGGGTGTCTGGTGGGTGCGCGAACCGGCCGGGATCCTGGTGGATCCGATCGAGGGGCCGGGGCCGGTCAGGCGCCGACCTCCGGCTTGGTAAGAACCGTGTGCGTGGCGTGGTCGTAGAGGAAGCTCAGCGGACCGCCGGCATGCTCAATCTGGATGTTCCCGCCGTCGCGGTGTGCTCCGAATCCGTAGTTTTCCGCCCAGGAACCGTTCAACGCCACCTTGTACTCGTAGCTGCCGGCAGGCAGGTCCAGGGTCAGCTTCCACAGTTCGTCATGACGGTCAAAGCTGAACGTTGCTCCGGCCGGATCCCAGTCACTGATACCCAGGGCGCTGCCGAAGCTGCCGGCAAGGGCAACGGATTCGGGCTGCGGGAAGGACGGTTCGTAGCCGTTGCCGCTGTCCTGATGTGAACCGTTCGGCTCAGCGGGCACGGTGGGAACGGAAACTGCGTCCCGCACCACTTCCTCCAGCACTTCCGCAGCGCGCGGGGTCTTCCGCGCTGCCGACGGGGCGGCACCGTTGCCCTGCAGAGCGGCGGCGAGCCGGGTGGGTTCGGGGAAGTCCACCAGCGCCTGGCGTCCTCCGCTGGTGATGCTCCAGCCGGACCGGCCTTCCTTGAGGATCCAGCCGGCTTTGACGAGCTTGGTGGTGGCGTTGACCAGGGCACGTTCCCCGCGGGTGGTGCCGCTGGCCAGTTCTTCGGCTTCCCGCCCGGTCAGCGGGACGCGGTGCAGGGCGGCGGAGATGACCGTTCCCCGGCTGACCTTGCCGGACGGGTCCTCTGCAGCGAGGATCTCGAGGACCGCCCGAAGCCGCAGTGCTGTGTTTTCAACGGTGTCTGAACCCAATGGAAATCCTTTGTGACGTGTGTACTGATCAGCCTGCTGTCAGTTTCCTACCCTAGTCCGGGCACTTCCAGGCGGGAAGCACCGCCGGGCCGGTGTTGCGTCACACCACCTGCCGCAGCGCCTCGAAATCCCCGCCCGCCAGGCGGGCGTACCCGCCGTAGGCCTGCAGGACCGCGTCTTCCACGTCCGCCACCGACAGGCCGGGCACCAGGTCCCGGGCGGCGCCGGCGGTCCGCGGATCCCAGCCCAGTCCCAGTTCGGCATAGCAGTCGGTCAGCACCCTGCGCAGCGGGGTCCCGTTGCCTACCACCAGCACCGTGGAGAACAGCCAGGCGCCGGCCACCACCCGCTGGGCGGTGCCGGCGAGCTTAATACGCTCCCCCGCCGGGCCCTCGCCGTACACGGTGAACTCGCCCGGACAATACTCACCGGGGATTTCGCCGACGCCGGTCTTCAGCCCGGCCTTCTCCAGTGCCCCGGCCAGCAGGACGCCGAAGTCCGCAAACCGGCCGCGCGAGCCGGTGAGGGCGTCGGCGTCGGGTTCCACATGGTCCAGGACCAGACAGTCGGAGTGGTAGGCGGCGGCCCGCCCTCCGGCTTTGCGAACCAGGGGCTCAAAGCCGTGACGCCGGCAGGCAGCCTGGGCGGCGGCGAACCCGGGCAGTTTCGCGTCCCGCTGCCCCAGCGCCACCGTGGGGCGGGGCCGGTAGATCCGCAGGGTGGGTTCCAGCGCCCCGCGGCGGGCGGCATCGAGCATCGCCAGCGCGAAGTCCAAATCCGCGGCGGCGCCCAGCGATTTCTGCTGGCGGACCACCGTCAGGGCGCCGGACACTGTCTAGGCTCCGCCGAGCGGCCGGACGGTGAGGATCTGCTCGCTGCGGCCGAACGGGCCGTGCTCGTCATGCAGGATGGCCGAGGTCAGCCCGATGCCGTCGGTGCCGAAGGTAACCTGCGTGTCCAGACCCAGCCATTCGCCCACCGGGTCGCGGTGCAGGTGCAGCTGCAGGTCCACGTTGGGGAACATGTAACTGTCCCCGCCCGGCGGCACACGGGTGGAAATGCCGTTGGCGGTGTCCGCCATGCCGATCAGCCGGACCAGGTCGGAGGTGGGCATACCCTCCACCATCTCGTGCGGGGTCCGGAGCCAGGCCCGTCCGCGGCCGGGGCGGAGCCCGGGCAGGGCACGCATCTCCACCGATTCGATGAAGGCGCCCGGCCATGCGGTCAGGCCCTCGCGGGTGCCCGCCTCGGCGGGGCCGGGCATGGTCCCGTCCTCCACCGCGGCCACCTCCGACGTCGTGCCCCGGGCCAGCCGCCATGCCGTCGCCCGGACCGCGGTGCGGCCGTCCGCGACCATTTCGGCCTGCAGCAGTTCGATGGTGCGGCCGGGGCGCAGGAGCGAGGTCTTCACCTCGAACGTGCTGCGCGGAATCAAACCCAGGATGTCATAGCTGATGCGGGCCATCCGCAGGTCCGGCCGCGGCTGGAACTGCTCCAGGCAGTGCGCCAGCAGACCCGAAATGGGCGCCATGTGCTGCTCCTGCGGGTTCCAGGCACCCTGGGTGTGGATGGTTGCTTCATAGACGCCGTTGCCCAGTGAGCGGTAATACGATTCAGCCACGTGCTTTGCTTCTCCCTGCCGTTCGGAATGGGCTTTCAGGCTACCCCAGCACAGTGACCGGTCTGGCCTGGGGTTGCGGTGCGGGTCACAATGGCCCGATGGAATACACCCATCTCGGCCGCTCCGGCCTGTCCGTTTCCCGCTTCTGCCTGGGCACCATGAACTTCGGCCCCAAAACCGACGAGGCGGACGCGCACGCCATCATGGATTCCGCCCGGGACACCGGCATCAATTTTTTCGACACCGCCAACGTTTACGGCTGGGAGCGCAAGGGCTGGACGGAGGAGATTGTCGGCCGCTGGTTCGCCAAGGGCGGCGGCCGCCGCGAGGACACCGTTATTGCCACCAAGCTCTACGGCTCCATGAGTGAGCGCCCCAATGACACGTTCCTGTCCGCCCTGAACATCCGCCGCGCCCTGGACGCCAGCCTGAAGCGTCTGCAGACGGACTACATAGACCTCTACCAGTTCCATCACATCGACCGAAACACTCCCTGGGACGAGATCTGGCAGGCCATGGAAGTGGCCGTGACCCAGGGCAAGATCATCTACAACGGCAGCAGCAATTTCGCCGGCTGGCACATTGCCCGGGCACAGGAGAACGCCGGGCGGCGGAACTTTGCCGGCCTGGTCAGTGAACAAAGCATCTACAACCTGATCAACCGGACCGTGGAGCTGGAAGTTATTCCCGCCGCCCGCCAGTACGGGCTGGGCCTGCTGGCCTGGTCACCGCTGCAGGGGGGGCTGCTGGGCGGGATCCTGCAGAAGGAGGCCGACGCCGGCGGGCGCCGGGCCGAGGGCAGGGTACGTGACCTGCTGGAGAAGCACCGGGGGCAGATCCGGCAGTACGAGGATCTGGCCGCCGAACTGGAGATCCCTCCGGGGGTCCTGGCCCTGGCCTGGCTGCTGCATCAGCCTGCGGTCACGGCTCCGCTGGTGGGACCGCGTACCCAGGAACAGCTGGATGAGGCGCTCCTGGCCCTGGACGTGACCCTGGACCAAAAGACCCTGGACCGGCTGGACGAAATCTTCCCCGGCCACCGCACAGCACCGGAGGACTACGCCTGGTAGCCGGCCGGCTCAGGCGCTCGCAGGCACGCGCTCACCCTCAGGCGCTCGCAGGCTCAATCAGTTCCGGGCCGTTGTTCCGCACGGAGTTGACCTGACTGGAGACCACCCGCGGGGTCAGGACGGGTTCGGGCACGGCGTCGAGCAGCTGCGCAACGTCGCTGCCCCCGGTCAGCTTCGGGTCGAGCCAGTCCGCGTAGAGGTCCGGCGCGATGATCAGCGGCGTCCGGTCGTGGATGTGGCCCAGGGCGTCGGTGGCCTGCGTGGTGATGATGGTGACGCTCAGCAGCCACTTGTGCTCGTGGTCTTCGGGCAGTGCCGGGTCGGGCCAGAACTCGTAGAGACCGGCAAAGGCCAGCGGATCCTGTTTCTCCGAGTACAGGTACGTGGGGATCTTCCCGTCGGCGGTTTTCTCCCACTCGTAGTAGCCGTCCGCGGGCACCAGGGCCCGGCGCTTAACGGCGGCTTTGCGGAAGGCGGGTTTCTCCAGGATGGTTTCCCGCCGGGCGTTAATCATCCGTGCTCCGATTTTGGGATCCTTGGCCCAGACCGGCACCAGGCCCCATTTCGCCGTCGCCAGCCGGCGGACCGGCTCCTCCTGCCGGAACCGTTCAGTGACAATCCGCACGTCATCCGTGGGCGCCACATTCCAGGACGGCAGCACATCCGGGCCCACCGACTGTTCGACGGCGAACGCTGACACGAGGTCCGACGTCGCCCTGGCCATGACATAGCGTCCGCACATGGCACCCATTGTGCACCATGGTCCGCCCCGGCCAGGAGCGGCAGCCCTCCCCCGCACGGCAGGAACGGTTACTTTCTTTCGAACATATGTTCTATTTTTAAAGCATGAACCAAAACGCTGCCGAGCGGCTCGCTTCCCGCTTGGTCCGGCGGGCAGAGCCCATCGGCCTGACGCCGGAGGAGCTGGACTTCGAGCACAATCCGGTCACCACGTCGGTGCCCGGTGTGCCGGTGTGGGCCTGGATCAGGTTTCCCGGAGCGGCCGAACGGGTAAAGGGTGAGGCCTGCAGCTGGTCCTCCCGGGCAGTGCAGGTGCTGTGGGAGGACGCCGGGCTGCGGCGGGCCACCTGGGTGTGGGCCTCTGCCGTGACCCGGCGGGAAAACAACAGCCGCAAACAGGCGCTGGGCGACAGGACGGCCCGGGACCGGATGCAGGGCTGAAGGACGCAGGGCTGAAGAACGCAGTGCTGAACGACCCAGCGGTGAAGGACGCAAACCGCTAAGGTGCCGCCGGGCAATTGATTTCATGCAAACCCGGCCAGACTGGATCACCGTTGCTGTGAAGGAGGAGCGAACCGCCGTCGGAGTGCCACTTGAGCTCATAATTTCGACTGCTAACCGGCTCGTACCCGTCATCGGCTGTCCAGGAACTGACCTTCCAGCCGATGCCGGCGGCGTTGACGACGTAGACCGTACCGCTGCCGGCAAACAGGAACGAGACTTCGCGCACTGCCACACGGCAACCATCGCTGTTGGCCGGTGAGAGGACGTGATACTTGGCGCTGGAAACATCATCCAGTGCGCCCAGCCCGCTGAAGAGGACCGAGACAACCGCCGGCAGAGTCACGAACCAAGGCCACCGGTTGCGCCGGTTCCGGCCCCTGAAGGTAATTGATGATCGCCGTCTGGACGAATCCACTTTCAGCAACACCATGGCGGTCAGGAAGAGAACACCGCCGACGGCCCACCCGGGCACCGCCTGCTGACCAAGGACGAACAGAAATCCGGCCCAGCCCATAACACTGCACAGTGGGGCGAGCACGAGCAAAATAACTGAAGCCCGGAAGAGCCTGGACGAAGGCTCCGCCCCAACCCCGACTGGTCCCGCGGCCCCGGCTGTTGCGGAAGCCCCGTCTAGTCCTGAAGCCCCGGCTCCACGGGCATCACCTGGTCCCACAATCCTCCTTCATCAGCGGTGGCAGATTCCCGACCCCGGACACGTATGCCGGGCGCCGTCCCTCAGTATTGGCTGAAATCGGCCGTCGCCGGGTCCGCACCCAGCCGGCTGCCCTCGTCCAGGCCGTCCAGGACGTCCAGGTCCTCCTGCGCCAGGTCCAGCTGTGCGGCGGCCAGGTTTTCCCGCATCCGCGCTGAATCCGCCGACTTGGGAATGACGATCCTGCCCAACCCCAGATGCCAGGCCAGCACCACCTGGGCCGGTGTGGCAGCGTATTTATCCGCGAGCGCGGCAACTTCGGGCGCGTCGAGGCCGGTGCCCTGCCCCAGCGGCGAGTACGCCTGCACCGCTATCCCCCGCGCCGCTGTCTCGGCGGCGAGCGCTGCCTGGCGGAAACCGGGATGAAGTTCAATCTGGTTCACGGCCGGCAGTATCCGGCTCTGCTCGGCCAGGGCGTCAAGATGCTCCACCAGGAAATTGGAGACGCCGATGGCCCGCATGAACCCGTCCTGATAGAGGCCCTCAAGTTCCTTCCAGGCCTGGACGAAGCGGCCCTGCGACGGGACCGGCCAGTGGATCAGGTAGAGGTCCACGACGTCGAGGTTCAGAGTATGCCGGCTCTCCAGGAACGCCGACCGGGCCCGGCCCTGGTCCCCGTTGCGCAGTTTGGTGGTCACAAAGATCTCCGAGCGCGGAATGCCCGACGCCGCGATGGCCGCCCCCACTCCGGCTTCATTGCCGTAGGCTGCCGCGGTATCGATGTGCCGGTATCCGGCGGCGAGCGCGTCCTCGACCACTTCCTGCGTCCGCTCCGGCGGAACCTGGAAGACACCGAACCCAAGCTGCGGAATGGGCACTGAATTGCCCAGTGTCAGATCCGGGACAGGGATGCCTGGGCTGTCGGTCATTGCGTCGCCCTTCCTGGGAGTCCGCCCCGGCCTGTGGCTTAGGCTGGGTGCAGTTGGGTGCCGGGAACCTCCACCTAAGCCCGGCTTCCCGACCCCGTCAAGGAGCGGGCCGGAGGAACTTCGGTCATGGAACTCTCGAGTAAGGCATCGCGTGGCATTGAATCTGCTCTTCATCGGCGGGACCGGCGTGATCAGTTCCGCCGCCGTCGCCCGCGCTCGCAGCCTGGGGCACCGCGTGGCCGTACTGAACCGGGGCGTCTCCGGGGCGCGCCCGGCACCGGCCGGCGTCGAGCATCTCAGCGCCGATGTGCGGGATCCCGCCGCCGTCCGCGCCGCCGTGGGGAACCGGGAGTTCGACGCCGTGGCGGACTTCGTTTCCTACACTGCCGACCATGTGGCCGCTGCCGTGGAGCTGTACCGCGGGCGTACCGGGCAGTACGTCTACATCAGTTCCGCCTCGGCGTACCAGAAGCCGCCGTCGCAGTTGCCTGTCCGGGAGTCCACCCCGCTGCGTAATCCGTTCTGGCAGTACTCCCGGGACAAGATCGCCGGTGAGGATGTCCTGGTGGAGGCTTACCGTGCGGAGGGGTTCCCGGGAACCATCGTGCGCCCTTCACATACCTATGACGCGACCAAGGTGCCGCTGATCGGCGGCTGGACCGATATCCACCGGATGCGGGCGGGGCTGCCGGTTCTGGTGCACGGTGACGGCACGTCCCTGTGGACGCTGACGCACAGCCGGGACTTTGCCACGGGGTTCGTCGGACTGTTGGGCCGGCCGGCCGCCGTCGGGGAGAGCTTCACCATCACCTCCGACGAGTTCCTGCCGTGGGATGCCGTCTACCGCACCCTGGCCTCAGCGGCGGGGGTGCCGGAACCGCAGCTGGTGCACGTGGCGTCCGAGACCATCGCGGCCCATGATCCGGGGCGCGGCCCGGGACTGCTGGGAGACAAAAGCCATTCCTCCGTCTTCGACAACACCAAGATCAAGGCCCTGGTTCCCCAGTACTGTGCGGCCATTCCCTTTGCTGCCGGCGCCCGCGAAATCCTGGGCTGGTATGACGCCCATCCGCAGGCGCAGGTTCCGGACGCGGGCTGGATGGATGTCAGCGACCGCCTGGCTGCGTGGGCCGGCGCCGGCGCGGCCGACGGCAAGCGGCGAAAGAAGTCGCCGGCACCCGGTGTTTGACTGTTAGAGTGCCTGCAAGAGGCCAAATGAAAGGCAACAGCATGTCGGATAAAAACCCGTTTGCGGGACTGGGTGACGGAGCACGTTCCAATTCCGGTCCCGACGGCGACCAGTACGCCTACCCGCAGTCCAACGAACCGCGGCCGGCACCGCGGCCTCCGGAGTCCCCGGCCCCGCAGCAGGCACCGTATCAGCAGTACCCGAACCAGCAGCAGGGCCAGTATCCGGCCCAGCAGTACCCGGGCCAGCAGCAGGGCCATGCCTACCCCGGCCAGCACCAGACGCCGCCGCAGTACCCCGGCTATCCCGGCGGCCAGCCCCCGCAGGCCTACCCGAACCAGGTCCAGAACTACCCCGGCCCCGGGCAGCACCACCCGCAGCCCGGATACGGCCAGAACCAGTTCGGTCCCGCCCCGTACGGGCAGGGACCCTATGCACAGGGTTACCCGTCCCAGAAGTCCCGGGTGGTTGCCGGTCTGCTGGGCGTATTCCTCGGCGCCTTCGGGGTGCACCGCTTTTACCTGGGCAACTCCGGCATCGGCGCAGCCCAGGTGGTGGCGACCGTGTTCACCGGCGGCTTTGCCGGCGTCTGGGGATTTGTGGAAGGCATCATGATCCTCTGCAACGCCCAGCCCTTCCGCACGGATGCACGCGGCATCCCGCTCAAGGGATAACGCGACGCAGGACTGTCCCGTCCGACGACGGCGGGACAGTCAGCCCTGCATGTTACGGCGGTAGCGGTGCTCCAGCAGCAGGCGGGCTCCGTTGACCACCAGCGTTTCGACCGGCACCCCCTGTTCCTCGGCCAGTTCCTCCAGTTCCCGTCCCAGCTTCGGCGGGATCTGTACCTCAATGATCATGGCTTAAATCGTATAGCCGCCGCTGGCCCCTTCCTGACGGAACGTCCGTCAGCTGCGTCACCCGGCAGTGTGCTCCGGCCGGATATGCCTGCCAGTCAGCGGCACGGATACCCGAAGACGGACCCGCCCGGCTGCCGGACCGCCACCGCTGCCCCCGCCCCGACGTCGGCGGTGCTAGTCTGGACATTCGAACGTTTGTTCTAGTGCAGCCCGGCGGGAAGGCGGATACATGGCGGTGTTTTCAGCAGACCGTTCCCGCAGGACAACACCGCCGGCGGAGTCCGACGCCGCAACGGCAGCCGGCTTCCCCAGCCCCGCCCGCGACTATTTCGACGGCCGGATAGACCTCAACCGGCACCTCATTCGCGACCCCACTTCCACCTACGTGGTGCGGGTGGACGGCGATTCAATGGCGGGCACCGGTATCTGCAGCGGCGATGAACTGATCGTGGACCGTTCACTCACTCCGCGGGACGGCGCCGTCGTGGTTGCCGTGGTGAACGGCGAGCTGGCGGTACGCCGGCTGCTGCTGGACGGCGGCCGGATCCTGCTGCGGGCGGACAGCCCGGGGTATGCGGACATCGAGGTGGCGGAACCGTCCGAACTCTCGGTATGGGGCGTTGTGACGCGCTGCCTGCACCATGTCTGACGCGCCCGGGACGGCCGCTTCCGGCGAACGGATTGCCCTGGTGGACGTGAACAGTTTCTACGTCTCCTGCGAGCGCGCCTTCGACCCGAAGCTTGCCGGTGTGCCCGTGGTGGTGCTCTCCAACAATGACGGCTGCGTGGTGGCCCGCTCGGATGAAGCCAAGGCCCTGGGCATCAAGACCGGGACCCCCTGGTTCCAGCTCGCCGAATCCGCCCCGCAGGTGGGCCTGATCCAGCGCTCCAGCAATTACGAGCTCTATGGCGACCTGAGCTCGCGGGTGATGGAACTGCTGGGCCGTTATGCCCTCTGGCAGGAGGTCTACTCCATTGACGAGTCCTTCCTTGGACTGGCCGGCACCCCAGCCGAACTGGACGCCCAGGGTGCGACCATCCGCGCCGCCGTCGCCCGGCACACCGGCCTGCCCGTCTGCGTGGGCATCGGCAGCACCAAAACCCTGGCCAAGTTCGCCAACCGGATCGCCAAACAGAACCGGCACCTGCAGGGCGTGTGCAACCTGGACACCATGGACCCCGTCGTCGTGGACACCATCATGTCCCGGGTACCGGTGACCGGCCTGTGGGGTGTGGGCTCCCGGCTGGGGGTCAGGCTCGCGGCACTGGGAATCGAGTCCGTGGCGGACCTGCGGGCGGCAGACCCGGCAATGATCCGGCGCAAATTCTCGGTGATCCTGCAGCGCACGGTGCTCGAACTCAACGGGACCTCCTGCATCCCGCTCGACGACGAACGCGCGGACCGCAAGCAGCTCATCTTCTCCCGCAGCTTTTCCACGCCCGTGACCACCCTGGCGGATATGCGCCAGGTAATGAGTATCTACGCGCAGCAGGCCGCAGCGCGGCTGGAGCGGGAAGGCCAGCAGGCCTCCGTTCTGACCGCCTATGCGGGAACCTCGCACTTCAGCACCTCCGCTGCGTCCTTCCCGTCCGCCACCGTCCGGCTGGCCGCCCCGACGTCGGACCCGGTCCTGCTCAGCCGGGCCGCGGTCAACGCTCTGGACGCCCAGGTGGTCGAAGGCGTGCCGTACACCAAGGCCGGGGTGATGCTCAGCGGGTTGGAGGCCGCCGGAGCGCAGCCGCTCTTCGAGGAATTCGTCTCCGCCCAGGAACGCCGGAACCTGGGCGAGCTGCTGGGCCGGGTCACGGACAAATACGGGGCGGCGAGCATCGGCCTGGGCATCGCCGGGATGGCAACCGCCAAACCCGAGTGGACCATGTCCCGCAAATACTCCTCCCCGCGCTACACCACCGAGTGGAGCGAGCTGCCGGTAGTGAAGGCGAACTGAGCGGATACCTGCACCCTCCCGCCCGCATAGGTAGTTCCTGACTGAGTGCCGCTGACAGCCCATGGCCCGGCGGGGTAGCCTGCCGACTCAGGAGCAGGGCGGACTCCATCCGCCCGCCGGCTCCTGTCTCGCAGCCGTCCCGGGGGTTCACATGGAAGTATTCTGGCCCGGCGCCGTCATCGGCCCGGTAGTTATGCTGCTCTGCTTCATCGGCTTCAGGAAACGCGAGGCGCTGGCCCGGGGTTTCTTTGCGGGGCAGGAAGCCCTCCACGGAACGCAGCGGGCCAACCGCATCATGGGCGAACCCGCGGCACGGCCGGGCAGGCTCACGGCTCCCCTGCTGGGCGGCATGGCGCTGGGCGCAGTGTTCTTTGTCCTCTCGGTCACCGGAGTCCTGGCGAGGGACAGTCCGGCGGCCCCGGCCCCTCCCCCGGGCTTTTTCCTTCTCGCGGCTGCGGGCATCGGCTTTGGCGCGTCCGCCATGGTGTATGTGCTGACCCGGAAAGGACGCAAACCCGTCAGGGCGCTGCTGTGGGGACTGGTCCTCGCCGGGATGGCCTGCATCCTCCTCGCCGGGGTGCTGTTCCTGCGCCAATGATGCTGCCGGCCGCTTGATATCCCGGGACGGCTGATATCCGGGTACGGCCGGTTCCATGCGAGGCTGTAACCATGGATCTGGTGGTATCGCCTGCGCTCACAATCCCGGCAGCGGAGCTCACCTGGCGCTTCTCCCGCTCCTCGGGTCCGGGCGGCCAGCACGTGAACACCTCCGACAGCCGGGTTGAGCTGTTGTGGAATGTTGCCGGGTCGGCGGTGCTTACGGAGGAACAGCGCGGGATGCTGCTCGGGCGCCTGCAGAACCGGCTGGTTGCCGGCGTACTCACCGTGACGGCGTCGGAACAGCGCTCGCAGCTGCGCAACCGCGAGACCGCCCTGGCCAGGCTCGCAGCCCTGGTCGCAGACGGGCTCGCCCCCGCACCGCCGAAGCGGCGCAGGACCAAACCCACCCGGGGCTCGAACTACCGGCGGTTGGATGCCAAGAAACAGCGCTCAGCGACCAAGCAGCAACGGCGGCGTCCCCCACGGGATTAGCATCATCGCCAGGCCAGGTCCGCGCTGCCATAGCGCGGCGGAAGCCAGGGATACTCAAGCTGGTGACCGTTGATCTGCAGCGGCGGCGGTACGTAGGTCAGCGACCCATAGTCTGCAAACCCGCTGCGCAGCACCGGACCGGGCAGCGCCGCAGGCTCTGTCCCCGGCGGCGGACCGGGCAGCGCCAGCAGTTCCTGCGCCGTCCGGGCCAGCGAGAGGTGCGCTGAACCCGCGGCCCCCTGCCGGCGGGCCGCCACCAGGGCGAGCGCGGCAGCGGACATTCCCAGTCCGGTCGCGTAGTCCAGGGCCTGCACCGGGAGCGCGCCGGGCCGCCAGCCGCCGTCGTCCCCGGCACCGCCGTACAGGTACGAGATACCGGTGGCAGCCTGCACGATACTGTCAAAACCCCGCCGCCCGGCCCACGGTCCCCGGTCGCCCCAGGCGTCCAGGGACACCACGGCCAGCTGCGGGTACTCCGCCCGCAGCGAGCCGGCATCCAGGCCCAGCCGGGCCATCGATCCGCCGCGGTAGGCGGTCAGGACGACGTCGGCCTGCGCCAGCAGGGCACGCAGCCGGCGGCAGGCCTCCGCACCGCCGAGGTCCGCAACGGCGCTGCGCTTGGCGAATCCGGTGTCCACGTACTGGTCCTCCAGTTCCGGAATGGCCGGCGGATCCACGCGCAGCACATCGGCGCCGAGTGCGCCCAGAAGGCGGCTCCCCGAAGGGCCGGCGATGACCCGGGTCAGGTCCAGCACGCGCAGCCCGTCCAGGGGCCCGGCGTTTCCGGGGCGGGGCAGAGCAGGATCCACTGCGTCGAGCTCCAGCCGCAGCCAGGGTTCGGCCTGCAGGACACGCCCCTGCTCCGAGTCCGCCCATGCCTGCGGTGTCCGCACCTCGGCTGCCAGCCCGCCGTGCGCTGTTACCACCGCTTCCACCTCCGCCGAGGTACGGCCCCGGACCGCGGCGTCCACCTCCCCGGGGCGCTCCGCCCCGAGTGCCGTGAACAGGGCCCGTTCATGGTGTGGATAGTTCGCATGCAGCCGCACCCAGCCGTCGGCGGTGGGCCGGAATCCGGAGAGCGGAGCGAACCCCTGGACGGGCCTGTTGTTGATCCGCAGGTGCGCGTAGGAAGCGAAGGCGGCAGCAGCGCCGTCGGACGTAAAACTGATCCGCGTCCCGCCACCAGTTGACGACGCGTAGGCGGCGACGGCGGCGGCCAGCATCTGCAGGGAACCCAGCGCGAGCCCTTCAACGTCCAGCCGGCCCGCCCACCACCAGCGCCGCCCGGACCAGGACACGGCTTCCCGGGCCTGCTCCGGCAGCAGGCGGGCCAGGCTGTGCAGCAGCGGCGGTACTCTCCCGGGCAGGGTCATAAAAGGATTATGCACCCGGCACAGCTTCCGGAAACCACCGGGTTTAGGCTTGGCACATCGGGGCGGTTCCCGACCCTCTAAAAGGCATTCCCGGACAAAGGAGCATCATGGCAGCGGATGTACTGGTAATCATTGGCGTGGGCGGCATGGGACTGGCCGTGCTGCGCCGGTCCGGGGCCGGCCGGAAGGTCCTCCTGGCCGATTTCAACGAGGACCTGCTCGAAGTGGTGCATGCCGCAGCGCTCGGCGAGGGGTTCGACGTCGTCTCCGCCCAGGTGGATGTCTCCTCCCGCGACTCGGTGGCGTCCCTTGCCGCCACTGCGCGCGAGCTGGGCACCGTGACGGGCGTGGTGCACACGGCCGGGCTCTCCCCCGTCCAGGCCCCGGTGGAGGCCATCTGGAAGGTGGACCTGTTCGGTGTGGCCGTGGTGCTGGAGGAATTCGAGAAAGTGATCGCTCCGGGAGGTTCCGGCGTCGTGATTTCGAGTATGGCCGGATACCTGGGCGGCGGCGGGCTTTCCGCAGAGGATCTGGCCAGCCTCGCGGCCAAGACCGCCGATGATCTCCTGCAGCTTCCGCTGGTTGCCGGCATCGATAACCCGGGATATGCCTACAGCGTGGCCAAGCGGGCCAACCAGGTCCGGGTCCAGGCCGCCAGCCCGCGCTGGGGTGCCCGCGGGGCACGGGTGAACAGCATCAGCCCCGGGGTCATTGCCACCCCGATGGGCCAGCAGGAACTTGCCGGAGAATCCGGCGCGCAGATGCGCGCCATGATCGAGGGGTCCGGCACCAAGCGGGTAGGCACCCCGGCAGACATCGCCAATGCGGCTGCCTTCCTGCTCAGCCGCGACTCCAGCTTCATCACCGGCACCGACCTGCTGGTTGACGGCGGCGTTGTGGCCGCCGTCGAAACCGGCGGGCGCAGCAGGCTGGCCGGCTAGGTGTACTGAGGCGGCCAGGAAGGCGGCTCCATGACTGAGCAGCAGGGACCGGATGCGGAGCACACCCCGTATCTGGTCCTGCTGCGCGGCATCAACGTTGGCGGCCGCAACAAGGTGCCCATGAAGGCCCTGAAGGGACACCTCGAGGACCTGGGCTACCGGGACGTTTCCACGTACATTGCCAGCGGCAACGTCCTGCTCTCCTCGGATCAGGACGCTGCCACGGTGGGGCGGGGCATCGAGGCAGCGCTGACCCGGCACTTCGACCTTGACGATGAACTGATCAGGGTCCTTGTCCTGACCCGGGATCAGCTGCAGGCGGTGGTGGACCGGAAGCCGGAGAACTTCGGCGAACGTCCGGACCTGTACCACTCCGATGCGGTCTTCCTCATGGATATCGACGCCGGAACCGCCATGGGTGCCTTCCGCCCGCGGGAGGGCGTGGACACGGTCTGGCCGGGCGACGGCGTGATCTACTCCCAGCGGCTCAGCGCCGAGCGTACGAAGAGCCGGCTGAGCGCGATTGTTGCGTCCCCGCTGTACAAGTCCATGACCATCCGCAGCTGGAACACCACCATGAAGCTCAGGGACCTGTTCTAACCGCTCAGTGCTAGGGTCCATGCATGGATCCGATGCCGACCGAGAATACTTTTGACCACAGGCGCAGCTGGGACGGCGAACACGTCGGGTACATCCATGTCACCGAGGACGGAAGGTTCGTGCCTTTCGACCTCCTGCACCGCATGCGTACCGGCCCCGGGGATCTGGATGCTGCCGAAACCCTGCTCGATGATCTGGGGCTGCAGATGTTCACCGAGGACTGGTGGCTGGACGTCGACGGCGGACAACGGCTCCCCGTGCTGATCCAGGAAGTCCACCGGGACCGGATCACGGTGGCGCCCACAGCGGAAGGCGCCATTGCGAAGGCAGTCGATATGACTGCCGCCACGGTCCTCCTGCTCCCAACCGACCGGCTGCATCAGGCCGGGCGCTAGGACCGTTTTTACGGGATCACGTTGCCGGAGATCCGGGCGCGAAGCTGCTCATTTTCCGCATCCCACTGTCGAAGCCCCGCGATAATCTTCTGCAGGAAGTCGTCCACTTCGTCCTGGTCATAACCCTCCCGGAATTTTGTGGGCGAGAACTTCTGGTTAATGACCTGATCTGCGCTCATGCCCGGGTTCGCGGTGAACACCGGCTGGCTGAGCGGATTGATGATGTGCCGTTGAAGCAGCTCATTTTCTTCCTGGAGCCGGCGCAGTTCCCCGACAATCGTGTCCAGGAACCTGTCCACTTCATCCTGGTCATATCCTTCCCTGAATTTGGTCGGCTGGAACCGCTGCGCCACCACGTCCTCGGCCGTCATTGCCGAGTTGCCCTGCGCCGCTTTTTGCCCTCCCGGCTGCTTATCCGCCGCTGTCTTGGACTTTTTGACCAGTGAAAACACGAAGTAAATCAGCAGGGCAATTCCCAGAGCCCACCAAAGGATTACGGAGCCGCCGTCGTCGCTGCTTTCCTGGGCCATTGCCGCAATATTCGCCAGGAACATGATGTGCTGCCTCTCCTCGGTCTGCCAAAACAATTCGCCCTGAATACTACCGGCAATACCGGATTCCTTTCAGCAATCCCACAGGTTTTATTTTAGCTATTCCGTGCCGCCGTTAGTGACGAACCTGCCGCCCATCGCGTCAGCAAGTTCGGAGACTTCGTTGCTGCCCGGAACTGTACCGTCGCGGCCCGGAAGGACCAGCACATGCCAATTGTTCCCTTCGGCAAAATAGCCGGGCCCGTTCTCCGCACCCTCGATCAGTTCCGTGGCCTCCATCCGGTCCGCCTCGTTGTCGTAGCGGATGATCTCGACCGTTTCAGTGCACATACGGTACTGGGGCAAATAGCCGTCAATCTCCACGGTCACAGGCTCGGCCGTGGTGGCTGGATCGCAGTCCAGGGTCGCGGCAACGGCGTCGTAGGCTTCATCAACGGAGGCGAAGGAGGACAGGGCCGGTTCCGTGGAGGAAGCAGCGGTGCAGGCAGCCAACAGGAACGCCGCAGGCAGCAGCACCAGCGCAGAAGCAGTCCTTTTCATTCCATGTCCCCCGTCCGCGGCAATTTCGCATATCCTCGCACGCTTCGGCGCGTATGCCCACCACCTTCTGCCCGCCGGCGAGGCCTGCCGGGACGGCCGGCGCACCGGAAGAAACGGATAGCGTAGAGACATGAGCTACGCGTACGACGTCGAGATCCTGCACTTGCTCGTCTCGGGCGGACACGCCTACTTCGGCCGCGCCAAGGACGGTCCCGCCGATGTTGAGACCGCCGACGCAGATCGGGCAGAGGTAGTGGCGGGCAAGGGCATTGTGGGTGACCGGTTCTTCGGCAAGGCAGCCCACATGGACGCCGCCGTGACCCTGTTTGCCGTCGAGTCCCTGGAAGCCATCGCGGCCGATCTTGGTGCCGGCCCCTTCGATCCGCTGCTGACCCGCCGCAACGTGGTTCTTCGCGGCGCCGAACTGGTGCCGCTCATCGGACAGGACTTCACCCTGCGGACCCCCGGCGGCAGCGTGGACTTCCACGGCGGCCGGCACGCGCACCCCTGTGCGTGGATGGATACCGTCCTGGCTCCCGGCGCACACAAGGCGATGCGGGGCCGGGGCGGGCTGCGCTGCCGGCCCGTGAGCAGCGGCCTGCTGCAGCGGGGACCTGCGGTGCTGATCAGCCCGGTCCCGCTAGACCCTGCCCGGGCGGGAGACCCCTCGCTGCTGCGCCCCGGCCGGCTGCCCTAGGTGCCCTCCTGGTTTGTGGACGGGGCCCGCAAGTGATTGAATCCCCCGGCTTCGAGCACGGCGGCAAGACGCTGACGGGTGCGTGCAACGTCCCCCATCACAGCCTGACCATAGCTGGGTTAAAGCAACGCGCCGCAGCAGGCCTCGAAGGCCCGCCGCGGCAGTGCTTATGAGATTCCGCATTACTTAGCCATATCCCGAGATAGATGGTCAGCCTCCAGTGTCGTTGGCCAACCGTTCTGCCGGGAGTCCATCTGGGCTGCCGCCGACCAGCCTCCTGATTACGAGGAGGTAATCGCTGATCGGACGCGAAGCCCCCGCAACGAGTGCGCCGGCAATAAGGGCGCTGCACAGGTCCAGCAGAGGAAAGACAGGCGAACGCGTTAGGATGGCGCCCACGCCGAAAAATTACACAATGGGGGAAGCATGATTTCGGAAAGCCAATTCTCGACACTTATGACAGAGGACGTCTTCGGCAAAATCGAAGCTCCCGACTGGCTTGTCTCAGAACCGGGCGGCCCTTTCAGCCAGCACGCGAGCTGGGCCGTCTGGAGCAAGCGCACAGATGTAGGCCCCGTAAAGGCATCCCAGGACATGACGGTGGTGGAATCCTACGACGCCCTCAAGGACATCATCCATAACAACGTCATCCTGCTTGGCTTCAACAGCGGGACGCACGCACCCGGTGCGGGTGCCGGACAGCCCTGGGCAAACTTCCACTGCGGCAGCCGTGACTACCTGACGGCCTACGGCACTGCTGGAACGCCCTTGGAGGGTGCCTACATCACCGACTTTTACAAGGGACTTCCAACCAGAAACTCGAAGGAGCTTAAAGACAAGCTCAAGGCGGGCGGTCCGGAATACGAAGCCGGTATCAACAAGCTGATGACGGCTGTCTTTGATCGGGAAATGGAGATCATCGGCGCCGCTCCCGAAGTCCCCGTTATTTGCCTCGGTTTCGATACCTACCAGGCATTCAGCAAGGCGTTCGGCGACAGCCGACCGGCTTTCCGTGCACCCCACGCCGGCCATGTTGCGCTCAACAAAGCGGACTTTGCCGACGAAATGCGCCCGGTCATCGCTGCCGCCGGCCTGTAGATCCCACTGCACCCCAGGCCGCCGAAGGGAAACGGAACTCTGCACAGGCGTCCGCCCCATCGCCCCGCCCCGCCCGGAGCCTTCTGGGACCGAGCGGGGCGGTCGTGCGTCTAGGCACACCCGGGAGATGCCCCTGGTTCAGGCTCGTCGCCTGGGCATCCGAATCCCGCCGCGTTTCATTGACTGTGCCGCACACATGTAGACACAAAGAGCAGCCGCGACTGCAAGCGCTGAATATTCAGAGTCTCCAGAAACATCAATATTTTAGGGCTGGCACTCCTTGAGGGAATCAAGCATCGCCTTTATTGAGTCCCCGCACCGGAAGATTGCATTGAAAACCTTCACTAAGTTCCTACTCCTCATCGCCACGGTCAGCGCTGTGATTACTGTCGCTATACTTTTCTCCGATCAAACCCGTGCGGTTGATGAACGGCTCCCTGTCCCCGCAGAGTTCGCCACCTCAGAGCACAGGGTCAGGGAAGTCGCACCAGACAGCGGAAGGAAGAGAGATTGGGAGTACGAGGATTCTTCAGGCAATAGCATGAAAATGTCGAAATGTGATGATTCCGGCTTTCTCTCGTCGTCCAAGACCTGCTTTGTAACTGAAGATAAAATGGTGTGGTTCGAATATATAGACACCAGAGGCCAATCCCAGGAAGTAATCACTTACGACGGAGTTGAGTACAAGGCAGAATGTATCCGGAACGGCAGTTTCTGGGACTGGAATGTCAAAATGTACTGCGGATCAGAGCCGCGCTGAATCTCCCCTCCCGCGGTGGTGGACACTGGGCCTGGCCGTCACCCGGCAGCTCCGAGACGGCCGCGATGATCACCGCCACCCGGCCGCCGGGCTTCAGTAAGTTGCCTGACACTGGCCAACTAAGTTGTCAGCTCATAGTAAAAACCCGCGGCACCGGACCTTTCGATCCGGTGCCGCGGGTTTTTACTGCGGATTTTTTAGTTCTTCAGCAGCCAACCACCCGGGTGCTGAAAAACGGAACTAGAAGTCCCAGTCGTCGTCTTCCGTGTTCACGGCCTTGCCGATCACGTAGGAGGAACCGGAGCCGGAGAAGAAGTCGTGGTTCTCGTCGGCGTTCGGGGACAGGGCGGAAAGGATGGCCGGGTTCACGTCCGTCAGGGTGGACGGGAACATGGCCTCGTACCCAAGGTTCATCAGCGCCTTGTTGGCGTTGTAGTGCAGGAACTTCTTGACGTCCTCGGCCAGGCCGACGCCGTCGTAAAGATCGTGCGTGTACTGGACTTCGTTTTCGTACAGCTCGAAGAGCAGCTCGTACGTGTAGTCCTTCAGTTCCTGCCGGCGTTCCTCCGGCAGGGTCTCCAGTCCGCGCTGGAACTTGTAGCCGATGTAGTAGCCGTGCACGGCCTCATCGCGGATGATCAGGCGGATCAGGTCTGCAGTGTTTGTCAGCTTGGCCCGGGAGGACCAGTACATCGGCAGGTAGAAGCCGGAGTAGAACAGGAAGGACTCCAGCAGGGTGGAGGCAATCTTGCGCTTCAGGGGATCATCACCGCGGTAGTACTCGGTGACAATCTGCGCCTTCTTCTGCAGGTTCTCGTTCTCGGTGGACCAGCGGAACGCCTCGTCAATCTCCTTGGTGGAAGCCAGGGTGGAGAAGATCGAGGAGTAGCTCTTGGCGTGCACGGACTCCATGAACGCGATGTTCGTGTAGACCGCTTCCTCGTGCGGGGTGAGCGCATCGGGGATCAGGGACACGGCGCCAACCGTGGCCTGGACGGTGTCCAGCAGCGTCAGTCCGGTGAACACGCGCATGGTCAGCTGCTGCTCTTCCGGGGTGAGCGTGTTCCAGGACTGGACGTCGTTGGACAGCGGCACCTTCTCGGGGAGCCAGAAGTTGTTGACCAGACGGTTCCAGACTTCTACGTCCTTCTCGTCCTGGATGCGGTTCCAGTTGATCGCCTGCACGTGGTCGATCAGCTTCAGCTTCTCGGTCATGAATGATTCCTTGTCTTCAAAAGTTCCGGGGAGGGAGTGCGGTTGGTGCAGGCCTTACAGCATGCAGGAAACGCAGCCCTCAACCTCGGTGCCTTCCAGGGCGAGCTGGCGCAGGCGGATGTAGTAGATGGTCTTGATGCCCTTGCGCCAGGCGTAGATCTGCGCCTTGTTGATGTCGCGGGTGGTGGCGGTGTCCTTGAAGAACAACGTCAGGGACAGGCCCTGGTCCACGTGCTGCGTGGCAGCGGCGTAGGTGTCGATGATCTTCTCGTAGCCGATTTCGTAAGCATCCTGGTAGTACTCCAGGTTGTCATTGGTCAGGTACGGGGCCGGGTAGTAGACACGTCCCAGCTTGCCTTCCTTGCGGATCTCGATCTTCGACGCCACCGGGTGGATGGAGGAGGTGGAGTTGTTGATGTAGGAGATCGAGCCGGTGGGCGGCACGGCCTGCAGGTTCTGGTTGTAGATGCCGTGGGCCATCACCGAATCCCGCAGCTCGGCCCAGTCAGCCTGGGTCGGGATCTTCACGCCGGCGAACAGTTCGCGCACCCGCTCGGTCTGCGGTACCCATTCGGAGTTGATGTACTTCTCGAAGTACTCACCCGTGGCGTACTTGGACCGCTCAAAGCCGGCGAACTTGCGGCCGGTCTCGATGGAGAGCAGGTTTGAGGCCCGCACGGCGTGGTAGACCACCGTGTAGAAGTAGATGTTGGTGAAGTCGATGCCCTCTTCGGAACCGTAGTGGACCCGCTCGCGGGCCAGGTAGCCGTGCAGGTTCATCTGGCCCAGGCCAATGGCGTGGGACTGGTCGTTGCCCTTGGCAATGGACGGAACGGAGCCGATGTGGCTCATGTCCGAGACAGCGGTCAGCGCACGGATGGCTGTTTCAATGGTCCGGCCGAAGTCCGGGGAGTCCATGGTCTTGGCGATGTTCAGCGAGCCAAGGTTGCAGGAGATGTCCTTGCCGGTCTCGTCGTAGGACAGGTCATCCTTGTACGTGGTGGGCTCGGAGACCTGGAGGATTTCCGAGCACAGGTTGGACATGATGATCTTGCCGTCGATCGGGTTGGCACGGTTTACCGTGTCCTCGAACATGATGTACGGGTAGCCGGACTCGAACTGGATCTCGGCAAGGGTCTGGAAGAACTCGCGGGCACGGATCTTGGTCTTCTTGATCCGGGCGTCGTCCACCATCTCGTAGTACTTCTCGGTGACCGAGATGTCGGAGAACGGCATGCCGTAGACCTTCTCGACGTCGTACGGGGAGAACAGGTACATGTCCTCGTCGCGCTTGGCCAGTTCGAAGGTGATGTCCGGAACGACGACGCCGAGGGAGAGGGTCTTGATGCGGATCTTCTCGTCCGCGTTCTCACGCTTGGTGTCCAGGAACCGGTTGATGTCCGGGTGGTGGGCGTGCAGGTACACGGCACCGGCGCCCTGGCGGGCACCGAGCTGGTTGGCGTAGGAGAAGCTGTCTTCGAGGAGCTTCATCACGGGGATCACGCCGGAGGACTGGTTCTCGATCTGCTTGATCGGCGCGCCGACCTCGCGGATGTTGGTCAGCGCGAAGGCCACGCCGCCGCCGCGCTTGGAGAGCTGCAGTGCGGAGTTGATGGAGCGGCCAATGGACTCCATGTTGTCTTCGATGCGCAGCAGGAAGCAGGAGACCAGCTCGCCGCGCTGGGCCTTGCCGGCGTTCAGGAAGGTGGGGGTGGCGGGCTGGAAGCGGCCCTCGATGATTTCATCCACCATCTGCACGGCCAGCTTCTCGTCGCCGCGGGCAAGGTGCAGCGCAACCATGCACACGCGGTCCTCGTAGCGCTCCAGGTAACGCTTGCCGTCGAAGGTCTTCAGCGTGTAGGAGGTGTAGAACTTGAACGCGCCCAGGAAGGTCTCGAAACGGAACTTCTTCTTGTAGGCACGCTGGTAAAGGTCCTTGATGAAGTTCATGGAGTACTGGTCGAGCGTTTCGCGCTCGTAGTACTCATTCTTCACCAGGTATTCCAGCTTCTCTTCCAGGTCGTGGAAGAACACCGTGTTGTTGTTAACGTGCTGGAGGAAGTACTGGCGCGCAGCAGCGCGGTCGGCGTCGAACTGGATCTCGCCGTTCTTGCCGTACAGGTTCAGCATGGCGTTGAGCTCGTGATAGCCCAGGTCCTTGTAAGCCTCGGGGAGCTCCTTGGAGGCTGTCATGCCGGCTTCTGCGACTGATGTGTCCAAAACTTTTCCAATCCTTCGTTAACCTTGGCGACGTCCTCGGACGTGCCCATGAGTTCAAATCGATACAGCACGGGGACCTGGCATTTCACGGCGATGATGTCCGCCGCGAGGCAATAGGAGTCCCCGAAGTTTGTGTTGCCCGCCCCAATCACTCCCCGGATCAAGGAGCGGTTGCGCTCGTTGTTCAGGAACTTGATGACCTGTTTGGGCACGGCGCCCTTGGCCGCGGCCCCCGGCTGTGCTGCGGTTCCCCCGTAGGTGGGGAGCAGCAGCACATAGGGCCGGCGGGCCAGCAGGGTGGGCCGGGGAGTGTGGAGCGGGAGCTGGGCCGCGGGGACCCCGAGCTTTTGTACAAAGCGTCGGGTGTACCCGGAGGCCGATGAGAAGTAAATCAGGGACGCGTCCGTTTCCGGGTGCCTCTCTTCTGCGGATGCCTCTGCCGGAATGCCGGCCTGGTCTGCCATCCCCAGTGTCATGGTTGCTGCGCTCCTGACGGGTTCTGCGCGGGTGGTGCGTGGTGCATGGTGCGGTGATGCGAGGTGCTGCTAAGGGAAACCGTGGGCCGCAGGGCCCGTGGGATTCTTAGGCGACGGAGGAGACCTGCGCCTGGGCCAGCTCTTCGATCTTGTCGGGACGGAAGCCGGACCAGGAGTCCTGCTCGGTGACGACAACGGGGGCCTGCATGTAGCCCATGGAACGGACGCGCTCAAGGGCCTCGGGGTCCTGGGACATGTCCACGCTCTGGTACACAATGCCCTTCTTGTCGAGGGCGCGGTAGGTGGCGTTGCACTGAACGCAGGCGGGCTTGGTGTAAACCGTAACGGTCATGGTCTGGTCTCCCCTAGTGAAGCTGTGAAAGCTGTTCTGTTGCTGGGTTTTGGTTGCTGGTTGTAGCCGGGTGAAGTCTGTTGCTGCGGTGATGCGGGAGCTTTCTGTGAAGCTCGAAGTCTGTTCCTAGATACTACATCCAGTTACCTGCCCAGACACTACATCTAGTGCGCACCTCTAGGGGGAACCCCCACATGATGTATTACAAGTATGTCATTACAGGGGGTCTTCGTCCACAGTTTGTGCACAGGGATTACCGCGGTATTCGTGAGGTTTACGCGGTTCCGGCAGGGTTCTCCACAGCCTGTGCAGAACCGAATGCACATGTGACGAGATCGGCAAGATGCTTGCGTGTCGCGTACCGTGGGCGTGTCGCCTCTAGTACCCCCGAACACTAGATATTGTGGTCGACGCCCCGGGGCAACGAAGAAGGAGCTGGCATGGTGAACCCGATCCATTTGAAGACCCTCCTTGAGGTGCTCCGTACCGGCTCCTTCGCCGCCGCAGCCCTGCGCCTGGGGTACACCGCCTCCGCCGTGTCGCAGCAGATGTCCGCCCTCGAGCGGGACACGGGCACCCAGCTGTTTGTCCGCTCTGCCCGCACGGCCTCCCCCACTGAGGCCGCCGTTGTGATGGCCCGGCACGCCGCGAAGGTGCTGACGGACATGGACGCACTTCTGGCCGCAGCTGCGCGGACCGGCCAGGACACCGGACACGAACTGCGGTTGGGTATCTTTCCCAGCCTCGCCACGTTCGCCCTGCCGGAGCTGCTCTCCTCCCCCGGCTGGCAGGAGCTGGGCATCAGCCTGAAGCTCTCCGTTGCCGAGCCTGCCCAAACCATCCAGGGACTGCGCACCGGCGGGGACCTGGACGTCGCACTGGTGTACCAGGTGGGTCAGGGCGGACTTGCCTGGCCGTCCACGATCAGCCGCCAGTGGCTCGGGGATGACAATTTCAGGGTGGTGCTGCCGGAGTCCTGGGGAATCCGCGACGGCGCGGAAGTCACTGCCGAGCAGCTCGCCGGCATGCCCTGGATCATGCATCATCCCGGCACGCCGGATGCACTGGTGATTGAGCGGCTGTTTGCCAGCTGCAGCCTGCACCCCCGGGTCTCTGCATGGTGCGATGACTTCAACGCCAGCCTGGCCATGGCCGCGGCAGGCCTGGGCGCGGCCCTGGTGCCGGAACTGGCCATGCTGAACCGGCCCGCGGGGACGGTGGTGCTGGACGTGCCGGAGATCCGGCTGGCCCGCAGCATTTTCGCCCTTCTTATTCACGAACAGAACGTGCAGGTGCGCCTGTTCCTGGACCGGCTGGCGGACGTTTTGGGCAGTCGGAGCATTGTGCCGCTGCCCACATCCGGCAGCCGGGACGGCTGAAAAATCGTCGTCCCGGCACCGCCGGGGCAATACTGGCCTAATGACCACCGGCGAACAGTCCCTCTACAAACGGTCATTCAGTGCCGTCACCAACCGGGTTACCGGCTTCCTGCGCTACACGCGCCTTCAGCTCGCACTGAAGGCTGCCATCGCCGTCGGCATTGCCTGGACCCTGGCCCCGCACGTCCCCGGGGTGGCATCACAGTACCCGTACTACGCACCGCTGGGCGCGCTGGTGAGCATGTATCCCACCGTCTTCGGTTCCCTGCGAACCGGCCTGCAGACCCTGGCCGGTCTCGTGGTGGGCATGGCCCTGGCCCTGGGCGCGCTGCTCTTCGGTGCCCCGAATGTCCTGACCATTTCCCTGATTGTGGGACTCGGCGTCCTGCTGGCCGGCCTGCCCCATCTGGGCGCCTCGGGCCGGGATTACGTGCCTGTCGCCGCACTGTTTGTACTGGTACTAGGCGGTGATGATCCGGACGGGTATTCCTTCGGCTATATGGTGCAGATGCTGGTCGGAGTCGTCGTCGGGCTGGTCGTCAACGCCACCGTGTTCCCGCCGCTGCACCTGAACGGCGTCGTGAACGGACTCGTGGCCCTGCGCCAGTCACTTGCCAGGCAGCTGCGGGACATGGGCAGCGCCCTAGGAGAAACCTGGCCGCCGGAGCATGAGGAATGGTCCCGTCGCGAAAGCGAGCTGGACGGGCTTACCGGCGAGGTTCGGGAGGCCGTGGAACTGGCTGACAGCAGCCGCCACGGAAATATCCGCAGCCGCAAGTACCGGCGCGACTTCGACGCCGACTACCGGGCCCTGCGGGCGATGGAGCGCGCAACGGCACACGTTAAGGACATGACAGACGTGCTCACGGACGCCATCTGGCGCAACCCGGAGAACGTGGCAGTCCCGGCGCCGCTGGCCGAGCCGCTGGCCAGGGCCGTGGCGGCGTGCGCTGAAGCCGTGGAGGTTTGGGATCCGGAAAGCGACGAGCATGCGGCGGCCACCGAGTCCCTGGTCGAGCTGGTGCGCCTGGTGAACACCTCGGGTTCCGCCGACAGTCCGGTAGATGCCACCGCGGCAATGGCCATGGACCTTCGCCGCATCCTGCGCACCGTTAGTACGGTGGCCGAACAGTAGTTGCAGGACATCGGGAACAATTCTTTCCAATGTCTGAATGCCGCAGCAGCGCTGGGAAGGGCGGCCCTCAGGGAACCCTGCACCCGCAGGCAACGGTTGACACTTTTCCGCACAGTGGCAGACTCGCACTACATAGTGGAAAGTTGACGCACCATCCGTTGGGGTCGGCCGCCCGTGAATCCGGGCAGACATTTATGGTGGGCCTCCCGAGTACAGGGGGAACCAAATGCCAGCGAAAATGCACAGGAGTACAGGCACGATATTCGCTGCCATGGCGGTGACCGTCATGGCCGCCTCCGGATGTTCCGGAATGGAGACAGACGGCGGTTCCACGGACACCGCCGCCACTGAAGTCCCGGTGACAGAGCAAACCCGATCGGTGACCGGTACGCCTGCCGCTGAACCCCGGGACAGGGGCCCGCTCGTCACGCGGATCAAGACCAACGACGACGGCGCGCCCGGCTCCATGACGGTCGAAGGACTCACCACGGATTCGGAGGCCCTTGAGTTCGAGGTGGCCTGCGACCGGGAGGACACCATCAGGGTAGAGGTTGCGCGGATCGGTTTTGTGCAGATGACCTGCCCCATGACCGAGGGCCTGACCCATACCACCACCATGGACATCAGCGGCTTGGAACAGGACATAACGACGGGTGAGCGTGAACTGCAGATCACGGCCACCGGGACCGAAGGCACGGTTTGGGAAGTAGCGGTCACCAAGGCGGACCGGGCCTGACTCCGCGGCGGACCCGCGGCGCGGCCCCTCCCCCTATTCGGCCTCGGTGAGCAGGCCCAGCTCGGCCAGCTGCCGTGACATTCCCGCCCCGTCAGGTGCATAGATCCACGGCACGTCAACCGGTGTCTGGCCGGGACGGCCCGTCCGTCCGCCAGCCAGGACGGCTTCGCCGGCGGAGAGCTGGCGGATGGCAATAGCCCGCACCTTGTCGGGGTGTTCCTGCGCGAAGGCGGCATAGATCTCTTCATCATGTTGGCCGTCGTCGCCGATCAGCAGCCACTGGATGTCCGGGAATTCCTCCGTCAGGCGGGCCAGCTGGGTGCGCTTGTGTGCCTGGCCGCTGCGGAACCAGCGGTCGGTGGTGGGGCCCCAGTCGGTGAGCAGCAGGGGGCCGGCAGGGTAAAGGTTCCGCGTGATGAAACGGGTCAGTGTTGCTGCCACGTTCCATGCTCCGGTGGAGAGGTAAAAGACCGGGCCTACCGGATTCTGGCGGGCGAGCCTGTCCATCATCACGGCCATGCCGGGGGTGGGGGTGCGTGCGTGTTCATCCAGCACAAAGGTGTTCCAGGCTGCCAGCATCGGCCGCGGCAGGGCGGTGACCATGATGGTGTCGTCAATGTCTGAAACCACACCCACCCTGGCCGCAGGATCCACCACATAGACCGGGGCCACCGTTTCTTCCCCGTCCTCGGAATGCAGGGTCACGGTGGTCCAGCCGGGCTCCATCTGCGCTGGCAGGCGAACATCAATCACGCCGCCGCGGTCCGCGGTGACTACGTGTTTGCTGTCCCCCACCTGAACAGTGATGGTGGCCTTGTTGACCGGGGGGCTGATGAAGTTGCGCCAGCCGCGGATGCCGTCGGCAATGGCCTTGGACGCCAGGGACTTTTCGTTTCCGCGGAAGTATCCGGGCTTGGCCAGGACGACGCGGCCCAGCACCCGCACCCAGGTGGTGGAACCGTACCCGGTGAACGGCAGGACAGTCTGAACGTCTCCCCGCTTTCGGGCATGTTCCTCACGCCACGCATGCAGGGAATCCTCCAGGCGCATACCGAGGTGGGCAACCGGGGTTTTCCCGGCGGGACGGTCCGTCGTGTTGTGTGCCATTTTCCCAGTCTGTCAGAAACGGGCGGCCGCCGTTTCCGGCGGCCGCATCGGCTTCCCTGCGTTAGACCCGGTATTTCGTTGTCACCGGGCAGTCGAACGGATCGCGGGCGGCAAGGCCCACCTTGTTCAGATACTTCACCACAATCCCGTAGGACTGCAGCAGGGTGGTTTCCGTATAGGGGATGGAGTGCTTGGCGCAGTGTTCCTTGACCAGTTCGCTGGCCCGGGCCAGGTGCGGCCGGGGCATGCTGGGGAAGAGGTGGTGCTCCACCTGGTAGTTCAGCCCGCCCATCAGGGTGTTCATGCCGCGGCCCACGATGTTGCGTGAGGTCAGCACCTGCCGGCTGAGGAAGTCCACCTTGGAGTCCTTCGGAATGATCGGCATGCCCTTGTGGTTCGGGGCAAAGGAAGCGCCCATGTACACGCCGAACACTGCCATCTGGACACCGATAAACGCGAACGCCATACCCACGGGAAGGAAGAAGAAGACAGCTGCCAGGTAGAGGCTCAGCCGCAGCAGGACAACGGTGATTTCCCAGGCCCGGCCCTTGACCGCGTTCTTGGAAAACAGGTGCCGGATGGAGGTGACGTGCAGGTTGATGCCTTCAAACATCAGAATCGGGAAGAACAGCCATCCCTGCCGGCGTGCAAACCATGCCATAAAACCCTTTTGCCGCGCGGCCTGTTCCGGCAGGAAGGAGATGGTGTCCATCTCGATGTCCGGGTCCTTGCCCACGGTGTTCGGGTTGGCGTGGTGCCTGCTGTGCTTGTTCATCCACCACTGGTAGCTGATGCCCACCACTGCGTTGGCCAGGAAACGGCCTGCCCGGTCATTTGCCGGACCGGATTCGAACACCTGGCGGTGCGAAGCCTCGTGTGAAATGAAAGCGAGCTGGGTCAGCAGCACCCCCAGTGCGGCGGCGATCAGCAGCTGGAACCAGCTTTCCCCAATAAAGAATGATCCCGTTGCAGCGGCAATAAGTCCGGCGAACAGGAATGCGGCGGTGGTGATGTAGAAAGACCGCCGGCGCTTCAGCAGGCCCTCGTCACGGACGGCCTTAAGCAGTCCGGAGTAGGTGCTGGTGATACTGGCCCGGCGGGGCTTCTTTTCACTCGGCTCATCATTTACGGGTGCAGTGGGGGGTGCGGTTATGCTCATTCGGCCTTCTGGTCGTCTGCGACTTCCCAGCCGAGGTGGTGAACGGATTCGTTCTGTAGATGTGACCACCCTAACCCGGAATGCTGGTATTTCGCTGTGACCGTTCCGTAATCTGCGCCGCCGTATTGACTCCCGGGGTGTCCGCGCGCCTGTCTCCGCACCGCTGGACACTGCGTTTAGGCTGTTCCAAACGGAGGAGGGCATATGGCCGGCGACGTCAGCGGCGGAAGCCGGAAAGGCGGACTGCAGTTCTTTCCGCAGTCCGCGCAGGAAAGCAGCAGTGCCCCGCCCCGCCCCTGGCTGACTCCCGCGGCGTACTGGCCTTCCCTGTCCGATGCGACAGCCGGGCTTCCGGCGCCCGTGGCAGTGCTGGGCATGGAGGCCCTGCGCTTCAACGCGGCTGACCTGGTTCGGCGTGCCGACGGCGTCCCGCTGAGGATCGCCAGCAAATCACTGCGTGTCCGCGGCATTATTGAGTCCCTGCTGCGGGCTCCGGGGTTCCGCGGCGTTTTCGCCTACACACTGGCGGAGGCCTTATGGCTGGCGGAGACTTGTGCTGACGTCCTGGTGGGCTATCCCAGCACGGACCGTGCGTCCCTGAGCCGCCTGCTGGGTGACGACCGGCTCGCTGCACGGGTAACCCTGATGGTGGATGAGGAATCCCAGTTGGACCTGGTGGATTCCCTGGCTCCCCCCGGCCGGCGCGCGCCTGTGCGGATCTGCCTGGATGTGGACGCGTCCTGGCAGGCGCCGGTCCTGGGTTTTATTGGAACCCGCCGCTCTCCCCTGCACCGTCCGGACGACGCCGTGGGGCTGGGCGCCCGGATAGCCGCCCGCCCGGGGTTTCAACTGGTGGGCCTGATGATGTACGAAGCGCAGGTCGCCGGCGTGGGCGATGCCGTTCCCGGCGCCCGGGCGGGAAATGCCCTGATGCGCCGCATCCAGTCCCGGTCCATGGCGGAGCTCCGCGCGCGGCGGGGCAGGATTGCCCGGGAGCTGCGGAACCTGGCGGATCTTGAATTCGTCAACGGCGGCGGCACCGGCTCCGTGGAGGCAACCCGCGAAGATGCCTCCGTGACCGAGATCACCGCGGGGTCCGGCCTTTTTGCCGGGCACCTCTTTGATACCTACCGTTCCTTCTCCCCCGCCCCCGCGGCGGCCTTCGCGTTCGACGTCGTGCGCCGGCCCGCACCGGATACCGCCACCATACTGGGCGGAGGGTGGATCGGTTCCGGACCCCCGGGAGCATCCCGCGTCCCGCAGCCTGTCTGGCCGCCGGGACTGAGCCTGCTGCCGCGGGAAGGAGCCGGTGAAGTGCAGACCCCTTTGCGCGGCGGTGAAGCACGTCGGCTGCGCCCCGGGGACCGGGTCTGGTTCCGCCACCCCAAGAGCGGTGAGCCGGCCGAACACGTCAATGAATACCATCTGGTGGAGTCCGGGGAGGTAGTCGGAGTGCTGCCCACCTACCGTGGCGAAGGGAAGGCGTTCCTGTGAGCGTGGATAACGTGTGGCGGAACTGGGGGCGGAACGTCACCGCTGTACCGCTGCGGAGCGAACGTCCCGCCGGAATGGCAGATCTGCAACGCAGCGTGGCCCGGGCGTCAGCTGCCGGACTGAGGGTGAAGGCGGTGGGCGCCGGACACAGCTTTACGGCTGCTGCCGCCACCGACGGAGTCCAGCTGAACCTGGACGGCCTGCAGGGGCTGGTCAGTGCAGACACCGAAACGGGCAGGGTACGGCTGCTGGCCGGCACCCGGCTGTACCAGGTCCCGGCGCTGCTGGCACCCTATGGGCTGGCCATGCCCAATCTCGGGGATATCGACCGGCAGTCACTCGCCGGCGCCATCTCCACCGGCACTCACGGTACCGGTGCGGCGTTCGGCGGGCTCTCAACGCAGGTCCGCGGCCTGACCCTGGTCCAGCCTGACGGCGGGCTTCTGGACCTGACCCACGATGATCCGCTGCTTCCGGCCGCCGCACTGGGCTTGGGTGCGCTCGGGGTGATTGCCGATGTGACCCTTCAATGTGTACCTGCCTTTGTCCTCCGCGCCGAAGAACGGTCCGAACCGCTGGGGGAGGTCCTTGCCGGACTCACGGACCGGGTGAAGGCGGCGGATCATTTCGAGTTCTACTGGTTTCCCCACACAGACCGCGCCGCCACTAAAACCAATACCCGCCTGCCGGGCACGGCACAGCGCAGGCCGCTGTCCCCTGCGGGGCGGTGGCTGGACGAGACCGTACTGTCCAACACCGTCTTCCGTGCCACCTGCGCCGCAGGCCGGGCAGCGCCGGCAGTCATTCCGGCAGTGAACCGCGCAGCCGCCCGGATGCTGGGTGGCCGGGAGTACGCTGACGCCTCTGAGCGGGTATTTGCGCAGCGGCGCACGGTGCGGTTTCGGGAAATGGAGTACGCCCTGCCGGCGGCACGGCTGGAGTCCGCCTTCACGGCCCTGCGACAGCTGGTCCGGGAGCGCCGGTGGCGGATTTCGTTTCCGGTGGAAGTGCGTTGGGCGGCGGCCGACGGACTCTGGCTATCCACTGCCCACGGACGGGACACCGCCTACATTGCCGTACACCGGTATTACCGGGAGGAGTACCGGGACTACTTCGACGCCGTCGAAGAGGTGATGCTGGCACACGGCGGGCGGCCCCACTGGGGGAAGCTGCATACCCTTACCGCGGCGGACCTGGCCGGCCGGTATCCGCACTTCACGGATTTCCTGGCGGTTCGGGACCGGTTGGATCCGGACCGGGTTTTTGCCAACGCCTATCTCGACCGGGTGCTGGGGCCATGACGACGCAGCATGCGGCTCCACTCCGCCTGCCCGTTATCCAGCCGGCCGCACCCTAGGATGGGGGCAGCCCGAGCCAAAGGAACCTTCGTGACATCAATGCCCGCCCATGATCGGACCCCTTCCCTCCCCCGGAGATGGTGGTGGGGCTTCGTGCCCTTTATTGCGCTCTCCGTGATCCATGTGGGTGCCAGGTTCGCCGGTGCTGCCGACATAGCGGATCCGACAAAGCTGACCCTGATGCCGCTGCTGGCGGTCGGCGCAGTCTGGGCATTCCGGGGAGCCGGTCCCCGGACCGGGCGCTCCCTCGCGGTGCCGGCAGTGCTGCTGCTGGCAGCCCTGCTGTTCTCCTGGTTCGGTGACGGGGCAGCAACCCTGTTTCCCTTTGCACCGGAACTGCCGGTAATGCTGGCATCCTTCGGGATCGCCCATATCTGCTACATCTGGCTCATGACCCGACACATCGCGGACCGGCCCTTTCCCCGCTGGGCACTGGTATTTCCACTGTGGTGGATAGCCATGCTGGTGGCGCTGTGGCCGGCCCTCGGCTCCCTCGCCCCGGCGGTGGCAGCGTACGGAATTGTGCTGGCCGGAACGGCGGCGACGGCGGCCCGCTGCGGCAAGGCAGTGGCTTCGGGCGGCCTGCTGTTCCTCGCCTCGGACACCATCCTCTCCTTCCGGATCTTTATGCCGGAGGCCATGCCGGACTGGACAAGCGGCATGGTGATGCTGACGTACTGCGCCGGGCAGGGCCTGCTCGTAGCGGGAATTGCACTGCACCGTACTTCGCCCCGCACCGCGGAGGGGAAGCAGGCCGGTCTGGCAGCGCGGCCGGCGAGGCCGCTGGCATCCTAACCGGCCGCTAATACCCAAGCCGTTCACGGAACAGACCGGCACTCATGACCGAAGCGCCCGCCCGGCGGCTGCGTTCGGCCAGTTCCCGGTCACTGGTGGCCACCGTGACACGGTGTCCGCTCCCGGCCAGCTGATTGGCCAGGAGGGCGACGGCGTCGTCCCCGGATCCGTCCGCCCGGACCAGGCGGAGCGGCGGTTCCGGTTCGGCGACCGCGCGGGCCGCCCCTTCCACAACAACCACGAACCCGGGAAACCAGAGCCCTTCCGGCAGATCAAGCACCGGACCCGGCATCCCGCGCGCTTGCAGGTCCCCGACCGCGGCCAGCAGCCGGGCAGCGGCACCTGCACGGTCTTTCCACCATCCGTCAGGGACGGAGCCGATAACGTTGGCTGCGTCCACCACTACCACCGGCCGGATCTGGAGCAGTGCGGCAAGACGCGGCCAGGAGCGCGCGAACGCAGGGTGCAGGGGGAAGGACTCCACCTCCCCCACCGGCACCCACTCCAGCGCCAGGCTCTCGGGATCGCTGATGACCGGCTCGAAGGCCTGCACCACGTCCCCCAGCAGGGTGGAATACGTCCAGACACCAAGGTCCAGGACGCTCATCATCCGCGGACGGATCGACGCCTGCGGTACCCCTGCCTCCTCCGCGGCTTCACGCAGGGCAGCGGCCTGCGCCGATTCATTCCGGTGCCTGGCTCCCCCGGGCAGCGCCCAGGTCCCGCCGTGGTGGCTCCAGCCCGCCCGGTGCTGGAGCAGGATTCCGCGCTGCGGATCAAAAGCGAGGAGCCCCGCCGCACCGAACCGGCCCCAGTAACGCCGGCCATCCGGCGCCGTCGTCCAGGCGTCTCCTGAATCGCGCGGCGGCCGGCCCGCTCCGCCCGGCGCAGAAGGTCCAGTACTCATGCGCCCAGCCTGCCATAACCGGCCGGAAACAGCTGCCGCGCAGCCCCGCCCGGACAGCGGGCTGCGCCTAGTCCCTTCGTGCGGGCCGGACCAGGGGCGGGCTCAGGTGCTCGTCCGCAACCGTGTAGACGGTGGCCGGTGCACCCTTGGCCCGGCCGGCCTTACGGCCCGTATCGTGCAGCGCGCCCGCCATTTTCCGGGTGAAGTTCCCGGGATCAAGCCGGGGAACGTTCCACACGGCCTGATAGACACGGCGCAGCTGATTCAGCGTGAATTCCTCCGGGAGCAGCTTTGCACCGGTAAGTGTGTACTCGATTTTGCCCGCGAGCCGTTCAACGGCAGCCGTGAGGATGTCCCGGTGGTCGAAGGCCGGCTTCTCATTGGCCAGGACGTCGTACGCCGGCATCCACTGCGCCGTTGCGGTCCCTGTGCCGGCGCTCAGGACCGGCAGTGCCCTGCCGTCGGTTTCCAGCAGCGCCAGGTGCGCCACAGATACCACGCGCATGCGCGGGTCCCGCCGGGGGGAGCTGAAGGTCGCGAGCTGCTCAACGTGGGCGCGGTGCTCCCCCAGCTCCAGGCCGGTCTTTTCCCGCAGCACACGCCAGGCTGCCTCGAGGGCGTCCTCCTCCGGTCCCACAAAGCCACCGGGCAGGGCCAGGGCCCCCTCCCAGGGCCGGTCGCGGCGGCGCACCATTGCCGTGTACAGCGTTCCGGCCGAGACGGCGAAAACCACCAGGTCCGCTGCCAGGGCAACCGACGGGTAGGCCCGCGGGTCATAGTCCCTGAGGAAGCGGTATTCATCGTCAGACATCAGACTCCTGCCAGTACCGTGCGCGTGGCCCAGGGCGGGGACGAAAAGCGGAACCGGTCCTCGATGATCAGATCAGTGATCCGGGTGGCCGTGGCCAGGCGTTCGGCGTGGTCCCCCGACATCAGGATCCATGAGTGTCCGGCCGTGGTGAGCTCTTCCTTGAACCACTCCGTCATCTCTTCCCGGGGGTGCCCGGCTTCCCGCCACCCGTCGTCCTCGAAGGCAACGCCGTCGTGGTCCGTAACGAGGTAGAGATCGCGTCGGGGCAATTGCTCGACGGCGCGGTAGGACCCGTAGCTCTGTTCACCGATGTAGACGCGTTCGAAGAGTGCGGTGGTGATGACGTCGGTGTCGGCTATGACCAGGGGGCACCGGGCCGCTGCATCGTTTTCCAGCTGATTCTGCCGTTCACCGATGTGGGCAAAGTCCGCGGCGGTCCAGATCATGTCGGAGAGCGCGGACCCCGGACTGGCAGCCTGCGCCGCAGCGAACTTCTCGTAGGTGTACTGCCGGCCGTATTCCGGAACGTCGGCAAGCTCCGGATAGCGGGAGCGGTAGTGCGCTGTCAGGGCACGGGCAAGGGTGGTGGTGCCGGTGGACTGTGCGCCCACCACAATGATCCGGACGGCCAGATCCTGCCGGGCCGCTTCAATAATGTTGGGCCAGGCCGCGGCAAGGTCATCGCGGCACAGAGTGCCACTGACCGGGTGGGTCACGCGGGAAGGATCCACCGGCACATGGGCCGCACCGAAGTCGCCGGCGAGCTGCCAGCCGTACTCCTCCGAGCTGAAGACCGCGTCCACTGAGGTGATGCCATGCATCTTCAGGGCCAGGCGGAGCGACTCGTTGTGGGCCTTCCACATGGCCGCCGAGGAATAGTCCACGGGGGCATCATTGGGCATGCCGACGACGCTGACGTTCCCCTGCCCGAATTCCGCGGTAAGCCACTTCACCCGGTCCTCCAAGGTGATGCTTTCAAACCGGCTGCCCAGCACTACCACTGCCAGCCGGTCCGACTGCTCCGCTGCACGGGCGATCAGGTGCCGGTGGCCGGCGTGGGGCGGGTAGAACTTGCCGATGATGACGCCCTGGCCATAGCGGTTCATGCCGGGACCTTTCCTGCCGCGGCGGCGGGGGCCGCAGCATTGCGTGTGCGCTTCCAATCAACGAGCCCGTAGATACAGAGGGCCAGGAATCCCATGTACAGGATTGCGGTGAGGTTCAGGCCCCGGGAGAAGTACAGCGGAATGCTGACCAGATCAATGACAATCCAGGCGTACCAGTGCTGGAAAATCTTCCGGGCCTGTCCGTAGGTGGCCAGGAGCGATGCGGCAAGGACAAAGGCATCAGGCCAGGGAACCTCGGAGTCGGTTCCATGGGTGAGGATCATGGCTATGGCCACCGTGGCCAGGGCTACGGCCCCCACCCCGCACGCAAGCTCCCTGGGGCCTGCGTCCCGGATCGGCAGGTCCCCGGTGGAGTTGGTCTCCCTGGCTCCGCGGACCCAGTTGTACCACCCATATACGGAGACGGCTGCGAACACAGCCTGCAGCAGGGTCTCCCCGTAGAGGCCGGCCCCGAAGAACAGGATCATAAAGGCTACGTTGTTGATGATGCCGATTGGCCAGTTCCATGCCCGCTGCCGGGCGACGCCGTAGACACAGGCCGCACCGGTAACAAACCCGATAACTTCTATCCAGCTGACGGGCGCTCCGAGCAGATCTGCTGCCGGGGCATTCATCCAGTCCAGTATTGCGTCCATGGCGTCCACGTCCTTATTTATTGTCACTATGACAATTAGTAGCCTAGACCGGCTGGACAGGAAGGGATAGGCCCCAGGTGAACCGGATGTGTGACCTCAGCCACCATCCGGACCAGCGGCCGCGCATGGGGCCGGGGCATTCCGGCAATAAAAAAGCCCCGCCCGAAGGCGAGGCACTTTCCATGAATATTTGGTGGAGCTGAGGGGACTCGAACCCCTGACCCCCTGCATGCCATGCAGGTGCGCTACCAGCTGCGCCACAGCCCCAAATATTTCAGTGTTGTAGTAATCCAGAGGATTTCTTTCCACCGCAAACCCTTCGGTTTCCCGAAGGTTTTGGTGGAGCTGAGGGGACTCGAACCCCTGACCCCCTGCATGCCATGCAGGTGCGCTACCAGCTGCGCCACAGCCCCAAAACTTGAGTTGTTCGCCTCACTTTTCCGGTGACCGGGGCGAAGCAACTCCTCTACCTTAGTACAAATCGGCAGGAGCGCAAAATCCAGCCCGGGCCCGGTTTAACGGGCCGTGCGGCGGGGTTTTCAGCCCTCTACCGGTCCGGTGGGGAGGGAGTCCAGGCCCACGTTGTGCTGGGTCAGATGCCAGGCCGGACGGCCATGCCGGTCCGGGGTTTCCTGCAGCACTGACCAGTGACAGTTGGAGACACCGGAGATGACTGCCCAGGATTCAGTGGGCAGCCCGAGCAGGGCACAGATCCCCGCGCGGATCGCTCCCCCGTGGCTCACGGCCACCAGGGTTCCACCGGCCGGCACGTCCTGCACGGCCTCGTTCACCGCTTCTGCAACGCGCATGCCGACGTCGACACGTGTTTCGCCGCCGCCGGCGCGGACGCTGCCGACACCGGCAGACCAAGCTGCCAGCATCGCAGCGTCCTGCTCGGCTATTTGGGCGAAGGTTTTCCCTTCCCACTGCCCGGCGTAGGTCTCCCGCAGCCGTTTGTCCTGAACTACCGCCGGTGCCGTATGCGCGGCCAGGGCCAGGGCCGTGTTCAGGGCACGTCCCAGGTCGGAGGAGATGATGGCATCGGGCTGCAGATGGCGCAGCACCTGCGCGGCGTGGGCCGCCTGCCTTTCACCGCCCGCGTCCAGGGCAATGTCCTGCTGGCCCTGGAACCGTCCCACCCGGTTCCACTCGGTACGCCCGTGCCGCCAGAACACCAGCCGGCGGGAAGCGGACCCGGGATCCCAGGGGGCAGGGGCACTCATGCTCTGTGCTTACTCGCCGCCCGCAGGGGCGTCTTCCAGCTGAAGGTCAACCGCCGGGCAGTCCTTCCACAGGCGCTCCAGTGCGTAAAACACCCGGTCCTCCTCATGCTGGACGTGCACTACAACAGTTGCGTAGTCCAGGAGCACCCAGCGGCCCTCGCTGCGTCCTTCGCGGCGGACCGGCTTGAGGTCCATCTTGGACAGTTCCTCTTCGATGCCGTCAACGATGGAGTTGACCTGGCGTTCGTTCGAGGCTGAGGCGATGAGGAAAACGTCGGTGATGGCAAGCCGTTCACTGACGTCGATAGCAACAATGTCATCGGCAATCTTGGCAGACGCCGCTTTGGCCGCCGCCCGTGCAATGGCGATGGATGATTCGGTGGCGCTCAAAGTGGTTCTCCTTGGTGTAATCGGTCAGCCGCCAAGGCCGCCGACGATCATTAGTACTCCGACGATCAGGGCAAGTGTGCCCAGACCTGCAACACCGAAAACGGCAAAACGCAGTTTCCGGGTACGGCCGAGTCCGGCCGTCATAACATCAAGTGGGTCCAGGCCGAAGGCGTTGCGGGCACCGACGGGCCGTGCGGCCTCTTCGGACGCCAGGGGCGGATTCACCAGCGCATCGGCGCGGGCCAGTATCCGGGAATGCCGCACATCCGCGGCGTCCGCAGTGCGGCGCGGGGCGCCCGCAGGCTGCCTGGTCGGCGCCTTGCCCGGGACCACGGGAAGGGACCGCGCCGGCGGGGCATCCGCCTTGGGAGTGGATGACGTCACAATCGGCACATGGGAGGTGGGTGGTGCCTTCATGACGGGATGTTCCATCCCGGGCACCTTCACAAACTCCAGCGGTGTGACCATGGCCAGATTGTGCGCCGTCGACGGATCGTTGGAGGAAGGCCTGCGCTCCTCGTTTTCCCGGGAGAGTTTCTGCATGGCCTCCGTGCGGCGGTTCAGGACCTTTGCACGCTCAGCCAGGGCTTTCTGCTGCGCCAGCAGTTCAAGGTCAACCGCGTGCGGATCATCCGCCTGCATGGCTTCCATGGCGGCGATCTGGTTACGGGCCTGGCCCTCGAGTGCCTCGCGGGCGGCCAGTGCCTGCTCAACGGTCATGCCGGCAATGTCGGCGTTGGGATCACCGGCGGTCTCACCACCCGCGGCACCCTTGGCCGGCTTGGCGGTTCCGGGCCGGCCCTTGCCTTCCCGGGCTGAGCGGGTCTGGGCTTCAGGGGTCTGAGCTTCGGGGGTCTGGGCTTCAGGGGTCTGGGCTTCGGCGGTTGGCGCCGCCGGGCTTTCCGTTTCGGGGCCGTCCGCTGCCGGGGCAGCAGAACCCGCACCGGCATTACGGGCCCGACGCCGGGACTCGACTCCGTGCGCCGGCTTCCCGGGGGTCTTCGGCGAGTCGGTCTTCTCCCCGGCATGCACGGGCTTTGCCGATACAGCCTCTTGCGCTGAACCACCGCGGGCGGATGCATCGGGTCCGGTTTCAGCCCTGGTCCGGCCCTCGGAAGCCTGTTCCCTGGCAGCATCGGCAGCCGGCTGGCGGCGGCGTTCACGGCGCAGGGGCGCCGCGTCAGCGGAGGTAGCAGCGGCCGCCGGTTTCGACGGTTCCGGGACGGAGGTCGCTTCCGGAACCGGTGCTACGGCGTCATTCCCGCCCAGCGCCGCCGGTGCTGAGGACCTGGTGTTCGCCGCTGCAGCCCGCTGCTGCTGCTGCAGCCGAAGCTGGCGGCGGGTGGGAGGAGCGGTTCCGGAGTCACTGCGTTCCGGCGTTTCGGCCAGCGCCTTGTAGGCACGCAGTGCTTCGCGGTCGCGGGCACGCTGCTGGGATTCACGTTCCCGCGGGCCGGCCGGCGAATCCACCGGTGCGTCAGCCGCCCTACGGCTGCGCCTCGGCGCTTCTGCAGACTCTGGACCGTTAGTCATTTCCTACCCATCCGGTATGTGTGTTTACGCTACTGGTTCTGTTTTGGTTTCCACGTGGTTTGCCGCCTGGCCGGCGGGGGCATAGAGGCGGTGCTTAGCTATGTACTGAACCACGCCGTCCGGTACCAGGTACCAGACCGGCTTCCCCTCAGCCACCCGCCGTCGGCAGTCCGTGGAGGAGATGGCCATGGCCGGCACCTCCATCAGCGAGACATCCTCGCGGCCGACGTCTTCAAGCACATGCCCGGGACGGGTCACGCCTACAAAATGCGCCAGGGACCACAGTTCCTGGATGTCCTTCCAGGACAGGATCTGGGCCATGGCATCGGCACCGGTGATAAAGAACAGTTCGGCATCCGGCCGGGCCGCCTTTAAGTCACGCAGCGTATCGATTGTGTAGGTGGGGCCGGGCCTGTCGATGTCCACCCGGCTGACCGTGAAGCGGGGATTGGAGGCGGTGGCTACCACGGTCATAAGGTACCGGTGCTCAGCAGGGCTGACCTGCTGGGCGGCCGGCTTGTGCCACGGTTCGCCCGTGGGCACAAAAACGACTTCGTCCAAGTTGAACATGGACGCCACTTCGCTGGCCGCTACCAGGTGGCCGTGATGGATCGGGTCAAAGGTTCCACCCATCACGCCCAGGCGAACCCTGGGTGTACCGTTCCTATCGGTGCTCTGCGGTTCACCCATGGGGAAGAACGCCTCCGCTGACTCCACGTGTCAGGTCAGTCCTGAATGGCCTGGCCGTGATCGTGCTTGTTGGGGAACTGCCGCTGCGGATCTACGTGCTCTGCCTCTGCCTCATGCCGGTTGCCGACGTTGGTGAAGGACACCGTGATCAGCATCATCAGCAGGAACGCCGCGAAGATCACTCCGCCGTAGACGTACGGTGACGCCGGCAGTTCGACGTGGTGTTCCTCGGCCATTTCCGCAGCAGTAAGCACGGCGCCCGTAAGCTGGATCAGCATGTATCTCCCCTAGAGAGCAGTAGTCGCCGGGTAGCCGGCGGGGTCGGTTTCTAAGTCAATGGTACGCGTAACGCGCTGCACATCGCAGCCGGACGCCACCGGGGGCGGCCGGAGAGCATCTGCGGGTCCGTCAGGCGCGGGTGTGCCCGTCGCCCTGGATGATCCATTTCGTGGTGGTGAGCTCCTTCAGCCCCATGGGTCCGCGCGCGTGCATCTTCTGCGTGGAGATGCCTACCTCCGCGCCCAGGCCCAGTTCACCGCCGTCGGTGAAGCGTGTGGAGGCGTTGACGATGACGGCGGCCGAGTCAATATCGGCGATGAACCGTTCCGCGTTGGCCAGGTCATTGGTGATGATGGCCTCAGTGTGTCCCGTGGTCCACCGGCGGATGTGTTCCACTGCCTCGTCCATGGTCCCGACCACGGCCACGGCCAGGTCCATATCCATGTATTCGCGCCCCCAGTCGCCGTCGTCGGCAGGCTCGGCGGTGACTCCCGCCGGCAGCAGTGCCATGGCGCGCGGATCGGCATGGAGGCGCACCCCGGCCCCGGCCAGTGCGGCCAGCACATCGGCCGCTGCCGGGGCGTCCTGGTGGATGAGCAGGGTTTCGACCGTGTTGCAGACGCTGGGCCGCTGCGTTTTGGCGTTGAGGAGGATGTCCACGGCCATCTCCACCGGCGCGCTGCGGTCCAGGTAGATGTGGACGTTGCCCTCCCCTGTTTCGATCACGGGGACCGTGGCGTTGGTGACCACTGACTGGATCAGTGACCGCCCGCCGCGCGGGATCAGTACATCCACCCGCCCGCGGGCCTTCATCAGGATGTTCGCTCCCTCACGGCCGAACCGGTCAACGCTCTGTACCGCGTCCGCGGGCAGTCCCTCGGCCTCGAGTGCGTCGCGGATAATGTCCACGAGCACGCCGTTTGTCGCAGCTGCAGCAGAGCCGCCGCGAAGAATCACGGCGTTGCCGCTCTTTAGCGCGAGTCCGGCAATGTCCAGGGTGACGTTGGGGCGTGCCTCGTAGATGGCGGCCACCACGCCCATGGGCACGTGCACCTGGCGCAGCCTCAGGCCGTTGGGCAGGGTCTGCCCGCGGGCCACGGACCCCACGGGATCCGGCAGCCCGGCAAGGTTCTCCAAGGCGCCAACCAGCGCCGTGATCCGTTCCGGGGTGAGCGACAGCCGGTCCAGCAGCGCCTGGGAGGTGCCGTTCTCCCGGCCCGCGGCAACATCCTTGGCGTTGGCTGCCAGGATGGCTTCCTGCTTTTCCTCCACGGTCCGGGCGATCCGCACCAGGGCACGGTCCTTCCAGGCCCGGTTGGCACGGGCCAGGTACCTGGCCGCGCTGCGTGACCTGTCGGCCAGGGCATTTACCTGTGCCTCGACGCCGGTGTCACCGGATTCCGGAAGGCCGGTATCCGCGCTGCTGCCGGCGGTCGGCGTTTCCAGGTTCGCTGTGTTCACTTCAGATGTGTTCACGGAAGTCATTCCCCCAGTGTAGGTCCAGTACCGGCGTCCGTCTCGGGGGCCGGTGCCTGCTGCTGGCGCAGCAGAACGAGGTCGTTGACGTGTACTACGGCGCGCTCGTAGCCGCGTCCCAACTCGCGGGAGAGCTCCCGGGTGGACCGGCCCAGCATGGAAGGCAGCTCGTCCGATCCGTAGTTGGTCAGCCCGTGGGCGATCACGCGTCCCGCGGCGTCCTGCAGGGCCACCGCGTCACCGGGCTCAAAGGAGCCCTTGACGGCAACAATTCCGGCGGCGAGCAGTGAGCGGTGCCGGTCCCCCACGGCCCGGGCGGCGCCGTCGTCCAGCACCAGGGTTCCCTGGATCCGGGCGAGGTGGGCCAGCCACAGCAGCCGGATGGACTGGCGGCGGCCGCGGGTGGTGAACCAGGTGCCCACGTCCTCTCCGGCCAGGGCAGCGGCGGCGTTGGCCGTGGACGTGACGAGCGCCGGGATGCCCGACTCCGCGGCAATGGTTGCGGCTTCGACCTTGGTGGCCATGCCGCCGGTTCCCACGCCGGCCTTGCCCACGCGGCCAATGCGGACATCGGCAAGGTCCCTGGGACCGGTCACTTCGGGAATGCGGCGGGCACCTTCGGCAGGCGGGCCGTCATAGAGTGCGTCGACGTCGGAAAGCAGGATAAGGGCATCGGCCTTGACCAGGTGAGCCACGAGGGCGGCGAGCCGGTCATTATCGCCGAACCGGATTTCGTGGCTGGCAACCGCGTCGTTTTCGTTGACAATGGGCAGCACGCCGAAGTTCAGCAGCCGCTCCATGGCCCGGTGGGCGTTGGCATGGTGGGCACGGCGCATCAGGTCCTCGATGGTGAGCAGCACCTGGCTTACGGTGACACCATGCTCGCCGAAAGCTGCGGTGTAGCGGGCCATCAGCAGTCCCTGGCCCACGCTGGCGGCAGCCTGCTGGGAGGACAGCTGGGTGGGGCGTTTGCTCAGCCCCAGCGGGGCCAGTCCGGCACTGATGGCCCCGGACGAGACGAGGATAATCTCCGTTCCCTGGGCGTGCCGGGCGGAGAGCACATCGGCCAGGGAACGCAGCGCCGTATCGGAGATTCCCCCCACCACGGAGGTCAGGGAGGAAGAGCCGACCTTGACGACAATGCGGCGGGCACGTGCCAGTCCGGACCGGGAGGTAAGCGCACGGCGGGCAGGAGCGGCGAATTCGGTGTGTTCACTCATATCCTGCCCAGCCTATGCGTTAGTTCCGGCCGCCTGCCGGTGTGTGAAGCCTTTAGTCCGCTTCATTACCCTCGGTGTCGGCCGGCCGGGACGAGTGCTTGTAGTTGACCGATTCCGTCCAGATACCGGCCCGGCGCTCGTTTTCCAGCTCCTCGCGGGCAGCAGCCCGGGCATCCCTGCGCTTCTGGTGGTCTTCGCGCTTCTCCTCGCGGGTGGGGCGGGAGAATTCCTCAATGCGGATATCGCTGCCACGCGGCGAGGCTGCGAGCAGTTCCGCGCCGCCGATCATCGTCGGCTCCCAGTCAAAGACCACGCCGTCGCCCTCGCCAATCACTACGGCGTCGCCGGGCTTGGCGCCTTCCTTGAACAGCCGTTCCTCCACCCCGAGCTTGGCCAGGCGGTCTGCCAGGTAGCCCACGGCCTCGTCGTTGGTGAAGTCGGTCTGCTGCACCCAGCGGACCGGCTTTTCACCGAGGACACGAAAGAGGGGCTCCAGGTTCCGCTCCTCGCGGCGGATGCTGAATCCGCCCTTGCCGTTGACCGATCGCGGCTTCAGGACCGGCGGCTGGACGCGCGGCGGAGCCTGCTCGACCGAGTCGCGGGCTTCCTGCACAATCGCGGCCATGGCGAAACCGAGCTCGCGCAGGCCTTCGTGGCTGGCTGCGGATACTTCAAACACGCGGTAACCGCGCTCTTCCAGTTCGGGGCGCACGAATTCGGCCATGTCGCGGCCGTCCGGCACATCCACCTTATTCAGCGCGACCAGGCGCGGACGGCGGTTCAGCGGTACGACGTCGCCGTCAGCGCCCGCGTAGCTCATGTCCACTTCGTACTTCTCGAGTTCCTGCTCGATGATTTCAAGGTCACCGATCGGATCCCGGTCGGTTTCCAGTGCGGCGCAGTCCAACACGTGCACCAGTGCCGCACAGCGTTCCACGTGCCGCAGGAAGTTGTGCCCCAGGCCCTTGCCCTCGGACGCGCCCTCGATCAGCCCGGGCACGTCGGCCACGGTGAAGCGGACATCGCCGGACTGCACCACACCCAGGTTCGGGATCAGGGTGGTGAAGGGGTAGTCCGCAATCTTGGGGCGTGCCGCTGACATCGCCGCAATCAGCGAGGACTTACCGGCTGACGGGAAGCCGACCAGAGCAATGTCGGCAATGGACTTCAGCTCCAGGACAATGTCCCGCTCCTCCCCCGGGATGCCCAGGAGGGCGAAGCCGGGAGCCTTGCGCTTCTGCGAGGACAGGGACGAGTTGCCCAGGCCGCCCTGGCCGCCGGCAGCGGCAATGTACTCGGCGCCCTGGCCAACCAGGTCCGCGAGGACTTCGCCGTCCTTGCTCTTCACCACGGTGCCGTCCGGAACCGAGAGCACGAGGGTTTCGCCGGTCTTGCCTGCACGCCAGTCACCCATACCGTTGCCGCCGTTGGTGGCGTGGCGGTGCGGAGCGTGGTGGTAGTCGAGCAGCGTAGTGGTCTGGCCGTCCACGCGCAGGATGACGTCGCCGCCGTCGCCGCCGTTGCCGCCGTCGGGTCCGCCGAGGGGCTTGAACTTCTCACGCTTGACGGACACGCAACCATGGCCGCCTGTACCGCCCGAAACATGCAGCACTACGCGGTCTACAAAACTGGCCATGGTTCTCCTTCAAAGGAACTTCTTGATCATGCCAATTCTACTTGGCTTAAAAAACGACGGGGCGGGCCATCAAGGCCCGCCCCGTCGGAAAAGCTAATTGCCGGTGATTACTCGGCGGCTGCAGCAGCCACGATGTTCACGACGCGGCGGCCGCGACGGCTGCCGAATTCAACTGCTCCTGCTTCCAGGGCGAACAGCGTGTCGTCGCCTCCGCGACCAACACCCTCGCCCGGGTGGAAGTGGGTGCCACGCTGGCGAACGATGATTTCGCCTGCCTTGACAACCTGGCCGCCGAAACGCTTTACGCCGAGGTACTGGGCGTTGGAGTCGCGACCGTTGCGAGTGGAACTCGCACCTTTCTTATGTGCCATTTCTTTGCCTGCCTTTACTAACTGATATTGAAACCCTCAGGCGGGATCACACCCGCGTTCCCGGCCCTGGGGCCGGCAGGAGAATCAGGAGTTGATGGACGTAACCTTGACCTTGGTCAGCGAGGAGCGGTAGCCCTGACGCTTCTTGTAGCCGGTCTTGTTCTTGAACTTCTGGATGACAATCTTCGGACCCCGGAAGTTCTCGACGATTTCTGCAGTCACGGTAACCTTGGCCAGGTCCTGTGCAGCAGAGGTGACCTTGTCGCCATCAACCAAAAGCAGGGCAGGCAGCTCAAAGGTGCTACCGGCTCCACCGGGGACGCGGTCCAGGGTTACGAGGTCTCCGACGGAAACCTTTTCTTGGCGGCCGCCAGCGCGGACAATCGCGTACACCACTTGGGAACTCACTTCTCTCGACGTTTAATACTTGGATGCGCATTTAGCGGGGCCAGATTTGTGCCCGCCTTGCGCCATGCAGTCACGCCCTGTACCGAAAAACGGATTCGAAGGCGTTCGCACCGAAGTTCAAGGCTACGCTAAGGGGCCACAACCCGCAAATGCGCTCGGTGGATACACCCTGCACATATACGGTGAGCCCCCGCCACCGACTTCCGGTGTCACTGCTCGGAGTCTACTTTATCCCATGGAAGCGCGGTTCCGGGCATTCACGCGCCGAAGCCGGCCGCTAACAGCCTTAAAACGCGGCGGGCGGCCCGGTCCGAGGGGACCAGGCCGCCCGTCGGCGGTTTCGGGGGGAGGCGGCTACAGCTCCGAAGCCGGTACGCCTACGCCCAGGATCACCGGAGCGGGGCTGCCCGCGGTTTCCTGACGGACGGCCTGCTGCCGGGGCTCGGCCGTCACGGTGTGGCGTGCCTGGACCTGCGGCGCAGAGTCCCCTGCCGGAGCCGTCACTTCAGCGGCACCCTGCGGGCTGCTGGCTGCACGGCGGCGGCGTGCCCGGCGCACGGGCGCCTGCTCCTGCTGCGGCGCCGGTGCCTGGCGCACGGCCTTGGGCTGCTGCGCCTTCACCTCCGGTGCGTGTGCCGGCGCTGCCTTATCCGAGGCTGCGCTGTCCGGCCCTGCACTGTCCGAGACTGCCTTGTCCGAGACTGCACTGTCCGCTCCGGCGGTTTCCTGCGCAGCCGGAGCGACGACGGAAGCCACCTCGTTGAAGGCTTCCGTGAGGCTCTCCAGCGTCAGTGCGGGTTCCTGCTTGGCGGGACGCCGGCGCTGCCGGCGCGGAACCACCACCGTCTCCCCCTGGATGTTCAGGACCGCTCCGGGTTCGGTATCGGAACCGTCGGAGTCGTTCCCGGCGGGTGCCGCAGTTTCGTCGGTTGCTCCGTTGCCGGCAGCAGCGGCATCCACTACCTCATGGGCAGCGGCTGTAGCTGCGGCAATGCTGGCCAGTGCGGCACGCGCGGCCTCGGCTTTCGCCTGGCGCTCTGCGTCCTGCTGGACCGGTTCCTCCACCGGGGCGGGCTGCTGCTCGGTCGCCGGAGCACCGGCGTTCTGTCCGCGGTCCCGGTTCCGGTTCCGCTTGCGGTCCCCCCGGGTCTGCTTTTCCTGCCGGAGGTGCTGCTGGTGGTTGTCCTCGGTGACGGCGTGGCTGTGGCCCGACGGCGTGTGGCTGGTGCTCCGGCGGTGTTCCACGGGAACATCCTGCGTGACAACGCCGCGGCCGTCGCAGTGCTCACAGGTCTCCCCGAAGACCTCCAGCAGTCCGGTGCCCATCCGCTTGCGGGTCATCTGGACCAGGCCAAGCGAGGTCACCTCGGCCACCTGGTGCTTGGTGCGGTCCCGGCCCAGGCATTCCACCAGGCGGCGCAGCACCAGGTCACGGTTGGCTTCAAGGACCATGTCGATGAAGTCGATGACGATGATGCCGCCGATGTCGCGCAGCCGCAGCTGGCGGACCACTTCCTCCGCCGCTTCCAGGTTGTTCTTGGTGACGGTTTCCTCCAGGTTGCCGCCGCTGCCGGTGAACTTACCGGTGTTGACGTCCACCACGGTCATGGCTTCGGTACGGTCGATCACCAGGGAACCGCCGGAGGGCAGGAACACCTTACGGTCCAGGGCCTTGGCGATCTGCTCGTCGATGCGGTGTGCGGCGAAGATATCTTCGTCCTTGGTCCACTTCTCGAGCCGGCCCACCAGATCCGGAGCCACGTAGGTCACGTAGGCCTCGATGGTGTCCCACGCCTCGTCACCGGAAACCACAAGCTTGGAGAAGTCCTCATTGAAGACGTCCCGGACCACCTTGATGGTCAGGTCCGGTTCTCCGTAAAGCAGTTCCGGCGGCAGCGTCTTGGTGGATTTGGATTTGGCTTCGATGGTCTCCCACTGGGCGCGGAGCCGGTTGATGTCATTCATCAGCTCCTCTTCGCTGGCTCCTTCGGCCGCGGTGCGCACAATGACGCCGGCGTTCTCGGGCAGGTGGTCCTTGAGGATCTTCTTAAGCCGGTTGCGCTCGACGTCGGGCAGCTTGCGGGAAATACCCGTCATCGAGCCGCCGGGAACGTACACCAGGTAGCGGCCGGGCAGGGAGATCTGGCTGGTCAGGCGTGCACCCTTGTGCCCCACGGGATCCTTGGTGACCTGCACCAGGACCGAATCACCGGATTTCAGCGCCAGTTCGATCCGGCGCGGCTGCCCGTCCAGGCCGGCAGCATCCCAGTTGACCTCACCGGCATAAAGCACGGCGTTGCGGCCGCGGCCAATGTCGACGAAGGCGGCTTCCATGCTGGGAAGCACATTCTGGACCTTGCCAACGTAGACGTTGCCGATCAGGGAGTCCTGCTGGGTGTTGGAGACAAAGTGCTCGGCCAGCACGCCGTCCTCGAGGACGCCGATCTGGATCCGCTCATCGCGCTGGCGGACAATCATCTGGCGGTCCACGGACTCGCGCCGGGCCAGGAACTCGGCTTCGGTGATGACGTGGCGGCGGCGGCCGGATTCGCGGGACTCGCGGCGGCGCTGCTTCTTCGCTTCCAGGCGGGTGGAGCCCTTGACGCTGGTGACGCGGTCCGACGCCGGTGCGTCGGCATGCGCACGCGGTGCCCGTACCCGGGTGACCGTGTTGGGCGGATCATCATCCGCTCCCCCGGTCAGTTCCAGGTCCGCGTCTCCGCGGCGGCGGCGCCGGCGGCGGCGCGACGTTACGCCGTCGGACCCGGTGTCCTCGGGGCCGGTGGAAGTACCGTCTTCGCTGTTGCCGGACGTGCCGGCCTCGGTTTCGGCTCCTTGGCGGCTGCGGCCACGACGGCTGCGGCGGCGGGACCGGCCCGAATCGGCAGCGGCATCGTCTTCGTCTGTTTCATCCGCGGCGGCCGGCTTGGCCACCGGTACGGAACGTACGGCGCTCAGGTCGGGAGCATGGAACAAAACGGAGGTAGGCGATTCCGGCACCGTGAACGGATCCAGGGCGGACGTGGGGCCGGCGGCGGCTGCTTCTTTGGTCTGCGCCGCTTCTTCTGTCGCCGCTTCTTCTGTCGCTGCGTCTTCTTCAGCCTGCACTGCCGGCGCCTCTTCGGCGGCCGACGGCAGGACCGGCTCCGCGGCGGCAACGGTTTCCGGTGCGCTTTCAGCTGAGCGGGCCGGTCCGGTAGGCGTGCTTGCCCGCCGGCGGGTGCGCTTCTTGGGGGCCGCCTTGGCGGAGTCCCCGGCGTCGCCGCTCACGGAAGCGTCAGTGGATTCCTCGGTAACCGGGGTGGCCGGCGCGGTGTCAGCCGCTGCAGCGTTCTCCGAGTCAGGGGCTTCGGTATTGGTGGATGCCGGTCCGGCTGCCAGGGTCACTTCTTCTGCGGCGCTGTCAGTGGCTGCCGGTGCCTTTTTGGCCGGTGCCCGGCGCCTCCGGACTGCCTTGACGGGCGCTTCAGCGCCGGGTTCTGCGGATGCTTCGGTGCTGTCGGCGGCAACCGGCTGCGCATCGGCGGGCGTCTCGGCAGCGGGAGTCTCGGCAGCGGGAGTCTCGGCAGCGGGAGTCTCGACAGCGGCGGGCTTCCTGCGGGGTGCGCGCACCCGCTTGGGCTTTTCTGTTGCCGCCGGCTCAGCGGGAACGTCCGTCTGCGGCGCTGCGGGGGCGGACTGTTCCGGCGTGTTTGCTGCAGCGGTGGTTCCTGCACCCGTGTCAGCGGCGGAAGACGCCGTTGGCGATGATGCCGGAACGGACTTGCGGCGGCTGCGGGTCGCTTTCTTTACCGGCGCGGTGCCCTCAGCATTCAGGGCATCGTTCTGGTCATTCACAATGTCTGGATTATTCATTTAGGCCTATGCTCCGGCCCTGCGGCACTGGCCACATTCCAATGCCAAAGGGCAATGAGTCGGCTGTACGGTGGCATCGCAGCCTGCCCGCCAGCCGGAAGTCGTCTGGATGTCATTCGAGGTCGTGCCAGCTGTGGGGCGCGGTATCACTCGAAGACCAGCGGCGCTTTTCCTGCTACCTATGCGGAACGGATAACTACGTTTCGGCTATGGGTAGGTCTGGCCGGCGGATTCCCTGGTTCCCATCCGGATTGATGGGCTAGCTACATGGGAAGCATCACCGGAAGAACCGGAAGCCTGTCGCTGGACCGGTGACGGAATGTGGTTCCGCCATCAGCCAAAGTCATTATCTCATACGGCCGCGTTTTTGGCCCTCCCCAACGCATAGACTCGACGCAGACAACTACTCGGCTAAGGAGCTTCCGTGCCATCCAGTGCAGCCCGCCCATCTCCGGGCAACGTATCCCCGGAACCGTCCCGCGTTCGGGGCGGCGAAGCAGAAGCGGTCCCCCGCGAACGCCGCTCGTTTATGTGGACGCTGCTGATTACGGCAGTGGTTGGCTGGATAGCGTCAGGAATCCTGGTCATTGAACGCCTGCGTGTTTACGCGGACGCCGGCTACATCACCAGCTGCGACATTAACCCGTGGGTTTCCTGCGGCACGGTGTTCCAAACCTGGCAGGCCTCCATCTTCGGCTTCCCGAACCCGCTGATAGGCATAGTCGCCTTCGCCGTTGTCATCACCACGGCCATGGGCCTGCTGGCCGGTGCGCGTTTTGCCCGCTGGTACTGGATCGGACTGCAGATCGGTGTCACCCTCGGCATGGCATTTGTGGTCTGGCTGTGGAGCCAGGCGCTCTTCGACATCTACGTGCTGTGCATTTACTGCATCGTTGTCTGGGCCGCCATGATCCCGCTGTTTGTCTTCACCACCATCCGCAACCTGGCATCCGGTGTTATACCCGCCTCTGCGGGGCTGGTCCGGTTCCTGACCGATTGGGCCTGGGCCATTGTCGTGCTCCTGTGGGTGGCGACGGCAGCATCCATCTTCTTCCGGTTCCTCAACTCCTTTATAGGCGGCTAGGAACCCCTTTCAGCCCGCGGCCGGTGTGCGCTAGCGGCCGCCCTGAACCGGCATTCCCCAGGCAAACACCACAGGTATCTCCTGGTCCTGCCAGGTGGCTTCCAGTGAGGGATCCGGTGCGGTTCGTCCGTCCAGGTCCAGCAGCCGGACCACTGAGAATTCCCAGCCGCCGTGCTCCAGCACGGACACGGTCCAGTCCTGCGGCTCATACGGAGGTGCATCCACCAGTTCGGCGCCGTCCGGCATTCCGCTGCTGCGTACCTTCATGGATTCCGGCAGGAGTTCGCGGACGCCATTCTGTTCGGTGTACTGGGCTGCCTGGCCCTGCTTGGAAAAAAGCGCCGCTTCGAGCGCCTGGGCGTACGCCGGATCCCCCAGTGCGTCATAGACCCAGCGCCGGCCAAGGACGGAGTGGTCCATCTCGGTAATGAGGAACCGCTCGGCACCGGCCAGCGGCGCACCGCGGTAGGTGAGCGGTACCTGCACCGTCACCCCGCCCGCTGCGACAATGAGGGTTTCGATCCCCACGGCGCCTTCCGGATCGTCAAACCGGAAGGCACACAGCTTCTGCGCGGTCACCGGTTCCTGCGTTGGGAACCACACCGTTGTGGGCAGCCAGTCTGAAATAAGGTCCATCTTGCCGGGACGCAGCTCGGCGTCATAAATGAGTGCCATGGGCACAGCTTAGGCGTAACCGGCTAACCGGTGCGGAATTTCCGGCACCCGTTTCCGGTTCCCGCCTTAACCGCCCGGAGGATATTTACGGGCGGTCCCGCACCATCCAGAGGAGTTCCATGCGTCGAACGAACGCTGCCCAGCCACCCCAAACCACACCCCGCACAGCATTGGTAGCCGGGGCTACCGGCATTGCCGGTGCTGCCCTGGTGGACCTGCTCACCCGGGAGGCATGGACCGTCCTGGCCCTGTCCCGCAGCGGCGGCGCCGCCGACCCGGCGCGCCCCGGCGTCGTACCGGTGGCAGCGGACCTGACGTCTCCGGACAGCCTGGCGGCAGCGCTGGCCGGCACCCGGCCCACCCACGTCTTTTTCACCTCCTGGTCCCGGCAGGAGACGGAGGCGGAGAACATTGCCGTGAACTCGGCAATGGTGCGCAACCTGCTGGCCGCGCTGACCCATGCACAGTTGGAGCACGTGGCCCTGATGACCGGCCTCAAGCACTACATGGGACCGTTTGAGGCGTACGGCGAGGGCCCGATGCCGGACACGCCGTTCTCCGAAGACGAGCCCCGGCTGCCGGTGGACAATTTCTACTATGCGCAGGAAGACGAACTGATGGCTGCCGCGGAACGGCAGGGCTTCGCCTGGTCCGTCCACCGCGCCCACACCGTCATCGGTTTCGCTGTTGGCAATGCCATGAACATGGGCCAGACACTGGCGGCGCAGGCCACCCTCTGCCGCGAACTCGGGATGCCGTTTGTCTTCCCCGGCTCCGAAACCCAGTGGAACTCGGTCACGGATATGACCGACGCAGGCCTGCTGGCCGAGCACATGCTCTGGGCAGCCACGGACCCCGAGACGGCCAACGAGGCGTTCAACGTGGTCAACGGCGACGTGTTCCGCTGGCGCAGCCTGTGGCCGCGGCTGGCTGAATGGTTTGGCGTTGAGCCGGAGGGCTTTGAGGGACACATCCGGCCGCTGGAGGAGCAGATGGCCGGAATGGGTGACACCTGGAAGGAACTGGCTGTCCGGCACAATCTGGCCGAAACCGACCTCGGGCGGCTGGCCTCGTGGTGGCACACGGACGCGGACCTGGGCCGCAAGGTGGAGGTACTGACGGACATGAGCAAGAGCCGGCTGGCAGGCTTTACCGGCTACCGGCGCACCGAAAACGCTTTCAAGGATCTGTTCCTGCGGCTGCGCAGCGAGAACCTCATTCCCTGATCCCGCTGCGTCCGGCGCACAGGAGACGGAAAAGGCCGGCACCGCAAACGGTGCCGGCCTTGAGAACCTCAGGCTATTTGAACCAGATGCCGATTTCGCGTGCTGCGGACTCGGGCGAGTCTGAACCGTGAACCAGGTTCTGCTGGACTGCCGTTCCCCAGTCGCGGCCAAAGTCGCCGCGGATGGTGCCCGGAGCCGCCGTCGTCGGATCGGTGGTGCCGGCCAGTGAACGGAATCCTTCGATGACCCGCTCGCCTTCCAGGACAGCGGCAACAATCGGGCCGCTGAGCATAAACTCCACGAGCGGCTCATAGAACGGCTTGCCCTGGTGCTCCTCGTAGTGCTCTTCGAGGATGGCCCGGGTGGCTTCGGTCTTCTTCAGTTCCGCCACGGTGTAGCCCTTGGCTTCGATCCGGGCCAGGATGGCGCCGGTGAGGCGGCGCTGGACGCCGTCGGGCTTGATCAGGACGAGTGTGCGCTCGGTGCTCACGGTTGTATCTCCTAGAAAGTTCGGGTGTCTGGTCTAAGCCTAGTCGGTGCCGGGAGCGGTTTCCGGGCCGCTTGCGGGGCCGGTCTCCCCCGGATGCGCTTTTTCCCATTCAGCCTGCTGTCGGTCCCGTTCACGGTTTTCCCGGTCCAGCCGCATTCCGGCCCGCAGCCCGTACCACCAGGTGAGGGCGAAGAGCACACCCACCAGGAACATCATGGGTTCCAGGAGACCGGTGGCGATGATGACCAGCTGCAGGATCCAGCCGATCACCGGCCCGGCAGGCTTGGACAACAGGGCGCAGGTGCCCACCAGCGCTGCTGCCAGCAGCACACCGCCACCCAGCAGCAGCGCCGGGGAGATGGTGCCGCGGTGCAGGCCAAAGACCGCCAGGGTGCCGAACAGCACCACGAAGGCTTCCAGCGTCAACACTGTGGAGGCGAACATAACCTTCACGGAGCGGCGCTTTTTGGGCATACCCGGGCGCCATTCACGCTGGGCCTTGGTCAGTTTTGCCATAACCGGCTGCCTACTTTCCGAGGAGGGTGCGCGCTTCGGCGACCACGGTGATGGATCCGACAACCAGTACGCCGCCGGACAGGTCATTGTTCTCTTCGGCCTTTTCCACCGCACGTTCCAGGGCGTTGTCCAAGCCGGCCTCCACTTGGATGTCCTCGTCCGCGAACCCGGCATCCACCGCGTCCTGGACAAGTTCCTCGGCCGGGATGGCGCGCGGCGAGCTGGACTGGGTGAGAACAACACTGCTGACCAGGTCCCCCAGCTGCTCGCGCAGCTCACTCAGGATGCCGACGGCGTCCTTTTCCGCCAGGATGCCGACCACCAGCACCAGCGTGCTGAAGTTGAACGCTTCGCGGAGCGCTTCGGCGGTGGCTTTGGCCCCGGCAGGGTTGTGCGCGGCATCCACCACGATGGTGGGGGCGGTCCGCACCACCTCGAGGCGGCCCGGAGAGGTCACGGTGGAGAACCCGGTACGCAGCAGTTCGACGTCGAGCTCCTTGGTGCCGCCGCCAATGAAGGCTTCCAGCGCCGCCACGGCCACGGCAGCGTTCTCCGCCTGATGCGCCCCGTGCAGGGGAAGCAGGAGGTCCTCGTAGCGTCCGGCCAGGCCGTTGATGGTGACCATCTGGCCGCCCACCGCCATAACCCGGGAGTCAACGCCGAATTCGACGCCTTCGAACCGGAACGGGACGCCGGCCTCGTGCGCCTTTTCCAGCAGCACCTGCGCAGCTTCCATCGGCTGGGCGGCACTGATGAGGAACCCGTTCTCCTTGATGATTCCGGCCTTTTCATAGGCAATATCGGCAACGTCGTCACCGAGCAGGTCCGTGTGGTCCAGGGAGATCGGGGTGACCACCGAAACCTGTCCGTCGCCCACGTTCGTCGCATCGGTGATTCCGCCGAGGCCCACTTCAATCACGGCAACATCCACGGGCTCGTCGGCGAAGACGGCAAACCCGAGGATGGTCACAGCCTCGAAGTAGGTCAGCCGCGGCTCTCCTGCCGCCTCCAGTTCGGCGTCGACAATGTCCAGGTACGGGCGGATTTCATCCCAGATCCGGACAAACGTTTCATCGCTGACGGGTTCGCCGTCAATGCTGATCCGTTCAGTCACGCTGGTCAGGTGCGGACTGGTGTAACGGCCGGTGCGCAGCCCGTAGGCGCGCAGGCCCGCCTCGATCATCCGCGCCGTGGACGTTTTGCCGTTGGTGCCGGTGATGTGGATGATCGGGAAGGCCTTGTTCGGCTCCCCCAGCACCTCCATGGCCCGGAACAGCGGAGCCATGCGCGGCTCCATCTTGTTTTCCGGGGCACGGCTGAGCAATTCGGCGTACACGCTTTCCACGGAGAAGCCGTCAATGGATCCGGACGGACGGTCTGCTGCACTCATTAGATCTTCTCCACGGTGACGATGTACTTGTCGGTGTCCTTGTCGTCGTCGGTGACCGTCAGGTCGCCGACAACAATCAGTTCACCGGTCAGGGTCTCCCTCTTGATCAGCTCGGCATTGGCCGCCAGCGCTTCGGCTTCGGCCTCCCCCGTCCGAACCGTGGTGCGGATGCGGTCGCTGATGTGCAGGTCCGCGTCGCGGCGGGCCTGCTGGATGGCACGGATGCCGTCGCGGGCCACGCCTTCGGCCGCCAGCTCGGGCGTGACCTCGGTGTTCAGGACCAGGAAGCCGCCGCCGGGCAGCACTGCAACCGCCTTCGCGGATTCGCCGTCGCCGGACTCCACGACGGTTTCCAGGGTGTACTCATGTTCTTCCAGCGGCAGGCCGCCGGCGGTGACCGTACCTGCGTCGTCCACCGACCAGTCGCCGGACTTCGCAGCCTTGATGGCGGTCTGGACGTTCCTGCCCAGGCGCGGGCCGGCGGCCCGGGCGTTGACCACCAGCTTCTGGCTGATGCCGAACTCGGCCGGATCTGCGGAGGCAGCCTCGACCAGGCGCACGTTCTTCAGGTTCAGTTCATCGGCGATGATCGCGGCGAACTGGCCGGAGAGCGCTTCGGCGTCCGGGGCGACGACGGTCATTTCGGACAGCGGCAGGCGCACCCGCAGGTTTGCCCCCTTGCGCAGGGAGGAACCCACCGAGGCGATCCGGCGAGTGAGGTCCATGCGCTCGACCAGTTCCGGGTTGTTCGGGAACAGGTCCGCATCCGGCCAGTCGGTCAGGTGCACCGAGCGGCCGCCGGTCAGTCCCCGCCAGATTTCCTCGGCGATCAGGGGCAGCAGCGGTGCGGCGACCCGGCAGACCGTTTCCAGGCAGGTGTAGAGCACGTCGAAGGCCTGCGGATCCTCGTCGAAGAACCGGGTGCGGCTGCGGCGGATGTACCAGTTGGTCAGGGTGTCGGTGTAGGCGCGCAGGATCTCGCATGCCACGGACACGTCGTAGGTGTCCAGGGCGCCGGTCATGTCCCGCACCAGGTCGCCGGTGGCGGCCAGCAGGTAGCGGTCCAGCGGCTCGGTGGAGTCGTAGCGGGCCTTGGCCTCGTAGCCGTTGCCGTTGTTGGCGGCGTTGGTGTAGAGGCTGAAGAAGTGCCAGACGTTCCACAGCGGCAGGATGGCCTGCCGGACGCCGTCGCGGATGCCCTGTTCGGTGACAATCAGGTTGCCGCCGCGCAGGATGGGCGAGGCCATCAGGAACCAGCGCATGGCATCGGATCCGTCGCGGTCCAGCACCTCGGAGACGTCCGGGTAGTTGCGCAGCGACTTGGACATCTTCTGCCCGTCCGAGCCCAGGACAATGCCGTGGCTGATGACGTTGCGGAACGCCGGCCGGTCAAACAGGGCGGTGGCGAGCACGTGCAGGGTGTAGAACCAGCCGCGGGTCTGGCCGATGTACTCCACGATGAAATCGCCCGGGTTGTGGCTTTCGAACCACTCGGCGTTCTCATGCGGGTAGTGCACCTGGGCGTAGGGCATGGAGCCCGAGTCGAACCAGACATCCAGCACGTCCTCCACGCGGCGCATGGTGGACTGGCCCTCTTCCGGGGTGCGGGGATCGTCGGGGTTGGGCCGGGTCAGCTCGTCGATGAACGGGCGGTGCAGGTCCGGCTTGCCCTCCTTGTTCAGCGGCAGCCGGCCGAAGTCCGCTTCCATTTCGGCCAGGGATCCGTAGACGTCGGTGCGCGGGTAATTGGGGTCATCCGAGACCCAGACCGGGATGGGGCTGCCCCAGTAGCGGTTGCGGCTAATGGACCAGTCACGGGCGTTTTCCAGCCATTTGCCGAACTGGCCGTCCTTGACGTTGTCCGGGATCCAGTTGATCTGCTGGTTCAGCTCGACCATGCGGTCCTTGATCTTGGTGACCTCCACGAACCAGGAGGAAACCGCCTTGTAGATCAGCGGGTTCCGGCAGCGCCAGCAGTGCGGGTAGCTGTGCTCGTAGCTGGCCTGGCGCAGCAGCCGGCCGTCGGCCTTCAGGGCGCGGGTGATCGGCTTGTTGGCGTCGAAGACCTGCAGGGCAGCGATATCCTCCAGGGCGGTCTGCGCGAACATGGGCAGGAACTTGCCGCCCTCGTCCACGGAGAGGATCACGGGGATGCCGTTTTCCTCGCACACCTTCTGGTCATCCTCGCCGTAGGCCGGAGCCTGGTGGACAACACCGGTGCCGTCGGTGGTGGTGACGTAGTCAGCCGTGACAATCCGCCAGGCGTTCTCCGTCCCCCACTTCTCCGTGTCGGTGTAGATGTCCCAGAGCGGCGCGTACCGCAGTCCGGCCAGGTCCTTGCCCAGGTGCACAGCGGCAACGGCCGCGCGGGCGGAGTCGGCGTCGTCGTACCCCAGGTCCTTGGCATAGGAGCCCACCAGGTCCTCGGCGAGCAGGAAGCGGCCTTCGCCGGCCTGGGTGCCGTTGGGGCCGGCGGGCACGACGGCGTAGCTGACCTCGGGTCCGACGGCCAGGGCCATGTTGGTGGGCAGGGTCCACGGCGTGGTGGTCCAGGCGATGGCCTTGACGCCCTCCAGCTCGGCGGAGAGCGCGTTGTCACCGGCGATCAGTGGGAACGTCACAGTGACGGTCTGGTCCTGGCGCATCTTGTAGACGTCGTCGTCCATGCGCAGCTCATGGTTGGAGAGCGGAGTCTCGTCCTTCCAGCAGTACGGGAGCACCCGGAAACCGCTGTAGGTCAGGCCCTTGTCATGCAGGGTCTTGAAGGCCCAGATGACCGATTCCATGTACTCGACGTTGAGCGTCTTGTAGTCATTCTCGAAATCCACCCAGCGGGCCTGGCGGGTGACATAGTCCTGCCACTCGCCGGCGTACTTCATAACCGAGGCACGGCAGGCATCGTTGAACTTGTCGATGCCCATCTTCTCGATCTGGACCTTGTCGCTCATGCCCAGCTGCTTCATGGCTTCCAGTTCGGCCGGCAGGCCGTGGGTATCCCAGCCGAAGCGGCGCTCAACCCGGCGTCCGCGCTGGGTCTGGTAGCGGGCCACCAGGTCCTTCACGTAGCCGGTGAGCAGGTGGCCGTAGTGCGGCAATCCGTTGGCAAACGGCGGGCCGTCGTAGAAGACGAACTCGTTGTCGCCATCCTGACCGGCGGAACGGGCGTCAATGGAGGCCTGGAAAGTGCCGTCCTTGTCCCAGTACGTCAGAACCCGTTCTTCGAGTTCCGGAAACTTGGGCGAGGAGGGAACGGCAGCGCCGTCGCCTGTGCTGGCCTTGGGGTATACAGAGGGCATAATCGTCATCCTGTTAGCGGCAAGTAAATCTGGCTGTGGAATTCAGGATGCGAGGGCGGCTGTCCCGTTCCGGCCCGAAGACCGGCGGTAAACCGCGGTACCACCTCGCTTGCCGCCGTGTGTGCCCCGCTGAGTGCCGGGGAACGCGCGACTGCCGCTCGTTGACTGCTGTGACGGGCTTACCCGTCCGGTTCTACTGGGCCCTCCGCGCCGGAGCGGGGTGGCTGTTCTTCCGGAAGCTCACCGGTGATAGCCGGGTCGAAGCTGCTTCGCACAAGTTTAGGCCACGCCCGCGCCGGTTGTCGAAGCACCGCAGCCTGTGCGGGCCTGACCGCGGACCTGACCGCGGGCAGGGCCGCGGGCCGGGCCGCCGCCACGGGGACGGCCGGCCCGGCTGCGGGGACGGATTAGCTGCCGGTGCGGATGACCTTGTGCTGGGCTGCCTGCGCCAGCGGCCGCAGCACCACCTGGTCCAGGTTCACGTGGTGCGGCAGGTTCAGGGAGAAGGCCATGACCTCGGCAACGTCCTCGGCGGTCAGGGGCTTCTCGACACCGGCGTACACCTTATCCGCCGCGTTCGGATCCCCCAGCCGGTTCAGGGAGAACTCCTCGGTCTTCACCATCCCGGGAGCTATCTCGATCACCCGGACGTTGTGTTCAGCCTCTTCCAGGCGCAGGGTGCGGGCCAGCATTTCCTCGCCCGATTTGGCCGCGCAGTACCCGGCGCCTCCTTCATAGGCTGTTGAGGCCGCCGTCGAGGTGAGCAGCAGGACGGAACCGCGGCCGCTGGCCCGCAGCGCCGGCAGGAATGCCTGTGTCATCCGCAGTGCGCCGAGGACGTTGACGTCATACATCCGCTGCCAGTCACTGATGCTGCCCCCGGCAACGGAGTCCAGCCCGAAGGCCCCTCCGGCGTTGTTGATCAGCGCATCCACTCCCCCGCCGGCCAGCACCGTTTCCGCCAGCTGCGCCACGGACGCATCGTCGGTAACGTCCGCGGCCACAGGGACGGCGCCTGTCTCATCCGCGAGCGCCTGCAGCCTGTCCACACGCCGGGCCACCGCGACCACATCCCATCCTGAGGCCCGGAGCGCCCGTACAGCGGCGGCTCCAATGCCTGAACTTGCTCCGGTAACTACTGCCCGCTTGGGTGTGATCTCAGTCATGTGAGCTACTCTAGCCACGGTTTGCGGCCTGCCCCGTGTTCGTTACGGACCGCTTAGCCTAGGCGTGGGCGGGACTGTTCCTGCCCAGCGCCGGTTGGTTGCCGGGGCCGGTCGGTTTGTGCCGGTCCGGTTCGAGGGCCTACCAAGCCCCCACCTGCCGCCTCCGGGCCCCACCGCGGTAGAGCGGACGCCAGGTCCTGCACGTGCGATGTACGAGTTCAATGAAGCTGCCAGGACTGTGCAGGATCATCTCGGCAGTAACGCGCAAGGTGACCAATCCGCCGGAGGTCGAACAGTTCCAGCGCTGCCGGTCTTTCCGGTATTCCGTCCGCCCACTGTGGAAGGCGTAGCCGTCAATCTCAATGATCAACCATCCGTCGATGAGGAAGTCAACGCGGCCGACTCCGGGCAGCATCACCTCCTCCTGCGGGAGGAAACCGGCGGCAAGGAGGTGGAAACGGGCACAGACCTCCAGAGGGGAAGCGGTCGTCCGGCGCACCGTTTCCAGCAGTCGGGCGATTCTCCAGTCCCTCAGTCCTGAAAATTCCTGTTTCAGGGTTTCCAGCCCCACGGCGTTGCAGACCACGGCGGACTCAGCGATCACCAGGGCTTCCACACTGGGAAGACAGCAGAATGCGTCGCGGACGATCTCCCGGGGTGCTGCTATCAGCCGGTGGCCCGAGCGGCGCCCCCGATGCAGCACTGTGTCCGGGAGGGTGAGCGCCCTGTCGCACCGGAGATGAACCGGGCCGGGAGGTGCCAGCACCCACCAGTCCAAAAGGGAGGCTGCGGACACGCAAGACAGCGATGCCCCATTGCGGGCCGCCCGAAGCAGGGCAGGATCGGCACCCTCCAACGCCAGGAGGCCCCGACCAACCCGCCGAAGCAACCCGGAACGCACGGCCGCATCCACCTGCCGCTGGGAAAACCCGTTTGCCACCAGTGTGCCTTGCCGGGCCAGCCAGTGCCTGGACCTGAGGAATGCTTCGAGTTCCTGCATTCCCCCACCCTCGCCGTCGCACTCAACCACGAGTCGAGCAGTGAACTGTCATGTGAAGGATCGGACTGCATCGTGGCCTATTCTTCTGCTCTGTGGAGGGACAGTCGCAACTGAGTTCTTCCCGGCCGCCGGCTCAGTCCACAATTGCGTACTTTCCCACCTCCGTCGGCTTCCTTCGCCAGTCGCACCTGACCCCTTTCCCCTCTGCCGGCAGCTTCCCTACCCGAACTTCCCACACTCCGGGGCTGGTGTTACTGATGGGGTCACGGCAGCCACATCCGTACCGAAGCGTGGGAAATTCCAAGAGCCCTCGGCCCGGAGAGGCCCTGGCAACAAGCCGGCCCCTGCCTCCGACACCCCTGGGCCGGGAATGGGCCCCGCACGGGCCCCCGGCCTCGCACGGACACCCGGCACCGCACGGACACCCGGCACCGCCCCGCCGCGCCCGCGCCCGCACCCGCACCCCGGGAACCCTACGCCCCGGGTGCGGGCCCGGAGAGCAGATAGTCGCGCAGGACCACCGCCTCGTTCTCCTTCTCATTCCGCGCCCCGAACAGCAGCACTGTGTCCGGCCGGGACCGGCACTCGAGACTGAAGTCCGCCACCTCGGGATTCTGCTCCAGCTCGCCGCGGTACCGCTGGACAAACTCTTCCCAGCGCTCCTCCCGGTGACCGAACCATTTGCGCAGGTCGGTGCTGGGGGCCAGGTCCTTCAGCCATTCATCCAGGCTGGCCCTTTCCCTGGACACCCCGCGCGGCCAGAGCCGGTCCACCAAAACCCGGAAGCCGCCGTCGGGAGGTGCGTAGATCCGCCGGATACGTACATTCCATGACGGGGATTCGCTCGTGGACGCCATACCGGGATGCTACTGCCGGCGAACCGTGCCCGGACAGTGCCTCAGACCATAGCGCTGCATGGAAGAATGGAAAGCATGGCTGAACATATCCCGGGCACAGACACGCCCGACAACGCACCCAAGACCGTATCCGTCCCCGACAAGCCCGCCCTTGAGGGGCTCGAGTCCAAGCTGAGCGCCCGCTGGCGCGAGGAGGGAACGTACGCGTTTAATCCGGACACGGTCCGGGAGCAGGTCTACTCCATCGACACTCCCCCGCCCACGGCGTCCGGTTCCCTGCACGTGGGGCACATGTTCTCCTACACGCAGACCGACGTTATGGCCCGCTACCAGCGGATGACCGGCAAGAATGTCTTCTACCCGATGGGGTGGGATGACAACGGCCTGCCCACCGAACGCCGTGTGCAGAACTACTACGGTGTCCGTTGCGACCCCACCAAGCCGTACGACCCGGATTACCGCCCCCCGGCCAAGGCTGCCAAGAACCAGCGCGATTTCGACGTCGTCTCCCGCCGCAACTTCATTGAGCTGTGTGAGGAACTGGCTGTGGAGGATGAGAAGGTCTTCGAGGACCTCTTCTCCACCCTGGGCCTGTCCGTGGACTGGAACCGCACCTACCGCACCATTGATGACCATTCCCGCGCCGTCAGCCAGCGCGCGTTCCTGGAGAACCTGCGGGACGGCGATGCCTACATGGCCGAGGCGCCGACCCTCTGGGATGTCACCTTCCGCACCGCGGTGGCCCAGGCCGAACTCGAGGACCGCGAGCAGCCCGGCGCCTACCACCGGATCAGCTTCCACGCCCCCGACGGCGAGAAGATCTACATCGAAACCACCCGTCCGGAACTGCTGCCGGCCTGCGTGGCCCTGGTGGCACACCCCGATGACGAGCGGTACCAGCGCCTGTTCGGCACCACGGTGAAGTCCCCGCTGTTCGACGTCGAGGTGGAGGTTAAGGCGCATCCGCTGGCCAAGCCGGACAAGGGTTCCGGCATTGCCATGATCTGTACCTTCGGCGACCTGACCGACGTCACGTGGTGGCGGGAACTGAACCTGCCCACCCGCGCCGTCATCGGCCGTGACGGCCGCATCCTGGCCGAGACCCCGGAATGGATCGCCACCGAGGCGGCGAAGGAAAACTACGCCGCCCTGGCCACCAAGACCGTCTTCAGCGCCAAGGAAACCGTTGTCGAAATGCTCCGTGAAAGCGGAGACCTCGACGGCGAGCCCAAGAAGATCACCCACCCGGTCAACTTCTTCGAAAAGGGAGACAAGCCGCTCGAAGTTGTGACCAGCCGCCAGTGGTACATCCGCAACGGCGGACGCGATGAGGAACGCCGCGAACGCCTGATTCGCCGCGGCCGGGAGATCGATTTCCATCCCGCGTTCATGCGCTCCCGCTACGAGAACTGGATCGAAGGCCTGAACGGCGACTGGCTGGTCTCCCGCCAGCGCTTCTTCGGTGTTCCGGTGCCGGTCTGGTACCCGCTGGACGCTGCGGGCAACCCGGATTACGACAATCCGGTCCTCCCGGATTCCGCGTCCCTGCCGGTGGATCCTGCCGCCGAAGCCGCGCCGGGGTACGAAGAGTCCCAGCGCAACCAGCCCGGTGGCTTCATTGGCGACGCGGACGTCCTGGACACCTGGGCCACTTCCTCCCTGACCCCTCAGATTGTCGGCGGCTGGAGCGTGGATGAGGACCTCTTCGCCAAAGTCTTCCCGTTCGATCTGCGTCCGCAGGGCCACGACATCATCCGCACCTGGCTGTTCTCCTCCGTGGTGCGCGCCGATGCCCTGAACGCGGCCGCGCCGTGGAAGCACGCCGCGATTTCCGGCTGGATCCTGGACCCGGACCGCAAGAAGATGTCCAAGTCCAAGGGCAACGTGGTGGTCCCCACGGATGTGCTTAACGAATATGGTTCCGACGCCGTGCGGTACTGGGCGGCCTCCGCCAAGCTCGGCGCGGACACCGCCTACGAGATTGCGCAGATGAAGATCGGCCGCCGGCTGGCGATCAAGCTGCTCAACGCGTCCAAGTTCGTCCTGAACCTGGGCGCGACGGAGGCGAACGTGGCACTGGATGACACCTCGGTGATCACCAACGCGCTGGATACGTCCCTGCTCGCCCAGCTGACCGAGGTCGTTCAGGCCGCTACGAGCGCGTTTGAACGCTACGACTACGCCAAGGCACTGCAGCTGACCGAGTCCTTCTTCTGGTCCTTCACGGATGACTACGTGGAGCTGATCAAGGACCGCGCCTACGGCGCCGCCGGCGAGGCCGAGCAGGCATCGGTGCTGGCCACCCTGGCAACCACCCTGGATTCGCTGCTGCGCCTGTTCGCCCCGTTCCTGCCCTTCGCCACCGAAGAGGTCTGGGGCTGGTGGCGCAGCGGGTCCGTGCACCGCGCGCCGTGGCCGAACGTCGACGGCCTTTCGGCCGCTGTGGCCGACGCCGACGCCGCGATCCTGGGCACGGTTGCCGCCGCACTGGGCGGCATCCGCAAGGCAAAGTCCGAAGCCAAGGTCAAGCAGCGCACCGAGGTCCTCAAGGCCACGGTGACCGCTCCGGAGGGCGCCGTGGCACGTCTGCGGGCAGGACAGGCCGATCTGAAGGCCGCAGGCAACGTGCGCGAGCTGAACCTGGCGGTCGGCGAGGGTGAGCTCAGCGTCTCCGACGTCGAGCTGGCACCGCCGGCCGAGTAGCGGCACATACAAAGGGCCCGTCCGGACTTTTCCGGACGGGCCCTTTTGCTGTGCTCAGCGGATACTCACCGCTCAGCTGCCCCGCATTCCGGAGCAGATGGGAATCAGTCGAAGCGCGGGCTTTCGGTGCGGCTGCGCTTAAGTTCGAAGAAGGCCGGGTTCGAAGCGAGCATCACGGCGCCGTCAAACATGGTTCCTGCTTCCTCGCCGCGCGGGATGCGGGTGAGGACCGGCCCGAAGAATGCGGTGCCGTTGAAAGCAACAATGGGGGTTCCGACCTCGTCGCCGACCTTCTCGATGCCTTCCTTATGCGAAGCACGCAGCTGGGCGTCATATTCGTCAGTCTCGGCATAGCGGGCCAGCTCCGCGGGAAGTCCCGTCTCCTCAAGGGCCTCGCGGATTACGGAGGGGAAATCCTCATTGCCGCCGTCGTGGATCCGGGAACCCATGGCGTCGTAGAGCTTTTTGACGTACTCATCGCCGTGGAGCTCCTGTGCAGCGATGATGACGCGTACCGGACCCCAGGCCTTGTCCATCCGCTCCCGGTAGTCCGCCGGCAGGTCGCGTCCCTCGTTGAGGACGGCAAGGCTCATCACGTGCCAGTTGGTGCGCACGTCGCGGACCTGCTCCACCTCGCCCATCCAGCGGGAGGTGACCCAGGCGAAGGGGCACATCGGATCGAACCAGAAATCTGCGGTGGACGCGGAAGCGGTAACGCTCATGGAAATCTCCTTTGATGGCAGTCCGCGGCTTTGCCCGCCGCGCTCAGTACCGGATAACAACCGCGGATCAGGCTGATTTGTTCCGACGCTTGGTGGCCACGGCGTGCGAGATCAGCGTAGGTTCGCTCTTGTTCTCAACGGTGTCTGCCGTGATCACTACGGTGGCGACGTCGTCCCGGCTGGGCAGGTCGAACATCACCGGCAGCAGGACTTCCTCCAGGATGGCACGCAGTCCGCGGGCACCGGTTCCCCGGGCCAGGGCCTGGTCCGCAATGGCGTCGAGGGCACCCTGCTCGAAGGTCAGTTCCACACCGTCCAGCTGGAACATTTTCTGGAACTGCTTGACCAGAGCGTTCTTGGGCTCGGTGAGGATCCGGATCAGGGCGGTCCGGTCCAGGTTGGACACGGTGGTGATGACGGGCAGGCGGCCGATGAATTCGGGGATGAGGCCGAACTTCAGCAGGTCCTCCGGCATCACTTCGGCGTAGGAATCGGTACCCTTGGTGGTTTCGTTCAGCGGTGCGCCGAACCCGATGCCCTTGCGTCCGGACCGTGAACCGATGATCTCCTCGAGCCCGGCGAAGGCGCCGGCCACGATGAAGAGCACGTTCGTGGTGTCGATCTGAATGAACTCCTGGTGCGGGTGCTTGCGGCCGCCCTGCGGCGGTACCGAGGCGACCGTGCCTTCCAGGATCTTCAGCAGTGCCTGCTGCACACCCTCGCCGGAGACATCACGGGTGATCGAGGGGTTCTCGCTCTTGCGCGAAATCTTGTCGATTTCGTCAATGTAGATGATGCCCTGCTCAGCCTTCTTGACGTCGTAGTCGGCGGCCTGAATGAGCTTAAGCAGGATGTTCTCCACGTCCTCGCCGACGTAGCCCGCTTCCGTCAGGGCGGTGGCGTCGGCGACGGCGAACGGAACGTTCAGGCGCCGTGCCAGGGTCTGGGCGAGGTAGGTCTTGCCGCAGCCGGTGGGGCCGATCAGGAGGATGTTGGACTTGCCGATTTCCACCTCGTCGCCGGCGACGGCGTCTGAGAGGTTCCCGGTGGCGCGGGTGGCATGGCCTGCCTGGATGCGCTTGTAGTGGTTGTACACGGCCACGGCGAGGGACCGCTTCGCGGGCTCCTGGCCAATGACGTACTCCTGCAGCGCGTCGAAGATCTCCCGCGGCTTGGGCAGCTCGAAAGTGCCCAGATCAGCAACCTCCGAGAGTTCCTCTTCGATGATCTCGTTGCAGAGATCAATGCACTCGTCGCAGATGTATACGCCGGGACCGGCAATGAGCTTGCGTACCTGCTTCTGGCTCTTTCCGCAGAAAGAGCACTTGAGCAGATCCGTGCTCTCACCAATGCGAGCCATAGTTCAGTCCCCTTAGATGGTCCATCAAAAATACGGTTTACCGGCCAGGCGCAGTCAACCATGTTCCACTCTAGGACACTTGCCGGAGCTATTCAGCAACCAGAGAGCCCGTGGTGCCGAATTACGCACCACGGGCCGTCTGTTGCCAGCTGCTTCTATTACATTTTGTTGATGGCCGGAGTCTTGATCTTGCGGGAATCCAGCACCTGGTCGATGAGCCCGTACTCCAGGGCTGCATCTGCGGTGAGGATCTTGTCCCGCTCAATGTCCGTGTTGACCTGCTCCGACGTGCGGTTTGAGTGCAGGGCCAGCGTGTCTTCCAGCCAGGTGCGCATGCGCATGACTTCAGCGGCCTGGATTTCCAGGTCGGAAGCCTGTCCACCCTGTCCGCCGGAGAGCGACGGCTGGTGGATCAGCACACGGGCGTTGGGCAGTGCCAGGCGCTTGCCCGGCGTGCCTGCGGCCAGCAGGACGGCTGCAGCGCTGGCAGCCTGTCCGAGGCAAACGGTCTGGATTTCCGGGCGGATGTACTGCATGGTGTCGTAGATGGCCGTCATGGCCGTGAACGAACCGCCCGGGGAGTTGATGTACAGGGTGATGTCGCGGTCCGGGTCAGTGGACTCAAGCACCAGCAGCTGGGCCATGATGTCATCAGCGGACGCGTCATCCACCTGCACGCCGAGGAAGATGATGCGGTCTTCGAACAGCTTGGTGTACGGATCCTGGCGCTTGAAGCCGTAGGGCGTACGCTCTTCGAACTGCGGCAGGACGTAGCGGCTGGTGGGCATCTGCGGTGCTGCGGCGGAGCCGGCGGTGCCGAAATTGTGGTTCATGAATTACTCCTGAAGTCTGCAAATGGAGGGGCGGGGTCCGGGACCTTAGTCCTCGTCCTTGCCCTCTGCCTGGTCCTGGTTGGTTCCGCCGCCGCCTGTGACGCCGCCGGCGTGGGCGGAGATCTTGTCGAAGAAGCCGTATTCCAGGGCCTCCTGCGCGGTGAACCACTTGTCGCGGTCATTGTCCCGAAGGATGGTTTCAACGCTCTGGCCGGTCTGCTCAGCGGTCAGCTCGGCCATGACGCGCTTCATGTTCAGGATCAGCTCGGCCTGGATCTTGATGTCCGATGCGGTGCCGCCGATGCCGCCGCTGGGCTGGTGCATCAGGATGCGGGCGTGCGGGGTTGCGTAACGCTTGCCCTTGGTGCCCGAGGAGAGCAGGAACTGGCCCATGGAAGCGGCCAGGCCGGTAGCCACGGTCACAACATCGTTCGGGATGAACTGCATGGTGTCGTAGATAGCCATGCCGGCAGTCACGGAACCGCCGGGAGAGTTGATGTAGAGGTAGATGTCCTTCTCAGGATCCTCCGCGGAGAGCAGCAGAAGCTGGGAGCAGATCGCGTTGGCATTCTCGTCCCGGACTTCCGAGCCCAACCAGATGATCCGCTCTTTGAGCAGGCGGTTGTAGATGTAGTCGTCCCGGCCGGCCGGGTCCACCGTAGCCATGGTGGGGGTATTCGGTGCAGTTGCCATACTGAGTGACCTCTCGCTCTGGCAGGAAACAGATGCTGGCCGTGCCAGTTGCTCCTGCCGGTTGTCTCTTCTAGGACACTAGCCTGTCCACGCCCCGCCGGGCTGCCGTTTAGCGGGCTGTTCGCTGACGGCGCACGATGCAGATCACACGCTTCCCGCCACGGATGGTCCCCGGTGCCGACGCTTAACGCACCGCGCCGCCGGCCCTTTCGGACCGGCGGCGCGGCTGGCCTTCCCTGCGGAACAGGGAAGGACGGGACAGGCTAGGCCTTGTCTTCGGTCTGCTGCTCTTCGACGTCGCCTGCTTCGGCTTCTTCACCGGCGGGACGGACGAATTCGCTCAGGTCAATCTCGGCACCGGTGGTGTCGGTGACCTTGGCGAGCTCCAGCACCTTGGCGAGGGCCTTGCGGCGGCGTACTTCGCCAACCATCATCGGGACCTGGCCGCTCTGGTCGATCAGCTGGGCGAACTGGTTCGGGTCCATGCCGTACTGGCCGGCGGTGGAGACGATGTAGTCAATCAGTTCGCTCTGGTTGACGCCTACTTCTTCCTTCTCCGCTACGGCGTCGAGGATGATTTCGTTCTTGAAGGCGGCCTCGGTGTTGGCGCGGACCTCGGCACGGTGTTCTTCCGTGTCGTGGTCTTCACCGGCAGTGTGGGCGCTTTCGGAGTTGAAGTGCTGCTCAAGCTGCTCTTCAATGACGGATTCCGGAACCGGAACCTCAACGAGCTCCAGAAGCTTCTCCAGCACCTTGTCGCGGGCTTCAACGCCCTGCTCCATCAGCTTGGATTCGGCTGCACGCTTGGTCAGGTCCTCGCGCAGTTCACCGATGGTGTCGAACTCGCTGGCGAGCTGGGCGAAATCATCGTTGGCCTCGGGGAGCTCGCGCTCCTTGACGGCCTTGATGGTCACGGTGACCTCAGCGTCGGCACCGGCGTGCTCGCCGCCGGCCAGCTTGGTGTTGAAGGTAGCGGATTCGCCGCTGCTCAGGCCGGTGACGGCTTCATCCATGCCCTCGAGCATGGTGCCGGCGCCCACCTGGTAGGACAGGTCCGCAGCGGAATCCACTTCTTCGCCGTCAACCTTGGCCACGAGGTCCATGGTCAGGAAGTCATCGGCTACTGCGGGGCGGTCAACAGCCTTCAGCGTGCCGAAGCGGCTGCGCAGTTCTTCCAGGGCCTTCTCGACGTCGGCGTCGGAAGCTTCTGCGGGCTCAACGGTGACCTCGAGGCCTGCGTAGTCCGGCAGCTCGATTTCCGGGCGGACATCCAGCTCAACGGTGAAGAGCAGCTGGCCTTCATCCGAGGCGGGGTCCGGAACTTCGGTGATCTCGACCTCGGGGCGGCTCATGGGGCTGATGCCGGTCTCGCGGACGGCTTCCTGGTAGAAGCCGTTCAGTCCGTCATTGATGGCCGTTTCGAGAACATAGCCGCGTCCAACGCGCTGGTCGATGATGCGGTTGGGAACCTTGCCCTTGCGGAAGCCGGGGACCTGCACCTGGGTGGCGATGGTCTTGTAGGCCTCGTCGATGCTCGGCTTCAGTTCCTCGAACGGAACTTCAACGTTGAGCTTTACCCGCGTGGGTGTGAGGTTTTCTACGGCGCTCTTCACAGCGTAAGTTCTCCTGAGGGTTCTGGGGTTGGTCTGCACCATGGTTATACAGAGTCGGGGTGACAGGATTTGAACCTGCGACTTCCTGCTCCCAAAGCAGGCGCTCTTCCAAGCTGAGCTACACCCCGTCAGTGCACCTGACAGCCTACCTGCCCGGCGGCGGGTATGACGAATTTCAGGGCTGACCGACGTGATCCGCAGCCGGCAGGGAGCCGGTTGCGGGCCGATTACTCACAGCAGGTTTTCCCATGCTAAGGTAAAACCTGCCTTACGGCGCCGGGGATGTAGCTCAATGGTAGAGCCTCAGTCTTCCAAACTGATTACGCGGGTTCGATTCCCGTCATCCCCTCCACAATAGAAGGGCCTTTCGCACAGCGAAAGGTCCTTTTTGTTTTTCGGTGCGGACGTACCTTCAAACACGGCCGCGGATATACCTCCGCGGCCGTGTGGCTGGCCCGGTCAGTGGGCGACTGAATTGCGCGACTCAGCGGGCCTGGCAGGTGGGGCACCAGTAAAGTTTCCGGGCCCCCATTTCAGTGCCGGCGACGGCGGTACCGCAGCGGCGGCACGGCAGCCCCGTCCGCTTGTAGACGTAGTGCGCCTCGGACACGGGAACCGGTTCGCCGGCGTCCTCACGGTCCTGCGGCTCGGTGGTGATAATCCGTCCCTGCCGGACTCCGTCATTCATCAGCGTTACAGTCTCCGCCCACACCTCGGCCGCCTCCGCCTCGCTGATATCCCGGCCGAGCCGCCAAGGGGAGATGCGCCGGCGGAAAAGTACTTCAGCCCGGTAGACGTTGCCGACGCCGGCAAGTACTTCCTGGTTCATCAGCAGCAGGCCCACTGGTGAGCCCTTGCTGCGGAGCCGTTCCGAGAACTCCCGGCCGCCGTCGCCTTCCGCGGCATTTGCGGCGAGGGGGTCGGGCCCCAGACGGGCGAGCACCGCCGCCCGTTCCGGTTCCGTGATGACCTCGCACGCCGTCGGGCCCCGCAGATCTGCCCACCCGTGGTCGGATACCAGCCGGACCCGCACCGCTCCCCGGGGCGGCGGCGGCCCTGCGTACGCGGTGTCCTCTGCGGCGCCGTCGCCGGCTATCTCCCGCTCCCCCACCCGCCGCGGTGCGCCGATGCTGGAAGCACCGGCGAAGGTTTCATCCCCGCCGAAGTCGAAGGCGCCATAGAGGCCAAGGTGGATCCGCAGGTACAGGTCATTATCGAAACGCAGGAACAGCTGCTTGCCGTGGGCTTCGGCGCCTTCAAGGACCTGCCCGTCCAGCCTGGCGGCACCGGAACTGAACCTGCCCTGCGGGCTGGTCACCGCCAGCCGGCTGCCGGCAAATACGGAAGAAAACTGCCGGGCGAGCCGGTGGATGGAATGGCCCTCGGGCATCAGGCCACGGTGCCGCTGGTCTCGTAGTCCGCAATCTGCCCGATCCGCCGGATATGGCGCTCCGCGCCGCTGAAGGGTTCGGCCAGGAAGGCATCAATGATCCGGGTTGCCTCCTCCACGCTGTGCTGGCGGCCGCCGACGGCCACAACGTTGGCATCGTTGTGCTGGCGGGCCAGTTTCGCGGTGTCCAGGTTCCAGGCCAGCGCCGCCCGGATACCCCGGACCTTGTTGGCGGCAATCTGCTCTCCGTTTCCGGAACCGCCCAGCACAATACCCAGCGCCTGCGTGCCTGCAGCCTGGTCGGCGGCCACGGCCTGTGCGGCGTTGATGCAGAAGGCCGGGTAGTCATCTTCGGCGTCATATTCGCGCGGCCCGTGGTCAATTACTTCGTAGCCGCCGTCCGTGAGGTGCTTAATCAGATGGGCGCTGAGTTCCAGGCCTGCGTGGTCGGTTGCAATATGGACGCGCATGTCAGATAGGTCCGTTCACTTTTGATCGAGGGAAGAAATGGCATGTCCAGCTTAACTTTCCTGACGTCCGGGCTGACAAATTTGGGACATCCGGCCGCAAACGCTAACCCGGCGCCTGTCCATGCCGATAACTCCAATAGGATTGTCCCGCCTCGGCGGATCAACCGATCCCAAGCAACGGGCGCTGCTTGCTGCGTCCCAGGTCTCGCTCGCTCGCTCCACAAGGATTTCCATTGAAAAGTGCAAAACTCGCGCTATTGGCCCTGCTCGCTACCGCCTTGACGGCCGGCGGGCTGCCCGCCCAGAGTTATGGTGATCTGACTCCCGGGCCTTCCGCCAGCCCGGTACCTGCCACCGCCCCGTCGCCGGTTGCCCCGACGCCCGGCGTCGGCGGACTGCCCGCCGATCCGGCGCCCGAAGAATTGCCCGTGCCGGCAGAGGCACCTCCGCTGACTGCACCGGATGCCGCGGAGACCGAACCCGCCGAGCCGACGCCAGCCGCAACTGAACCGGAAGAGCAGGACGCGGAGCACACCGAAGCAGAAGAAGATCCGGGCTTTGATCCGGTAGTGGGCGGCGGCTTCCCTGTGCCGGGTCCCAACACACCGATGGTGACGGATCCCGACGGAACAGTACGCTCGGCCGTCGAGACCGACATCTCTGCCATGCACGACCACGATCACGGCCAGGCACAGAGCTTCAGCTCTCAGAGTGGCGGCGCCTCGACCTTGGGGGCTGCGGCCCGCAGTGGCACCATCCAGGTGACCCTGGTCTTCGCCACCCTGACCGACAACCGCGGCGGTGTTGACCAGGCAGCGGCAAAAAACTCCATCGTAAAAGCCAACGAGTACTGGCGGGCCGCGTCCAATGGACGGCTCGGTATGTCAATCGTTGAAACCAAGACGCTTAAAAGTACTGCCAATTCCCGTCAGGATTACGGGGCGATGATGAATACCATCAGGAAGGATCTCCGGTGGTACGAAGAGGCGAACGAAGCACTGGTGGTCTTTGTTCCGGCTCCGGAGCTGCGAAGCGGCGGGTACGGGGGCATCCTGGGCGGCGGCTGGACCAGCGGGCCTACGAGCGGCTCGGTGCTTATGCCCAAGCCTTCAGGGTTTACCAACAACGTAGTCACCCATGAGCTTGGCCACGTTCTCGGTCTGCTGCATGCAAACAGCCTTAAGTGCAACAACGGACGGTCCGATATTTGGATCAATTCCTCCGGGAAGTGGGCAGATGGGGCCTGCACATCCCGTGAGTATGGCGACACCTCCGATCTAATGGGATACGCCCAGTACAACCTGCCCATGATCAATTCTTATTTCTGGGATTCAGGCGCTTTCGGGCGCGGTGACGAAATCCTCGATGCCGGGACCCCGACCCAGGCAAAGACATACAGCCTTCGCCCTTGGGCTGGCAGTGCGTCCAATCGTGCAGTGAAGTTCCGGGACATCTCCGGAGAAACCTACTATCTCGAGCTCAGAATGCCCGTCGGGTATGACACCGCGACTGCAACGGGGGGAAACCGCGGTGTGAAGATCGTCAAAGCAGACCTTGCCAACAGCTGGGCAGTCAACTCCCTGATCGTCTCGCCCAACACCCGGGACTTCGCCGGCTACGTCAACACGAACAGCACCTGGCAAGCCGGCCAAACGTTCACAACGCATGCAGGCACGACTGTGAAGATCAACTCCGTAAGCAGCTCGTCTGCTTCCATCACCGTCACGCCCAAGACAGCGAGCCTCTACTTCAACTCCACACCCGTAGCGGGAACAACCCTGGGTACATCCGATGATCAGTTCCTTTCCTGCGACTGGGACGGCGACGGCATTGCGACTCCCGCTATGTTTCGCAACGGAGTCTGGACGTTACGCAAAACCCTGACTGGGTCCGCATCGTTCCCCACGTTCGCCTTCGGTGCAACAGGGGACCAGCCGATTTGCGGTGACTGGGATGGGGACGGGCGCGAGACCGTGGGGGTCTACCGAAAGGGAAAGGTTTTCCTCAAGAATTCCAACTCCAACGGTCCGGCAGACGGCCAGATCTACTTCGGTGCGTCCGGCGATACTGCGGTTGTGGGTGACTGGGACGGGGATGGTTGTGACACCCTGGGCGTGGCCCGGTCCGAACGTGGGAGCAATCGCTTCTATCTGACCAATAGCAACATCCGACCTAATGTCCACGGGACATTTCTTCTGGGCAACGCCGGAGATATCCCCGTCTCCGGCGACTGGAACCGGGACGGGTTCGCAACCGTCGGGGTGATGCGTCGAAACGTGTGGTACCTGAGCAATAGCAACCTGAAAGTCAAGGCGGATCAGACCCTGGCCTTCGGCAATCCCGGCGATTCGCCGATGACCGGCCAATGGAGCCGCAATTCAGGAACGGGTCTCGGCGTGGCACGCTGAGTCAGGATTCTCGTCAATACCCGAAGGGCGGATTGCGGTCAGCAATCCGCCCTTCAGCACTTGGCAGGGTGCTTAGCAATGAGAGAATGTTGCAGAAGATCAATAGTGTCCGGTGTCTCCCGCAGAATCAGGGGGAATTTCCGGTCTCCTTTTCCGTCTGAAAGGCCTTACCTTGCCAGGTATGAATCTCACGCGCTCCGAAGCCCGTGAACGTGCAGAACTCCTCGACGTTCAGTCATATGACGTCAATCTCGACCTGACGCGGGGGGATTCGGTATTCGGCAGCACAACCGTTGTCCGGTTTACCGCCCGGCCCGGTGCCTCCACGTTTATCGATGCTGTCACCGACGCCGTTCACCGGATCACGCTGAACGGTGTGGCGCTTGACCCCGCCGAGGTGTCCGACGGCGTGCGCATCTCGCTGCCGAACCTCGCAGAGTCCAATGAGCTCGTAGTGGAGGCCGATGCACGCTACATGAACACCGGTGAGGGCCTGCACCGATTCGTGGACCCCGTGGACAACGAGGTCTATCTCTACTCGCAGTTCGAGGTCCCGGATTCCCGGCGGATGTTCGCCGTCTTCGAACAGCCTGACCTGAAGGCGACCTTCCGCTTCACCGTCACCGCGCCGTCGCACTGGGATGTCATCTCCAACTCCCCCACGCCCGAGCCCCTGCCCGCCGGGGACCTGACCGAGGACAGCCCGCGCTCCACCTGGTCCTTTGAGCCCACGCCGCGGATCTCCTCCTACATCACCGCACTGATCGCCGGACCGTACCAGTGCGTCCGCAGCGAGCTGACCAGCTCCGACGGCCGGGTCATTCCGCTGGGTGTCTTCGCCCGCCGTTCGCTCATGCAGTACATGGACGCGGAGAACATCTTCGAACTGACCCGCCAGGGCTTCGCGTTCTACGAAGAGCAGTTCGGTACCCCGTATCCGTTCGAGAAGTATGACCAGCTGTTTGTCCCGGAATTCAACGCCGGTGCCATGGAAAATGCCGGCGCCGTTACGTTCCTGGAGAGCTACGTCTTCCGCTCCCGCGTCACCGAGGCCACGGTGGAGCGCCGCGCAGTAACCATCCTGCACGAGCTGGCGCACATGTGGTTCGGCGACCTGGTCACCATGCGCTGGTGGAACGACCTGTGGCTGAACGAGTCCTTTGCCGAGTTCATGTCCACGCTGGCCGCAGCCGAAGCCACCGAGTTCAAGCAGGCATGGACCACCTTTGCCTCGCTGGAGAAGGCCTGGGCCTACCGCCAGGACCAGCTGCCCACCACACACCCCATCGTTGCGGAAATCCGGGACCTGGACGACGTACAGGTGAACTTCGACGGCATCACCTACGCCAAGGGCGCCTCGGTACTCAAGCAGCTGGTGGCGTGGGTCGGGCAGGACAGGTTCATGGCCGGGGTGCGCGAGTACTTCGGCAAGCATGCCTGGGGAAACACGGAACTCTCCGATCTTTTGTCGGAGCTGGAAACGGCCAGCGGCCGGGACCTGAAGGACTGGTCCGCCAAGTGGCTGGAAACCGCAGGCGTGAACACCCTGCGGCCCGAGTTCGAAACGGACGGGGACGGAAACATCACCTCCTTTGCCGTGCTGCAGAGCGCCATCGATGAGTATCCGGTGCTGCGCCCGCACCGCCTGGCCATTGGCTTCTACAACCCGGATGAAGAGGGCAGGCTGCAGCGCACCCACCGTGTGGAGCTCGACGTCGACGGCGAACGCACCGAGGTGCCCGAACTCGCCGGTCAGCCGCGCCCGGCGCTGCTGCTGCTCAACGACGATGATCTGGCCTACGCGAAGATCCGGCTCGACGACGTCTCGCAGCACACCGCGACGCGGAGCCTGCGCAACATCGCCGATTCCCTGCCCCGGACCCTGGTCTGGGCCGCGGCCTGGGACGCAGCGCGCGACGCCGAGATTCCGGCCCGCAACTATGTGGAACTGGTGCTGCAGAACATCGCTTCGGAATCCGATTCCACCGTGGTGCAGGTCCTGCTGCGCCAGCTGGCCACCACGCTGGCCTTCTACGTGAATCCCGAGGACCGGGAGCCCATGACCATAGCCGCCGCTGAAAGCCTCTGGGAACTCGCCGCTGCCGCGGAACCCGGCTCGGATTCGCAGCTGCAGTTCGTGAAGGCCTTTGCAGCCCACGCCTCCTCCGATGAACACCTGGATACCCTGGCGGAGCTCTTCGCCGGCACCCGTTCGCTCGAAGGGCTGTCCATAGACGCGGACCTGCGGTGGGAACTGCTCACCGGCCTCGTGGCCGGCGGCCGGCTGGGCGAGACGGACATAGCCGCCGAACTTGACCGCGATGCAACGGCCACGGGCGCCCTTGCCGCCGCCATGGCCCGGGCCGCCATTCCCACGGCTGAAGCCAAGGCCGCCGCGTGGGAGGCGATCGTCCAGCGCTCCGACATGCCCAATGCTGCCCAGCGTTCCGCCATTGCCGGCTTTATGCGGGTGCACAACACGGATCTGCTGGAACCGTATGCGCAGAAGTACTTCGACGCGATCCGCGACGTGTGGGCCAGCCGCACCCACGAAATCGGGCAGCAGATCGCCGTCGGCCTTTACCCGTCCCGCCTGGCCCGGCAGGACACGGTGGACCGCACCGATGCGTTCCTGGCCGAATTGGGCGAGGACGCTCCATCACTGCGCAGGCTCGTCCTGGAAAACCGTGACGGCGTGGTCCGTGCGCTGAAGGCCCAGGCAGCGGACCGCTAGCAGTTCCCGCCGCGGTTTCCCTCCCCAGGTCAGGGCACACGGTACCTTGGAGAACGTGAATCTCTCCGAACACCGTTACACCCTGGACCTGGAATGGACGGGAAACCGCGGCGACGGGACCTCGTCCTACCGCGGCTACGGCCGCGACCACATGATCCGGGCAGCCGGACTGCCGGACCTGCCCGGCACGGCGGACCCGACCTTCCACGGCGACCGCGACCGGTGGAACCCCGAACAGCTGCTGCTGGCAGCGCTGGCCCAGTGCCACATGCTCTCCTACCTGCACGTGGCGGTCCGCAACGGGATCCGCGTGCTCGCCTACACCGATGCGCCCGAGGGCACCCTGCGGCTGAACCGCGACGGCAGCGGCGAATTCACCTCGGTGGTGCTTCATCCCCGCGTCACCATTGCCGGCGGCGGCCCGAAGGAAACCGATCTGGCCACGGGCCCCATGCACGCCGACGCGCACCGCCTGTGCTTCATTGCACGCAGCGTCAACTTCCCCGTCGATTTCCGGCCGGAGACCATTGCCGCCGCCCGGATGCAGGGTGAGGCCCCCCTCCCCGGGTAGCCTTAACCGGAGATCTCCCGCCCGGCAACAAGAAGGATGTTCAGCAGCCAGTGGTTTCAGCTTCCGAAATCGACCTTTCCACCGTGACCGTCGAGGACTTCGACTGGTCCGGTCTGATCCAGGCCGGCCTGATTATCCTGGCCGCCTCCATCGTCTGGTTCCTCGCCCGGTTCCTGATTAACCGGCTGGTCGCCCGCGCCCAGAAGGGCTATTCGCTGTTCAGCGCTTCCAAGCTGAAATGGGCCCAGCCGGTCATGCGGACGCTGGACAAGAAACGCCGTGCCCAGCGGGCCGACACCATCGGGGCGTTGCTGCGCAGCGCCGTCAACCTCTCCATTTGGACCGTGGCGATCATCATGGTCCTGGATGCCATTGGCATCAACATCGCCCCGCTGCTGGCCAGTGTCGGCATTGTCGGCATCGCGTTGGGCTTCGGCGCCCGTGAACTGATCCGCGACGCCCTGGCCGGTTTCTTCATCACCATCGAAGACCAGTACGGCATCGGTGATGTCATCGAGGTGGGCGATACCGTTGGAACGGTGCAGTCGGTGGGCATCCGGATCACCCGCATCATCGATGACCGCGGTGTCATCTGGTACATCCGCAACGGCGAACTCGCGAAGGTCGGCAACCGCTCCCAGGGCCGCTATACCGGTGACGCGGAGGCCGCCGGCGATCCGGCCAAATCGGACGCCCTCAACGACGGAATGGGAAGCAATGACTGAACCGGCACCCGAAGCACCCGGAAGGCCGTCCCTGCCGCTGCAGCCGCAGGGCTTCTCCCAGCCGCAGTACAACTTCTATGAGGCCGTTGGCGGCCATCCCACCTTCGTCCGGCTGGTGGACGTGTTCTACGCAGGGGTGGCCGAGGATCCGCTGATGCGTCCCATGTATCCCGAAGAGGACCTGGGACCGGCCAAGGAACGCCTGCTGCTGTTCCTGGAACAGTACTGGGGCGGACCGAAGACCTACGGCGAGCAGCGCGGGCATCCGCGGCTGCGGATGCGGCACATGCCCTTTGTAGTTACCCCCGCAGCCAGGGACGCCTGGCTGCGCCACATGCGGGCCGCCGTCGATTCCCTGGACCTTGCTCCCCTGCACGAGGCGACACTCTGGGACTATCTGGAGCGGGCGGCCCACAGCATGGTCAATTCCGCCTGACGTTCCGGTTCCCGGATACGGGCCCGGAACCCGCCTGGCGGTTCCTAACCGCCAGGCGCCTCACAGGATGGCGGGGCTGCGGACCAGAACATGCCCGTGCGGGGTACTCAGCCGCAGCCACCGGCCGTTGCTGAACAGTGCCGCTTCCGCTCCCACCGTTCCCTGGCCTGCCGAGGGCAGGAACCCCAGGGACAGCGCTGCAAAGGCTGCACCTGCAGGTACGGGTATCTGCGTGTTACCCATCGGCTGGGCCCACACCCTCGCCCGGGCACTGTGGACCACGGCTCCCCCGGCGCTCTGCGGCAGCATGGCCGCCACTTCCCGGATACCGCGGTGCGCGGCCTGCTCGAGCAGGTGTACGGGAGCCCTGCCCGCCGGCCGCCACCCGGACCGCGGGGCGGTGATACCGGCCCATGTTTCCCGCACGGTCACCGGCGGCAGCGGCAGGGACGTATCACTGCCGTCCATCCGTGCCAGCCTGTCACCGACAGCAGCCAGGGCAACGGTGGTGTCCACCGATGCCTCTTCAGCCAGCGGCATGGTCCTAAGTCCCAGCACCGTGGGCGTATCTTCGCCCAGGATGCGCGGGCCAAGCACACACACGTACGCAGCCAGCACACTGCCGACGGCCTGCAGCCGGATAGCGCCGTCGTCGGCAGCCCTGGCACGCACGACAAAGTTGCGGAAATCAGCAGTGACCTGGGGATCAGCCAGCCGTAGTTCGGTATCCATGTCAGTTCCCCCGCCCGGCGGTCACGGGAGTCCGGAAAGGAACCGGGTCCCCCATCCACCCCTGGAGGACCTCTTGCTGGGCATCAGTGAGCGGGACGGGCCTGCCTTCGGCCGAGTCCACCTGCACCATCACTGCCTCTGCGTACGCGTAGACCGAGCCGCCGGTTTCGTCGGCCAGTCGGAACCCGTAGGTCAGGCTGGTGGAGCCAACGCGGGTCACCCACACGTCCACCCACACGGGCTCATCCCCGTGCAGCAGGGGCGCAAGGTATTCGATTTCCTGCCGGGCCACATAGGTTGATGTCCGGTCACCGGTCAGGTCCCGGAAACTGCCCGGGCTGCCCGCGCCGCTCTCCAGGGGCAGCAGTCCCAGCCGGACCCGCGCCTCTTCCAGGAACTGGATGAACTTAACGTTATTAATATGGCCGTTGGGATCTTGGTCTCCGTAGCGGAGCTGGACAGGAAATCGGTGCATGCCTTCCATCCTCCCAGAGAGTGAGGTTTGCCCTAAAAAGACGGTGCCCGGGACGGCGGGCGCCGGGAAACGTGTTACTGAACGGTAAGTTTGGACTACGAGTTTTTTCGCGGTTGCCGCCGTTGACGGTGCCGCCTTCCTGCTAGGAGATAGTTCCAGATGTCCATTGATGAATCCTTCGACCCGACAGCGTCCCTGCTGGAGCTGCTGGACCTGAGCTGGGCCGGCGGCGCAAAGACGGATGAGGATATCTTCGTCGGAGGCTCGCAGGCCGAACCCCGCAAGCGGGTGTTCGGTGGCCAGGTCCTGGGCCAGTCACTCATCGCAGCAGCCCGGACCGTCCCGGAGGACCGAGTCATGCATTCCATGCACGGGTACTTCCTGCGTCCCGGAGACACCGAGGTGCCGATTACCTTCGGCGTGGAGCGGCTGCGTGACGGCCGGTCATTCTCCGCCAGGCGCAGCCACGCCTATCAGAACGGCAAGCCGATCCTGTCCATGATCACGTCCTTCCAGATCCCCGACTCGGGCGTGGACCATCAGGAGGAAATGCCCTCGGGCATTCCGGAACCCGAGTCCCTGCCCACTACGGCGGAGCTGCTGAAGGATTTTGACCATCCGGTGGCCGAGGCATGGTCCCACCGCCGCCCCATGGATATCCGGCACGTCATGGATCCCGTTTACGTGGGTCCCGGCCGGGAAAAGACCCCGCACAACGCGGTCTGGATGAAGACCTTTAAACCAATGCCGGACGGCGAGAACCTGCACCGTGCCGCCCTGGCCTATGCCAGCGACTACACACTGCTGGAGCCTGTCCTTCGCGGCCACGGCCTGGCCTGGACCACACCGGGCATGAGCATTGCCAGCCTGGATCACGCCATGTGGTGGCACCGCCCGGTGCGGGTGGATGACTGGCTGCTGTACGTCCAGGAATCCCCCAGTGCGTCGGCCGCCCGCGGTCTGTCCACCGGCAGGATCTTCAACCGCGCCGGTGATCTGGTGGCCACGGTGGCACAGGAGGGCATGGTGCGGGTGCCGCAGTAGCTCCTGCGCTCCGGCGATAACTGCGTCCACAGCAGAGAAGCCCGGCTTCCCCAAGGGGAAACCGGGCTTCTTTGCTGCCGGCAGGCTTAGTCGCGCGTCAGGCGGCGGTGGGTTACGCGGTGCGGCTTGGCCGCATCCGGTCCGAGACGCTCAATCTTGTTCTGCTCGTAGGACTCGAAGTTCCCCTCGAACCAGTACCAGTTCGCCGGGTCCTCTTCCGTGCCTTCGAAGGCAAGGATGTGGGTGGCCACGCGGTCAAGGAACCAGCGGTCGTGCGAGACCACCACGGCACAGCCTGGGAATTCCAGCAGCGCGTTCTCGAGGCTGGACAGGGTTTCCACGTCCAGGTCGTTAGTGGGCTCATCGAGCAGGAGCAGGTTTCCGCCCTGTTTGAGGGTCATGGCCAGGTTCAGGCGGTTGCGCTCACCACCGGAGAGGACACCCGCCTTCTTCTGCTGGTCCGGTCCCTTGAAGCCGAATGCCGACACGTAGGCACGCGAGGGCATTTCCACCTGGCCCACCTGGATGAAGTCCAGGCCGTCGGACACAACTTCCCAGAGCGACTTCTCCGGGTCGATGCCGCCGCGTGACTGGTCAACATAGGAGATCCGGACGGAATCGCCGATTTTCAGTTCGCCGCCGTCCAGCGGTTCCAGGCCAACGATGGTCTTGAAGAGGGTGGTCTTACCCACACCGTTCGGACCGATGACGCCGACAATGCCGTTACGCGGCAGGGAGAAGGAAAGCCCGTTGATGAGCTGGCGGTCGCCGAACCCCTTCTGCAGGTCCTTGGCTTCCAGCACCAGGGAGCCCAGGCGGGGGCCCGGCGGGATCTGGATTTCTTCGAAGTCAAGCTTGCGGGTGCGCTCTGCCTCGGCAGCCATTTCCTCGTAGCGGGCCAGACGGGCCTTGGACTTGGTCTGGCGTCCCTTTGCGTTGGACCGGACCCAGTCGAGTTCATCCGAGAGGCGCTTGGCCAGCTTCTGGTCCTTTTTGCCCTGCACTTCGAGGCGGGCACGCTTCTTCTCCAGGTACGTGGAGTAGTTGCCTTCGTACGGGTAGAGGTGCCCGCGGTCCACTTCGGCGATCCACTCGGCCACGTGGTCCAGGAAGTAGCGGTCGTGGGTCACGGCGAGGACGGCGCCGTGGTAGGAGGAGAGGTGCTGTTCCAGCCACAGAACGCTCTCGGCGTCCAGGTGGTTGGTGGGCTCATCGAGGAGCAGCAGGTCGGGCTTCTGCAGCAGCAGCTTGCACAGGGCAACCCGGCGGCGCTCACCACCGGAGAGCACAGTCACGTCGGCGTCCGGCGGCGGGCAGCGCAGTGCGTCCATGGCCTGCTCGAGCTGGGAGTCAATGTCCCACGCGTCGGCGGCGTCAATCGCTTCCTGGAGCTTGCCCATTTCTTCGAGCAGGGAATCGAAGTCCGCATCCGGCTGGGACATCTCTTCGGAGATTTCATTGAAGCGCTGGATCTTGCCGTAGATCTCGCCCACGCCCTCCTGGACGTTGCCGAGAACCGTCTTCTCCTCGTTCAGCGGCGGCTCCTGGAGCAGGATGCCGACGCTGTAGCCGGCGCTGAGCCGGGCTTCGCCGTTGGAAGGAGTGTCCAGTCCCGCCATGATCTTGAGGATGGTGGACTTACCGGCACCGTTCGGGCCCACCACGCCGATCTTGGCGCCGGGGTAGAAAGACATGCTTACGTCGTCGAGGATTACTTTGTCGCCAACGGCCTTGCGGGCCTTGGTCATCGTGTAGATAAATTCCGCCATATATCCAAGGCTAATGTGTCAGCGCCGATATATACCATTTACGCGCTCAGGGACGGGATTTCCCCGGCCCGCGACAGCCGGCGCACACGCAGTTCAAGTGCGGTGGTTCGGGACCTGCCGGTCCGGAGGCTAGTCTCCGATGAAGCACCGGCCGCTGGAAAGGACCGGCAGAACGGTCACGGTGACCGTGCCATCCCGCACCTCCCCGAAAATGCACTGCGAGTCACTAACAACCGCGGCCCGCATTGCGTCCACCTCGAGTCCGGTGGGGGTTCGGTCCGCAGAGACTTCCACCGTAGCGGGGTCAAACCCTGCGGCGGCGAAGGCACCGGTCATACCGGCAGAATCCGGCTCGGGGTCCAGGCCGGCCAGTTTCCGCAGTTCAGTTTCCACTGCTCCCACAGCCGGATCCCCGCTCACCGCAGGCGCGGAAGCCTCCGTGCCGGGGGCCGTTGCACCGGCGCCGGTAGCGGGCACGCCCGCGTCCCCCTCCGGCGTCACGCTGCAGCCGGCCAGGCCCACGGCGAGCGCCAGCCCGGCCACAAATGTGACAGGGGCGGCCGGGCTGGCATTACGCAGGAGTCTCACCCCGCGATTGTGCCACGCACAGGACAGCCCGCCAAAGGCCGTGCCCGGCCGGGCGTCCAATGCTCCGAAAGGTACCGGGCATCCGGGCAGACGCATCCGAGACGCGGTTGCCCCTCACTCAGCTATCCCTAATATGGCGCCGCTGCGGCCATCCGCGTGGTATCTCCATTGGAGGACTCGACAGTGCTCTCCTCGCCGGCGTCCGGGAGCTCCCCCGTCAGCGGGTCGGCCAGCCTGTCCAGGGCGTCGGACAGGTCCGGGTCAGCGCCGGCGCCATGATCCGTTTCCCCGGTGTTCGTTGCATGGGCCATGCCCGCGCTGCCTGACGCACCCTCCCCCGTTCCGGAAACGGTGCGTCGAAAACTCGCCGTGCCCCACATCAGGTCATGGCCCACGGTATCCGCATCAATGTCAGCGCTCGTGCCGCTGCGGCCATCCTCGGTGGCCCACTGCCGAAGCCTCAGCCTGCCCGTAACCACAACCCGGTCACCCTTATGAATACTGAAGGCCGCATTGGTGGCGAGTTGCCGAAACAGGCTCACGGCGTACCAGTTGGTCTGCCCGTCAGTCCACCCGCCGGTATCCCGGTCATACCGGCGCTCGGTGGTGCACATCCGAAAGCTGGCGACAGCCAGCCCTTGATCAGTGGTGTTCTGGCGGAGTTCGGTGGCCACATAGCCCCGGAGCGTAATGGTGTCACTCATCATTTCCTGCCTTCGGCTCGGTGCGGCAGCGGGTCCGCGCCGTCTGCAACAGCGCAATCCCACCCGCACGGGGTCCGGCTCATCCACCGGTCCGCCCAGTTTTTACCGTCCAGGTACGGCGTGGGGTCTGGTGGACATCAGGTGTGGATGACGGAGAGCCGGTCCCCGGGTTTCCTGTGCTGTGGAGGGAATGAGGAAGGGCTGCACACGGTCCGGCGCTGCATCGGAGGCGTTGCAAACCGGCGGTGTCCGCGCCGCAGACGGAACGCGGCGGGCTCTTCGCGCCGGTCCAGGGAAAAGGTGCAGGTTGGGAAACCCGGAAGTGCCCCCGGCGCGACTCGAACGCGCAACCTACGGATTAGAAGGCCGTTGCTCTATCCATTGAGCTACGGGGGCAACCAGTCGATGATACTACGGACCCCGCTCCCCACCGTTCAGGGCCCCTCCGCGCCCGCGCTCCAATGCCGCCCAGCGGGTGCCCGCCACACCCGATTCCGGCCGTTCCAAAAAAGTTTTCATGTTTTTGCATCCAAAACGCCGGCACCGGAAGTAGTAGGGGTGTAAGTCAAACGAAACCCGTACCGGTGGGTGCGGCAACTGAAGGAGCACAGATCATGCGTAAGACCGCTTCCGCCCTCGCGGCCCTCGGAGTAGGCGCCGCCGCAGTTCTCTCGGCAATGCCGGCGCAGGCCGCTGACACCGATATGGCAAAGCTTTCGGTGCTGCACGGCGTCCCGGACACCCCCGTGGATGTCTACGTCAACGGCACGCTCACCCTGGATGACTTCATGCCCGGCGAACTCGCAGGGCCGCTGGACCTTCCGGGCGGCAGTTACGAGCTCGCCATTACCGCTGCAGATGCCGCGGACGCTTCCGCACCCATCATCGGCCCGATCTCCGCCGATCTGGCAGCCGGCGGGAATTACACTGCCGCCGCTAACCTGGATGCCTCCGGCAAACCCACGGCAAACCTCTTCACCAACGACACCTCCGCCATCGAAGCCGGCAAGGCACGCCTGACCGTCCGGCACGTGGCAGCGGCGCCGGCCGTGGATGTCCTGGCCAACGGGTCCCCTGTCATCGAAGGGCTGACCAACCCCAACGAGAAGATGCTGATGGTTGACCCGGGTACCGTATCTGCATCTGTTGCTGCAGCCGGCACCACGGACCCGGTGATCGGCCCGGCCGATCTGGCACTGATGGAAGGAACCAACACCATCGTGTACGCATGGGGCTCCCTTGAGGCCGGAAACCTGGCCCTGGCCACCCAGACCATTGAGGGTATGCACTCCAACCCTGCAGCGGTTCCCGGTGCACTGGAGCAGGTCGGCCAGTCCTCCAACCAGGGCATGATTGCAGCCGCCGCCACGGGTTCTGCTGCCGTCCTCGCCCTGGGCGCGTTTATGCTTCGCCGCCGTTCCGTCGCCGCCTCCGCAGGGAGCCGGTCCGAGGATAACCGCAGCTAGCAGTTCCGCCACCCCTTGATCCCCCGGGGCTGCAGCGCGTTCCCGCCCCTTTGAACGCTGCAGCCCCGGGGTCACCCCGTCCCGGAGGTTCCGCACCATGTCCGTCAAACCGTTCCGCAGGCTAGCCGCAGCAGTATGTCTTTCCGCCGCGGCCGCCATGGGGACCGCAGCTTGCGGTGGAACCGCAATGCAGCCCGGGCCTGCACCCGAATCCATACCCGCTACAGCCACCGAGCAGCCCCCAGCTGCTCCGGCCCCCGGCGCTACTGCACCGTCAACGCCCGTGCCGGTCCGCCCCGCAACGCAGGAACCCGTTGAATCGGTTCCCGATCCGGTGAGTGTAAGTGTGGAGGGCACTGGAATTGACTTGGAAGTAATCCCCGTGGGCCAGGAAGACAACGGTGCAATGACCTTGCCGGATAACCACTACCAGGCAGGGTGGTACCGGTTCGGGCCCGCACCGGGATCGACGAGTGGATCCGCCGTACTCGCGGCCCACGTTGATTCACGGACCGAACAGCTTCCTATTGCAGACCTGGACGAGGTTCCTGCCGGAACACCGCTGACGGTGACACGCAGCGACGGCTCGGTGCTGCGCTACACCACGGAGAAAGTAGAGAACATCCCGAAGGCGTCCCTGGGCGACTTCGATCTGTTCAACCGCGAGGGGGAAGCCCGTTTGAAACTGGTGACCTGTGGCGGCGAATGGCTCGATTCCGTGGGCGACTACGAAGATAACGTCGTACTCACTGCGGTTCCCGTACCATAGTGTCATTCCCAGACAGCTGCCGGGTTCCTGAGGCAGCCGTTCCTGAGTACGGCAGGAGTACGGCACTGATATCACCGGGCGGAAACCACCCAGATACCGCGATGGACCATGCCTTCGCGGCGGGGGACGAGGTGGCGCTGGCGGAGGCTTACCGCCGTTTCTCCCCGCTGATACGTTCCCTCGCCCAGCGGAAGCTGCTGGACGGCGGCGCGGCCGACGACGCCGTGCAGGAGGTCTTCATCCGGGCCTGGAAGTACCGCGAAAGCTATGCTCCCGATAAATCCACGCTTGCCGCGTGGCTGGTCGGAATCACCCGGAACGTGGCCGCAGGCATGGCCTCGTCCGCCGTACGTACTCCTGAAACACTGGTGGACAGCCCGGTCCAGCAGGGATCCCGTGCCGGTCAGGCCGGTAGCTCTCCGCACCCCGACCATGTGGCAGACCGCGTGGTACTCGATGCCGAGCTGGATCGTCTGGGCGAACCCCAGGGATCCATCCTGCGTCTTGCTTTCCACGAAGACCTCACACACCAACAGATTTCGGAGACACTGAAACTACCGTTGGGCACTGTCAAAAGCCATATTCGAAGAAGCCTGGTCCAGCTACGCGAGCGATTGGAGGTCAGCGATGCAGCATCTGCCATCTGAGACGCTGGCCCTGAATGCCTTGGGCGAGGCCAGTCCTGAGGAAACCGCCCACCTTGAGCAGTGTGCTCAATGCTCCGCCGAGGTGGCCGCCATGCAGCGTGTCGTCCATGCCGGGCGCATCCCCTCAGGTCCCGACGTGCTGCCCAGGCCGCCGTCGTCGGTCTGGGAGGGAATCCATTCCAGCCTTGGCCTAAGCGACGCCGTCCGCAGGGATCCTTTCGAGTCCGAACCCGGGCGCGACGACGACGCCGCCGGACTACGGGACACGCCGGAAGGTTCGCGCGCCCCTGAGCATGAGGCCGCTCCCCCGGCAGGGAAGGAGCGTTCCGACGCAGCTGCCACCTCCAATGCCCCTTCGTCTCCGGTTACGCTAAGTACCTTCCGGGACCGCCGGAACCGGCGCCGCACCCGTTTGCCGCAGATCCTGGGCGCAGCGGCAGCAGCTGTAGTGCTCGCCGCCGCAGGGACGTGGGGAATCTCCCGGATTCTCACCGACCGCTCAGAGGTGGTTGCCGCCGTGGACCTGACGCCGCTTCCCGCCTATGAGGACACCGGCCGTGCGGAGGTGGACCAGCGCCCGGACGGCGCACGGGAACTGGTGGTAACTGCCACCGGGTCAGACGCGCAGGGCTTCCGTGAGGTGTGGCTGATCGCTCCGGACATCACTCGCATGGTCAGCCTCGGCACAATGGAGGGCACCGAGGGAAGATTCACCATCCCGGCTAACCTTGACCTCGATGAGTATCCAATTGTTGACATTTCAGACGAGCCGTTCGACGGCGATCCCACGCACTCGGGCGACTCGATCCTCCGGGGCGTGCTGGAGCTCTAGCGGAGCGGGCCCGGTGCTGATGCCGGCAAACCCGAGCCGTGGCTAACCGGTGGAGCTGTTATCCGGCATCGGTGCCGAATGGTGGTCTCGGGTGCTGGCGGGATTCAGCCGGGTGCCGGCCGTGGAACCGGACCCCGCCGTGCTCCTGGCCGTGGCGGCTGGCGCGGCGCTGCTGAGCATCCCGCGGGCCACCTGGCGCTGGTTCGGGTTGTTCGTAACCTTCGTCCATGAACTCGGACATGCCTTTGCCGCTCTGATGACCGGACAAATGGTCAAGGGAATCCGGCTCCGCTTTGACCACTCCGGTGAAATGCGCTCCCTGGGCCGCGGCGGGTTCCCTGCCGCCTGGGCCGGCTTCTGGGGTTACCCGGTGCCGGCGGTCGTGGGAGCGGCGCTGATACTGGCCGCGTTCAACGGCTGGGCAGGTGCCGCACTGTCAGTCGGCGCGCTGATCCTGCTGACGGCACTGGTGTTCATCCGCAACGGGCAGGGATTCCTTATCGCCATCGCCTGTGCCGCTGTGTCGGTGCTGCTTGTCTGGTTCGCCGCCCCGAAAGTGGCAGGTTATGTTGCCATGTGTATGGGCACTGCCCTGCTGGTGGGTGCGGCGCGGGACTGGCTGAACGTCCTTGCGGTGCACACAAAGCGACGCCGTAACCTGGAGAGTTCCGACGCCTACATCCTCTACCGGCGCACCGGGGTTCCTTCTGCCGTTTGGCTCACGGGATTTGCACTGGTGATAGCAGCATCCCTGGCCGCGGTCCTCCTGGCCGCCGTGGCGGGCTACTCGGGACCCTGAATCCGGGGCCGCTGCGGGGTACGCCTCAGGCCTGTGCCGGGAAGGTCACGCGCAGCTCGAGCCGGTGCTGGCCGTCCTCTTCCTGAGTGTAAATCGCCTTGCCGGAGATTCCGGCCAGGTCATCTGTGCCGGATCCGGGAATGATGTGACCGGAGCTTGCCGTGGCCGTCCCTTCGGCCAGACCCCAGTGCTGGATGACCATGGTGCCCGTGCGGCCGGCGACGGTGCCGGCGAACACCTCGGATCCCACGTAGCCGGCGCCCACGGAATTCCCGGCCATAATCAGGTCTGCGACGCTGGTGCCGGTGATGTCGCCTTCAAAGATCTTCACTGCCCGGACAGTGGAGAGTTCGCTGTTGGTGCCCTCCACCTGGTAGGGGGTCGGTTCCCACTCCGAGACGTCAAAATCGGCCACGATCACTTCTTCAGTTAGGTCGGTCATAACACCAGTATCCCGTGTCCGGCGCCGGATTGCATGCCGGGCGGTGCGCGCCGGTAGCCTTATCGCTGTGCCCGGACGCGGCACGGCAACGGTTTCAACTAAGGAGCACCACCCTCGCATGTCCCGGAATTCGGCTTCCCTACAGCGGCGGGTACTCCGCCCGGCAACTCTCTGGACGTTTTTTGCGGTGGTGCATGCCGGCTTCCTGGCGGCCCTCTCGACGCGGATCCTGAACGGCGATGTCCTCAGTGATGTGTCCTTCTACCGCCAGTGGGCGTTCGACGGCCTGCGTGACGGCTACTGGGTGGGGATCGACGCCGGCTGGGTGTACCCCATCGGTGCGCTGGCACCGATGGTCCTGGCTGCTGTCTTCGGTTACTCCGCGTACATGTTCACCTGGTTCCTCCTGTTTACCGCACTTAATGCCGCCGGCGTCGCCGTGCTCAGCCGCCGGGCCGGCACCCGCGGCATCCACGCCGCCTACTGGTGGCTCGCGGTGACGGCCCTGCTCGGCCCCGTGGCTGTCGGCCGGGTGGACGGCCTAACCGCACCGCTGGTGATTATGGGGTTGCTGTTCCTGGCTACCCGCCCCGTTCTGGCCTCGGCGCTGCTGTCCGTGGCGACCTGGATCAAGGTCTGGCCAGCAGCCGTCATCCTTGCGGTGTTGGTGGCGTGGAAGAAGCGGCTGGTCCTGCTGTCCACCGGCGCTGCGGTGTCGGCCGTGATCGCAGTGGTGGTTGCTCTCTCCGGCGGCATCCGCCATCTGCTCAGCTTCTTTGGGGAACAGGGCGCCCGCGGCATGCAGATGGAGGCCCCGTTTACGACGCCGGGACTTTGGCAGGCGATCACCGGCACCTCAGACGCGTATATCTTCGAGGACAAAGTCATCAATACCCGCGAGGTCCGCGGCGCCCTCGGCGAGCCGGTGGCTGCGATGATGACGCCGCTGCTGGCGCTGGCCGCTCTTGCCGTCGCGCTGCTCCTGATCTGGGCCCTGCGCCGCGGCGCAGATTCACGGGCTCTGCTGATTGCCGGCTCGCTCGCCCTGGTCAGCGCCTTCATCGTCTTCAACAAGGTCGGCTCGCCGCAGTTCATGCTGTGGCTGGGCGCTGTGACCGCCGTCGGGCTGGCGTGGGAGGGCCGGGACTGGAAGGTCCCCGGCATCCTGATGGCGGCCATCGCAGCGTTGACCACCCTGGTCTATCCGATGTTCTATTCGGCGCTGTACAACGACCTGAACATTGCCGTGGCCCTGCTCCTGACCCTGCGCAACATCCTGCTGCTGGTCCTCTTCGGCTGGTCCCTGGCCCGGGTTATCAGGCTGACCAGGGCCGGCGGCGGACAGGTCAGTGCCGCAGCTCCCCCGGTGCAGGCGCCGTAAGCTTTTTGCGGAACAGCACCTTGGTCTTCGGATCCACAAAGATCAGGTAGAGGGCGAAGCCCAGTGCGGTCACCGCCGCAATCTGCCGGGCAGCAGTGAGGCTGAACTCGAAGTACGGCCAGATGTCCAGCTGGTCGCTGATGGCGTAGACCATAAAGAAGGAGACCAGCAGGTAGAGGGTCTTGGCCTGCCAGTCATCGCGCAGCCCGGTGACGGCGAACAGGGGAATCAGCCAGACCACATACCAGGACTGGATCATCGGGGCCAGCATCACGATGGCGGCGAAGGCCAGCGCCAGCCGGCGGATCAGCCGGCTGTACTCGCCTACGAACATCTGCCACAGCACAATGCCCACCGAGGCCAGCCGGCCGATGGTGTGCACGATGTCGGCCAGCGTCCAGCCCGGCAGCCCGAGGGCGTTGCCCAGCGTGGCCACGAGCATGCCGGCAAAGCCGACGGGCGCGTACCAGATCCATACGCTGCCGGGCGTGCTGAGGGCGCCCACCCAGCCGAAGCCGAACCCGTTGATCAGGCCCATGATCCACAGCAGCCCCAGGGAGATTCCGGCGGTCATGAACCAGTAGCCGAATTTCCGCGGCCAGGAGGCATTTTTGCCGGCCCACAGCAGGCCGATGAACGGCAGGAAGATGATGGTGATGGGCTTGATGCCCACCGAGAGTGTCACCAGCAGGATGCCGGGCAGGACCCGCTTCGTGGCGGCCAGATAAAGCCCGGCCAGCGCCAGGCCGATCATCAGGGCATCGTTGTGGATGCTCGCAATGAAGTTTGTGAGGAACAGCGGGTTGGCTGCGGTCAGCCAAAGGGCGCGGTTGGGGTTGATGCCGTGCAGTTCGGCCAGTTTCGGCACAAAGTAAATACACATCGCCACACCGACTACGGCGATGAGCCGGAACAGCAGGATGGAGGACTCCACCTGTCCCCCGGTGACGCGGACCACGAGTTCCTCAAGCCAGAGGAAGACGGGGCCGTACGGCGTCGGGCTCTGCGCCCACAGATCGTCCGCCCCGATCTGCAGATAGTTGGAGATCTGCGAATAGCCGTCCTTGTAGGGATTCAGCCCGCTCACCATCACCAGCCCCTGGGCGATGTAGGCAAAAACGTCGCGACTGAAGAGCGGCAGGGTCAGGCACATAGGCGCGGACCAGGCGATGATGGCCCGCATCACCACCGGCCGGGAGTCGGGGCCCCAGCCCTTCATGCGCTGCCCCAGGCGAAGCCAGGAACGGACCAGCAGCATGCCGCCCGTAGCCAGCAGCAGAACCGCTGCCACCGCACCGATCGGCTGGTCGAAGCGCAGCCAGATGATAACCGGGTTGGTCCGCAGGCCGGAGGCCAGGGACAGCCATCCGACACCGAACGAACCGGCCAGCATCATCATCGAACCGATGAACCCCTGGATGATTGCGACGTTCGGGCGGTCGGCTTTCGCTGTCTCCGGGCCAGGAGACGAAGGCTCGGTCGCAGGGACCTGGGCGGTCATCTACATGGTTCCAATCTCTGGGGGTTTCTGGTTCTGCGGGCCCCGGGCAGTTACATTCCTGCACCGTTCCGGCACCGGTTCTGAAGACGGGCACAAGAATGCCCGGGCACCGTCAATAGGCTGATATTAGCACCGCCGCCCGCACCTTCCCCGGCCGAATGCGACGCGGCCGCACTCAATCCTGTGAGCCCCGGCACGGTCGCATAGACTGAAGGTCCAGTCGTGACTAATGAGGCAAGGCGGTATTGGCTGTGGGGCGCCACCGGGCAGAACCTGTAGGGAAACCTTTTTCAAAACCACCGGGGAAAAAGGTCAGTACGTCCGGGCCGGACACGGCCCGCCGAACGTCCCGGCGCGCGGCCGGGGGCACCTCTTTGTCCGCCCGCAACCCCGAACTCATCTTCTGGGGCGCTTTCCTCACTGCGGTGGGCGCAGGGGCCATGGTGTGGGTCCAGGTCCCTCCCGGCATTGTCGCAACGGTTTCCGGGCTGCTTCTGTTCGCTTTTGGGATCACCTGGTATTTCAGCTCCACCCAGGATCGCTCCCCCGCCGCGCGGCCGGGTGCGGCACTGCCCGGTTCGGCACTGCCCGCTACGGCGCCACGCCCTGAAGCAGTACAGCCCTCCCCTGCGGCATCGGGACCGACGGCGGCCGACGGCGCCGCCGCAGCAACTCTGCCCGCCGCAGCAGCTCCGGCCGCCGCGGCAACTGCCCCGGATGATGCGCAGGTTTCCTCTCCGTCTCCGTCGACTACGGCAATTCCGGTACCGAACACGCCAGTACCGGATCTTTCGACTCGGGTGCCCGGCACCCGCCGCCACGCCCGCATGGGCGCGGTTGCAGTCCCCCCGCCCTCTCCGGGCCCCGTACGAATGGGCGCCGGGATGCCCGCAGCCGGGGGACGGCGCGCAGCGGCTGCACCGGTCTTTCACGAGATGCCGGCCGAGCCGAGCCGCTGGACCCGGACCTTTGGGCCGCCCGAGACCGGCCAGATCCCGCTGCAGCCCTATCTCTCCGGCGCTCCTGCCTCTTTTGCCACCGCAGATGCCGACCTGCCGGACAGGCGCCAGCGCAGCCACTCAAGCCTGTAGCCCCTCCGTCCCGCGGCGTACGAACGCGGTACATTGGGATTGTGCCGATAACTAATGAACGTATGGTCTGGATCGATTGCGAAATGACCGGTCTGGACATTAAGAATGATGCCCTGATTGAAGTGGCCGTCCTGGTCACGGACTCCGAACTGAATATCCTCGGTGACGGAGTGGACGTGGTGATCAAGCCGGACGACGCCGCCCTGGCCCAGATGGGGGACTTCGTGTGCCAGATGCACACCACCTCCAAGCTTCTGGACGAACTCCCGAACGGCATCACCATGGCCGAGGCCGAGGCTGCCGTCATCGAATACATCACCAAGTGGGTCCCGGAGCCGAAGAAGGCACAGCTGGCGGGCAACTCCGTCGGTACCGACAAGATGTTCCTGGCCCGTGACATGCCCGAGGTCATCGACTATCTGCACTACCGGATCATCGACGTGTCCACCATCAAGGAACTCGCCCGCCGCTGGTACCCGCGCGCCTACTTCCAGGCTCCGGCCAAAAACGGCGGACACCGCGCCCTGGGTGATATCCGGGATTCCATCAATGAACTCCGGTACTACCGTGAGGCCGTTTTTGTCCCGGCTCCGGGGCCGGACTCGGCGACCGCCAAGAAGATTGCCGCAGGGATTCAGGGTTAGCTCCGTCACAAAAGGCCCCTTGGAGGGCCAACGTGTCAGAAGCACTCAAAAAACCGTGTAAGCTTGATTCCGCTGCCTCAGATAAATGAGTCCGCAAGACCACTCGCCTGGACTTCGCGGATGAACGTTTGAGGCACATGGTGGGTATAGCTCAGTTGGCAGAGCGCCTGGTTGTGGTCCAGGAGGTCGCGGGTTCAACCCCCGTTACTCACCCCAATGAGGCTGGCGGTTACAGCTTCGAAAGGCCGCCTCGGATGATTCCGGGGCGGCCTTTGCTGTTTGTGTTTCACTGTTAGCGGCTGGCGTTCGCCTGACGCAGCCGTCGTGTTCCGGGCCCCGAGCCGGAACCGTCAGAACCACTACGCCTATGCGTGGCTTATCAATGAGGAGGCGCCGCCTTGGAGCGCAGACTGTTCGAAGAGGACCATGAGCTGTTCCGGGACGTCGTCCGGGAATTCGATGCACGCGAGGTCGCCGCCGGTTACGCGGAATGGGATGCGGCGCACATGATGCCGCGCCGCATGTGGAAGGCGGCCGGTGAGCAGGGCCTGCTGGGCCTGGCGGTTCCTGAAGAGTTCGGCGGAGCCGGAATGCCGGACTACCGTTTCCGCGCTGTTATGGACGAGGAATTTGCCCGGTCCAGCCACCTGGCCGTAGCCTTGGCGTTCCACCTGCATGATGATCTGGTCCTCCCCCACCTGCTGGCCTACGGGTCCGAGGATCTGAAGCAGCGCTGGCTGCCGGACATGGTTTCCGGTGACAAAGTCACCTCCGTGGCGTGGACCGAGCCAGGGGCCGGCAGCGACCTTCGCGGCATCCGCACCAAGGCGGTCCGTACCGACGACGGCGACTGGGTGATCAACGGCCAGAAGACCTTCATCGGCAACGGGATCTCCGGCGACGCGTCACTGGTCCTGGCCCGCACCGACGGCGGTGCCGGGCGCGGACAGCGGGATTCCTTCAGCATGTTCATGGTGGAGAAGACCGAGGGGTACAGCACCGGCCGCCAGCTGGACAAAATGGGCCTGAAGGCGTCGGACACCGCTGAACTGTTCTTCGACAACGTCCGCGTTCCCGCCGGCAATCTTGTCGGTGAAGTCGGACGCGGCCTGGAATACGCTGCCGGCCAGCTTCCGCAGGGTCGGCTGGCTATCGCTGTTGCGTCCTCCGCCGTGTCCCGCGCGGTTTACCAGGCAACCCTTGAGTACACCCGGGAGCGCAACGCCTTCGACAGCCGGGTGGCGGACTTCCAAAACACCCGCTTCGCGCTGGCGGACATTGCCACCGAAGTCGAGGTCACCGAAGCCTACGTCGACTCAGCCATCACGGCCTTCAACGAGGGCAAGCTTGACGCCGTCTCCGCCGCGAAAGCCAAGCTGTGGGCCAGCGAACGCGCCAAGTCCATTACCGACCGCTGTCTGCAGCTCCATGGAGGCTACGGCTACATCATGGAATACCCCGTGGCACAGGCGTTCCTGGCCGCACGGCTGCTGACCATTTTCGGCGGCACCAGTGAAATCATGCGGGACGTCATCGGACGCGACATCGCCCGCTAAGCCGAGCTCCTCCCGTTCAAACCATACGAAAGAAAGACAGCAATGACCGTTCGTCCCATCGTCATCCACGGAGAACCCGTCCTGCACCGCCGGGCGGCCGAAGTGGAAGAGTTCAATGACGAACTGCGTGCCCTGGTCGCAGACATGTACGAAACCATGGACGTTGCCAACGGCGTGGGCCTGGCGGCACCGCAGATCGGCGTCGGACTGCGTCTGTTTACCTTTGCCTACGAGAACGACGACGACGCCCCGGACCGCGGCGTCGTCATCAATCCGGTGCTCATCACCTCCAAGGTGCCCGGTTCGGCGCCGGACCCGGACGAGACCTCCGAAGGCTGCCTGTCCGTGCCGGGTGAGAATTTCCCCGTCAACCGGGCGGAGTGGGCCAAGATCAAGGGCTTCGACGAACACGGCTCCCCCGTGGAGTTTGAGGCGACCGACTGGTTCGCCCGCGTCATCCAGCACGAGTATGACCACCTTGACGGCAAGCTCTACGTGGACCGGCTGACGGACCGCTGGAGCCGGAAGGCACGCAAGGCCATCAAGGCGCAGGGCTGGACCGTTCCGGGCAACACCTGGATGCCGGGTGTTGATCCGGATCCTTTCGGCCACTGATCCGCGGGGGTGTCCCGACCCTAAGCCAGCTGCACCAAAAGCCGGGTGCACCAAAATCCGGCTGCACCACAATGAAAGGCCCGCAGGTTTCCCTGCGGGCCTTTCATTTCCAGTGCTCTGCTGCAGCTAGCCGGCGATGGAGGCCAGCGACTGGGCCTTCGGGTAGGCCGGCGGATTCACTTGTGCCATTTCCTCCAGCACACGGACCACCTGGCAGCTGTAGCCGAACTCGTTGTCATACCAGACGTACAGCACCAGGTTCGTGCCGTTGGAAATGGTAGCGAGGCCGTCCACGATGCCCGCACGCTTGGAGCCCACGAAGTCGCTGGACACCACTTCGGGCGAGTCGATGTAATCGATCTGCTTGTGCAGGGGCGAGTTCAGCGAGGTTTCGCGCAGGAAGGCGTTGACCTCATCCTTGTCCGTGGCCGTTTCGAGGTTCAGGTTCAGGATGGCCATGGAGACATCGGGGGTGGGCACCCGGATGGCATTGCCGCTGAGCTTTCCGGCCAGTTCGGGCAGCGCCTTGGCCACAGCCTTGGCGGCGCCGGTCTCGGTGATGACCATATTCAGGGCAGCGGAGCGTCCGCGCCGGTCCCCGTTGTGGAAGTTATCGATGAGGTTCTGGTCATTGGTGAAGGAATGCACGGTTTCCACGTGCCCGTTCACGATCCCGTACTTGTCGTTCAGGACCTTCAGCACCGGCGTGATGGCATTGGTGGTGCAGGACGCGGCCGTGATAATCCGGTCTTCATCGGTAATGGACCCGTGGTTGATGCCGTGGACGATGTTCTTCAGGTTTCCCTTGCCCGGCGCGGTCAGCAGCACCCGGGAGACGCCCTTGGCGGCCAGGTGCTGGGAAAGTCCTTCTTCATCGCGCCAGCGCCCGGTGTTGTCCACCACGACGGCGTTGCTGATGCCGTAGGAGGTGTAGTCCACCGTTGCGGGGTCGTTGGAGTAGATCACCTGGATCAGGGTGCCGTTGGCGAGGATGGTGTTCTTTTCCTCGTCTACGGTGATGGTTCCGTTGAACGCCCCGTGGACGGAATCCCGGCGCAGCAGGCTCGCCCGCTTGACGAGGTCATTCTCGGAGCCCTTCCGCACCACGATGGCCCGCAGCCGCAGTCCCTGACCACCTCCGGCCTTTTCCACGAGGATCCGGGCCAGCAGGCGCCCGATGCGGCCGAAGCCGTAGAGGACAACGTCAGTGCTGGTCCGCGCATCCGCCCCGCGCCGGCCGGCGACGTCAGCGAGTTCGGTGCGCAGGAATTCGACCAGGTCTCCGCCCTGTTCCTTGTATTTGTTGCTCATGCGGGCCAGGTCAATGGATGCCGCGCCGAGATCGAGCTCGGTCAGTGCCTTCAGCAGCGGGTAGGTCTCGGAAACCGGAAGTTCCGTCTCATCGATCTGGCGGGCGAAGCGGTGGGCCTTGAGGATATCGATGACCGATTTGTTGACGAGCGGGCGCCCGTGGACCGAAGTAACCACGCTGTTCTCCCGGTAGAGCCGCCCGATCAGCGGGATCATCGCCTCGGCGAGGGCCTCCCGATCCATCCAGGAATCAAGGCACGTATCGGAATTGGAGCTCACAGATCTTCACATCCTTTTCTCAGCCGGCACTGCGTTGTGCCGGTTGGCGGTATTCCCTACAAGTGTATTAGGACACATCAACCCCGCCGGACAGCCAGACGAGACGTTTGTCACAATGCGGAGGGACGGATCTGGCTGGACTGTCCCGTTGCCTTGTCCGCGGGCTCCAGGTCAGCCAGCTCGCGAACGCGTCGCAGCGGCCCGAACGCGGCAATCAGCGGCGCGAGGGCGGCAACCAGGACGCCGGTGAGGATTGCCCCCCGGATTCCGACGAGGTCCACCAGGAGCCCGGCGGCGAATGCGGCGATGGCGAGCATGCCCCACGTGACCATACGCAGGGCCGAGCCGAGCCGTCCGAGCATCTGCGGCGGGCACACCCGTTGGCGGAAGGTCGTGGAGACAACAATGTTGAGGGAAATGGAAAAACCGGCGATAAACAATCCGATAAAGCCTGCGGCCATGCCCCACCCCGGCGATATAAGAAGCACGCTCGCATAACCTGCCACGGCGGGAAACATGGAATAGCGCCATACCCGGCCGGAGCCGAAACGCCCGGCAATCCATCGCACGGAAAGTCCGCCGACAGTTCCGCCCACCGCTGTTGCTGCCGTCAGCAGTCCCAGCATGGCGGGGGTTTCCCCGAGGGACCGGATCACCAGCAGGACCAGCAGGGAAACCACTATGTTTCCGCCGAGGTTCCACAGCGCACCGGTGAACAGCAGCATCCGCAGGGCCACCGTGCTGAAGATGTACCTCAGGCCCTCCCCCATCTCCCGCAGGACGCGGTACTCCTTCGAGCGGGCGGGTTCCGGTTCGGAGAGGTCCAGCCGGATGATCGCTGCCAGCGAGGCCAGTGAGGCCGCCACCTGCAGCAGCATCGCGTTGGATGCTCCCCAGGCTGCGGTCACCCAGCCGCCCAGGGCCCGTCCGCCGGCGTCGCCCATGGCGCCGGAGCCGGTCATCAGGCCGTTGCCTTCAACCAGTTCCTCGCGGTCCACTGCAGCGGGGATAAGTGCCTGCTCGGCCAGGGTAAAGAAGACGGCGGCCAGTCCGGCGAGGAAGGATACCGTAAAGAGCTGAGTCACGGTCAGCACGTCCAGCCACCAGGCCACCGGCAGGCTGGCCAGCAGCAGCGTCCGCAGGGCCAGCGAGAAAACTATTATCGGCCGCCTCCGGTAGCGGTCCACCAGCACACCGATGGGAAGGCCGAACAGCAGCCATGGCAGGAAAGGCATACCGGCCAGGATTGCCACTGTCGCATTTGAGGCGTCCAATTCAGTGACCGCAATAACGGGCAGCGCGACACTTGTCACTGCGACACCGAATATGCCGGCCGTCGATGAAATCCACAACCGCCGGAAATTGGCGTTGCGGAATACCAACGGCCTGCGTGCCTCCGCGGTATTGGACATTGCCACAGAATAGCGGAGCGATGAGGAAAACCAGCCAGTCTGCGCCGGCGAATCGGCACATTGGCTGAAAGCCGCGGGAAAAAAGCCCGTTTTCGGCGATTACCCTTGCGCAGCCGGGCTTCCTGCTCCGAAAGGCACGGAGGGTGGACGGGTTGGCCGGTAAGCCGGGTTTTGTACACCGGATCCGTTACCGGAAAGGGTGCGGCAATCATCCATCTAGGACCGCCGTTGCCGGCGGCCTCAAGCGGCCTACCCGGACACATCGGGCGGGCAGCCCTCAAACGTGTCCTGTATGGCCTTGCTCCGGGTGGGGTTTACCTAGCCGTCCCGGTCACCCGGGACGCTGGTGGTCTCTTACACCGCCTTTTCACCCTTACCTGCAGACCTGCAAAACAGGCCGCGGGCGGTTTGTTTTCTGTGGCACTGGCCTGCGGGTTTCCCCGAGTGGGCGTTACCCACCACCCTGCCCTGCGGAGCCCGGACTTTCCTCGGCGGCAGCGGTACCCGTAAAGGCAGCCGCGCCAACGCGATTGCCTGGCCAACCCGTCCACGGTCAACTCTACCGTCCCGCAGCGGTTGCCCCGGACAGGGGCGCGTGCGCCCACTCGCGTACGATTAACCGGTGCTTATTCTGCTGCCGCCCTCCGAAGGAAAAACGCCCGCCGAAGCGGGGCCTGCCCTTGACCTGTCCCGGCTGCGCTTTCCGGTGTTGTCCGAGCCCCGGAGCCAGGTACTGAAAGCCCTGGCGGAAACCAGCCGCTCCGAAGACGCCCTTGCCGTCCTCGGCGTCGGAGCCACGCTTGCCGCCGAGGTGCAGCGCAACACGGTCCTTGACAGCGAACCCTGCGCTCCCGCCCACCGGGTGTACACCGGCGTGCTCTATGACGCCCTCGGCTACGACTCGCTTTCCGAGGAAGGCCGGCGTCGGGCTGATGAGGCTGTCCTGGTCGTGTCCGCACTGTGGGGAGCCATTGGCTTTGCCGATCCCATCCCTGCCTACCGTCTCTCGATGTCCGCCCGGCTCCCGGATACCGGACGGCTGGCGGCGTTCTGGAAGCAGCACCTGAGCGGGGTACTGGGCGGATATGCAGCCGACTCGCTGGTGGTGGACTGCCGCTCCAGCACCTACGCCGCAGCCTGGACACCGGCTCCGGAGGACACGGCAGCAGTAAACGTGTTCCAGGTCCGCGACGGGAAACGCAAGGTGGTTTCCCACTTCGCCAAGCACACTCGCGGCGAGCTGGCCCGCCACCTGCTGCTGCGAGGGGGAACCGAGCCGGCCACCCCGGAGCAGCTGCTGCAGGCAGCACAGGAAAAGTGGGAGGCCGAGCTGGTGGCTCCTGCCGGGCGGAAGCCCTACCAGCTCAACATCATTCTTCCGGAACAGCCTTAACCGGCAACCAGCTCCACTTCGAAGCCCTCTTCGTTCTCCAAATAGGCGGCATAGTGTTCCGCCCCGCCGGCGTGCGGGTGGCGGTCAGCGAACAGCAGGGTCCAGCCGTGGCTTGCGGCGCGCCTGGCCAGGAGCTCGACGTCGGCCTCCGAGCCCGCGCTGAAGGCCAGATGGTTCAACCCGGCCCGGCGGCGGGAGTACGGACCGGGCTCGACGTCGGAGCCCGATTCCAGGACGATATAACCCTCTGCACCCTGCCAGCTGGCGCCGGTGGACCAGGTGTCCCTGCGGACGTAGCCGAGGCGTTCCAGCAGCCAGCCCAGGGACTTTTCGGCTGCAGGAAAGTCGTTGACCCAGATCTCGGTGTGGTGCAGGCGTCCAGTGGGAGACGGCGCCGGGTCCGGAACCGGCGTCGCAGGCACCTCTGACAATGCCTGTTTCTGTGTCTGTGCCTGTGTCTGTGCGGCGCCCCGCGGCTTCCAGGGTACCCCCGCCGTCCCGGCGTCCATGGCCTCGTTGGAGAGCCTGTCCGCGTCCTTGTTCAGTTCGCGGGGAATCCACTCGTATTTCACCCGCCGCGGATTGACCACGGACCGGGCTTTGGCGGCGAGCTTCTGCATGTCCGCGTGCTTGATTTTCCAGCGCCCGCTCATCTGCTCCACTACGAGCTTTGAATCCATCTTGGCCAGGATCCAGCAGTCGGGGTCAATCTCGTGGGCCAGTTCCAGCGCGGCAATCAGACCGGAATACTCGGCGACGTTGTTGGACACCTTGCCAACGTAGGCGGCTTTCTCCGCCAGGATCTCCCCGGTCCCTGGGTCGCGGACGAGGGCTCCGTAACCGGCAATGCCGGGATTGCCGCGGGAGCCTCCGTCGGCCTCGACAATCAGGGTGCGCCGGGTCCCCGCGGCGGGTTCCCGGGCGGTGTCCTTTTCCCCGCCGGAAGCAGGCTCCGGGTCAAACAGTGTCACTTCCTAGCTGCCCCACTCATCGGAGCGAACGAGGATGCAGCCGGAATCGGGGCAGTACACAATCTCGTCATCGGCTGCCTTGCGGATGTCCGCCAGGTCGCCCGGGCTCAGCTGCATCCCGGAACCCTCGGAGGTGCCGTGGAACAGCCGTGCGGCGCCGATGCCGTGCTTGGACAGCGTCTTTTCGTAGGCAGCAAGCAGCGCCGGGTCAAAGCTGGACGCGAGCTCTTCGCGGCGTGCCTCGGTATCGGCCTGCTCAGCCCCGATGACTGACAGTTCGGCGTCGCGCTTTTCCTCGAGCTCCCGTCGCTTCCCGTGCAGGGTTTCCAGCTCTGCCGCGGCTTCGGACTGCCGTGTCCGGGCTGTTTCGAGGCGCTCCATGACTTCGAGTTCAACGTCTTCCAGGTCCGAGCGGCGACGCTGCAGCGAGACAATCTCGGCCTGCAGGGCGGTGAGCTCCTTCGAGCCGACCTTGCCGCTGTCCAGGTGCTGCTGGTCCCGTGTCATGCGGGCCACCACGGAGGCAACATCGGCTTCCGCGCGGGCGAGCTCGCGTTCGACGTCGGCTACCTCTGTGCCCGCGCTCACGCGTGCGCTCTCGGCGGCGGCAACGGCGTCGGCAAGTGAGGCGATTTCAGGATTGTTGCTTATGGTGCGGGCCTGGTTGCGCAGGGCCTTGATCCTGCTGTCCAGGGCCTGCAGATCCAGCAGCCTCAGCTGCTCCGCGGGCGATGCTTTTGCCACCGATTACCTCCGTGTATATCCGGACCGACCTGGCCCGGCACTCCTAAGCCTATGCCACGCAGCCGCATCACTTCAGTCCGGGAGTCAGGACAAAGTCCCAGGGATCGGTGTTCACCCCGCTGACGCGCACGTCAGCGACGAACCCCTGGTCCGTCAGGACGTTCTCCAGTGCCCCGGCGGCCGGGGTCAGCCACAGCCATTCGCTCCCGAAGTGGGAGACATCAATGAGGTAGGGGCGCCCGTTTCCGGTGAGTGCACGTTCACGCAGTTCCGACGCCGGATGGTGGCGCAGATCGGCCGTGACGTAGACGTCGGCACGCTGGGCACGCACTGCGTCGAAGAGGCTGTCGCCGGCACCGCCGCACACTGCGACGCGCCGCACCAGCCCGTGCGGGTCTCCTGCCACCCGCACGCCGCCGGCGACCGCGGGAAGAATGCCGAACACCCGCTCGGCGAAGTCCGCCAGGCTCATCACGTCGGGAAGCTCGCCCACCCGGCCGATTCCCTCCTCGGGCAGTCCCTCCGGTGCCGGTACCAGCGGAGCCACATCGCGCAGGCCAAAGGCGTCCGCAAGGACGTCGGAAACACCGCCGACCGCGCTGTCCCCATTGGTGTGCACGGTCAGCAGCGCGCATCCACCTTCTATCAGGCGGTGCACGGCGTCACCCTTGAACGTGGTGGCCGCGACGGAGGTCACCGGCTTCAGCAGCAGGGGGTGGTGGGTGATCAGCAGGTCCGCACCCCAGTCCAGGGCTTCGTCTATAACCTCGCTGGTGGGATCCACGGCGAACAGGATCCGCCGGACCTCACGGTCGGCCCGTCCGGCAACCAGGCCGGGGGCGTCCCAGTTCTCGGCCAGGGATTCGGGCCACAGCTCCTCCGCGGCCAGCAGCACATCCCCCAGCGTGGGTATGCTCCCGCTGCCGGCCTCTGCCGGCTGGATATCTTGATCGGCGGTATCCGCGCCGGCCCGCTCGTTGGGGTGATCCGCTTCCATAGGTTTAGTTCTACCCCGATGCGCGGGCGGTGCTCAATTCCGCCGCACCCGCGGTGATGGACTGCACACCGCGGAATCCCGCTCCCGGGATTCGGGAATCAATACGCCGCGCACCGCATTGTTAAAGGCATGAAGACGTACGTACTCGGCGGAGGCTGCTTTTGGTGCCTCGACGCCCTCTACCGCAAGGTCCGCGGAGTCACCGATGTGGTTTCCGGCTATACCGGCGGTTCAATCCCCGACCCCGACTATGACAGTGTCTGCACCGGCACCACCGGCCATGCTGAAGTGGTGGCCGTAACCTTTGATGAAGAGGTAGTGCCCGGAGAGGTGCTTCTGGATATGTTCTTCTCCCAGCACGATCCCACCACGCTGAACCGGCAGGGATACGACGTGGGCACGCAGTACCGCTCATCCATGTTCTACCGTGATGAGGACCAGCGCAGGGAATTCGAGTCCGCGCTGGAGCGGGCACGCGGTAACTGGAAGGATCCGATCGTCACCGAGATCACTCCCCTGCCGAGGTTCTACCCGGCGGAGGATATCCATCAGGACTTTTATGCCAAGCGTCCGGGCACCGGGTACTGCCAGGTCATTATCAATCCGAAGCTGGCCAAGGCCCGCAAGTATTACTCCGAATGGCTTCAGGACTAAGGGCTCCACAGGCCGCCGATAGGCTTGGACGGGCAGATGTCCGTCCGGCATTTCGAAGAACGTTTGAGGAACAGAGGAAAACATGGCTCGTATATATGACGATGTAACCCAGCTTGTGGGCGGAACCCCGCTGGTCCGGTTGAACCGGCTCGCGGCCGGGCTGCCCGCCCAGGTGGCAGTGAAGCTGGAGTTCTACAACCCGGCCAACAGCGTCAAGGACCGGATCGGTGTGGCGATTGTTGACGCCGCCGAGAAGGCCGGCGCCCTGAAGCCGGGCGGAACCATCGTGGAGGGCACCTCGGGCAACACGGGTATCGCCCTGGCCATGGTGGGCGCTGCCCGCGGTTACAAGGTGATCCTGACGATGCCCGAGACCATGTCCACCGAGCGCCGCGTTATGCTGCGTGCCTACGGCGCCGAGATTGTCCTGACCCCCGGTGCCGAAGGCATGCGCGGTGCGGTGGAGAAGGCCAAGGAGATTGTTGCCACCACTGACAACGCCATCTGGGCCCAGCAGTTCGCCAACGAAGCCAACCCGGCGATGCACCGGGCCACCACTGCCGAGGAAATCTGGGCAGACACCGACGGCCAGGTGGACATCTTCGTCGCCGGCATCGGCACCGGCGGCACCGTTACCGGCGTCGGACAGGTGCTGAAGGAACGCAAGCCGGGCGTACAGATTGTTGCCGTGGAGCCCAAGGACTCCCCCATCCTCAACGGCGGCTCCCCCGGGCCGCACAAGATCCAGGGCATCGGCGCGAACTTTGTCCCTGAGATCCTGGACACCACCATTTACGACGAGGTTTTCGACGCCTCCATTGAAGACTCCGTTGCCACCGCCCGCGCACTGGGCACCCAGGAAGGCATCCTCGGCGGCATTTCCTCCGGTGCCATCGTCTGGGCCGCCCTGGAACTGGCCAAGAGGGAAGAGAACGCCGGTAAGCTGATTGTCGCCACGGTCTGCGACTTCGGCGAACGCTACATCTCCACCGTGCTGTACGACGACATCCGCGGCTAGAGCATGTCCGCCCCGACGGGGCACTGAAAAACCGAGCAGAAAGTTCTCTGTGAGTCTGTTAGCCCGACTGCGCGAAGACCTCGCCGCCGCCGCATCCCATGATCCGGCGGCACGGGGCTCGCTCGAAAACCTCGTTGTCTATTCCGGCCTGCATGCCATTTGGATGCACCGGCTGACACACCGCATGTGGTCCCGTCCGGGCCTGCAGTTCCCCGCCCGTGTCCTCTCGCAGATCACCCGCTTCGCCACCGGCATCGAGATCCATCCCGGTGCCACCATCGGCCGGCGGTTCTTTATCGACCACGGCATGGGAGTGGTCATCGGCGAAACCGCCGAAATCGGTGACGATGTCATGCTTTACCACGGCGTCACCCTCGGAGGACGCTCACTGGCGAAGGTCAAGCGGCATCCGACGATCTGTGACGGCGTCACCGTGGGCGCCGGCGCCAAGATCCTGGGGCCGGTAACCATCGGGGCCCGCAGTGCCGTGGGAGCCAACGCCGTGGTGGTCAAGGACGCTCCGGCGGATTCGATTATCACCGGCATTCCCGCCAAATGGCGGCACCGGGACACCAAGATGACGCAGCCCGCGGTGGATCCGGCCGAATACGTGGATCCTGCGATCTACATCTAGCCGAATTCCCGGCTGTCCCCGGATCCTCCCGGACACTCAGGACAAAGCAAAGGCCCGCAGCAGATGCTGCGGGCCTTTCCTTTGTAACCTGCCTAGTGCGTGTCCACTGCCTCTACTTCGGCGCGGTCCTCGCCCCACATGGTGTGGAAGGTGCCCTCGGCATCCACGCGGTGGTAGGTGTGCGCACCGAAGAGGTCGCGCAGCCCCTGGGTCAGGGCCGCGGGAAGACGCTTGCGGCGCAGGCCGTCGTAGTAGGCCAGCGAGGAGGAGAACACCGGGACGGGGATGCCCAGCTGCACGGCCACGGAGACCACCCGGCGCCAGGCCGGAACGGCGGCGGCAATGGATTCGGCGAAGGCCGGCGCGAACAGCAGGTTGGCAGGGGCTGCGCCGTCTGCGTAGGCCTTCATGATGTCATCCAGCAGTTCCGCGCGGATGATGCAGCCGGCCCGCCAGAGCGAGGCGATTTCATCGAGCTTCAGGTCCCAGCCGTACTCCTTCGCGGCTGCGCCCAGCATGTCGATGCCCTGCGCGTAGCTGACCAGCTTGGACGCGTAGAGGGCCTGCCGGACGTCCTCCACGAACGTCTCGGGCAGCTCGACGGCGGTTTCCTCGCCCTTGAGCGTTTCCTGCGCAATCCCGCGCTGGCCGCGCTGGGAGGACAGTGCGCGGGCGAAAACGGACTCGGCGATGGCGGAGACCGGCGAACCGAGATCCAGGCCGGAGACGACCGTCCAGCGGCCGGTGCCCTTCTGCCCTGCGGAGTCCACAACCACGTCCACGAACGGCTTGCCCGTCTTCGCGTCCACATGGCCCAGGACCTCGGCCGTGATCTCGATCAGGAAGGAGCTGAGCTGGCCGGTGTTCCACTCGGTGAAGATCTGCGCCTGTTCGGCCGGTTCGATGCCTGCGGCCGAACGCAGCAGGTCATAGGCCTCTCCGATAACCTGCATGTCGGCGTATTCAATGCCGTTGTGCACCATTTTGACGAAGTGTCCGGCGCCGTCGGTGCCGATCCAGGTGCAGCAGGGCTCGCCGTCGTACTTCGCTGCGATTTTCTCCAGCATGGGCCCCAGGGAGTCGTAGGACTCGCGGGAGCCGCCGGGCATGATGGACGGACCCAGGAGTGCGCCCTCCTCGCCGCCGGACACGCCCACACCCACGAAGTGGAGGTCCTTTTCCGCCAGCGCGGCTTCGCGGCGGCGGGTGTCCTCATAGTGTGAGTTGCCGGCATCGATCACAATGTCGCCGGGTTCCAGCAGCGGCACCAGCTGGTCAATCACCGAGTCCACGGGTGCGCCGGCCTTCACCATGATCAGGACGCGGCGGGGCTTTTCCAGCGAGTCAACCAGTTCCTGCAGCGACTCGGTGCGGATGAAGTTTCCTTCATCGCCGTGCGCGGAAAGCAGGGCATCGGTTTTCTGGACGGATCGGTTGTGCAGGGCCACCGTGTAACCGTTGCGGGCAAGGTTGCGGGCAAGGTTTGCGCCCATGACGGCAAGGCCGGTTACACCAATTTGTGCACTCAAGTTCTCTCCAAGGATCTTTGGGGTGCCCCAGCGGGCACGGGCCGGCGCGGGCTCATCGCGCCGCGTTTCAGGCTCCAGCCTATGCTTCCGGGCCGCCTCGCCGCCACACGGCGCCGGATCAGCTGCCGCCGGTATACCCGTTGACGGTGGATGCCACACTCTCGACGACGTCGATGCCGTCAGCCAGGGTGGGGTTGCGTGCGCTCAGCACAACAATGCTGTAGTCATTCCCGCCGGCCCGTATGAAGCCGGCGCTGCCCACGTTCCACGCGGCCTCGTCATCCTGCAGCCAGCCGTTCTTCAGGCCAATCTGCGCGTCGGGGGCGCCCACTCCGGCCGTGATGCCCCATGACTGCTCCGGGCAGACGTTTTCCATTAGCGCGACGCCGAACGCGAGGAGGTCCGGGTCCAGCCAGTCGGCGCCTTCGGCCACGGTCCGGGAAATGCGCAGCTGGTCCTCGGCAGTGGTCTCACTGGCGCCCCACATTTCGCCCGCTTCAGTGGCCTCCACCCCAATGAGTTCGTAGGTGCGCTGCAGCTCGGGCCTGCCGCCCAGGCCGTCATACAGCGCGCTGGTCGCCTCGTTGTCGCTGTACTCGATCATCAGCGTGGCCAGGTTTACTTCCTCGGCGGTGAGGTCCCGCCCTTCCGCAGTGGCCTGGCGGATCAGGGTCAGCAGGATCGGCACCTTCACCAGGCTCGCCTCGAGGTAGCGCTGCTGTGCGTTGTACTGCCAGGATTCCCCCGAGGCGTTGTCCCGGACCGCCACGGAGAACTCGGCGTCAGTGCCGGCGGCCAGAAGGTCCAGAGCCGCAGCTACCGGGCCGGCGGGCTGCCCTGTACCGTTTTCCGCCGCTCCCGGGCCTCCGTCGGACGGGACCGCCGCGGGCGCGTCCGCTTCGGGCAGGCCCGCCGTCGTTGCTCCCGAACAGCCCGCTGCAGCAAGAAGCAAAAATGCCGCTGCTGCCGCGCAGGTACGCTTCCTCCACCCGGATCCGTTGATCCTCACTCTCACCGTCCTGTCCCGGTTCCTCTCGTTGTGTCTGTCCTTTTCGGGGCGTACCCCCATTCGTAGCAGCGGACTTAAACGAAAACGGCCGCCGTTGCCTTCCGCATCTGCGGAAGGCAACGGCGGCCTATCTGTGGGTCCTACCGGGATCGAACCGATGACATCCACGGTGTAAACGTGGCGCTCTACCAGCTGAGCTAAAGACCCTCATCGTGCTGCCGTACCGCCCGCATAATCCGGACCGGCCCTGCATCACGAGGAACTACATTACCCCAGGGAAGCGCCCCGTACCTAATCGGCACTATCCGGGGTACCGGCTGCGGCTTCTGCGGCGGAAGCCGGAAGGTCCGGCAGATGCCTGACGAGCCAGGTCAGCGCCGTACTGACTCCCATGTCGATCTTCAGGGTTGCCAGCGGATCCCCGCGGGTGGCGCCCCGGTTAATAATGACCACCGGCTTGCCCGCCTTGACCGCATAGCGGACAAACCGGAGTCCGCTCATGACGGTCAGTGAGGACCCGGCAACCAGCAGTGCGCCGGCTGCGTCCACCATGGCAAACGCCCTGGCCACGCGGTCCTTGGGTACGTTCTCTCCGAAATAGACAAAATCCGGCTTGAGCATGCCTCCGCAGACCGGACAGTCGGCCACGACAAAATCGTCTGTGTCAGCGATCTCGGCATCGGCATCCGGGGCAATCTCCCCGCCCTCGCGTACGCGGTCCAGGTATCCCGGATTCAGGTCCTGGAGCAGGTGCGCAACCTCTTCGCGGGAAAAGCCGGTGCGGCAGTCCAGGCAGATCACCCGGTCGTAGCGCCCGTGCAGGTCAATGATGTTGATACTGCCCGCATCGCTGTGCAAACGGTCGACATTCTGGGTAATCACGCCCGAGAGAAGTCCCCGGCGCTCCAGGGCGGCCACCGCTTCATGTCCGGGATTGGGCTCGGCATGACGCAGATGATGCCAGCCAACATGGTTGCGTGCCCAGTACCGCCGCCGAAGGTCGGCATCGCCAACGAACTGCTGGTAGGTCATGGGATTCCGGGGCGGGGCATCCGGCCCCCGGTAATCCGGTATCCCTGAATCGGTGCTGAGGCCCGCACCCGTGAGGAGGGCGATCCGGCGGCCGCCGAGAAGCCCTGCAGCCCGGCGGAGGAGCCGCACCTCTTCCTCAGTGGGTTCGGGGACCTGTTCCAGTGCGCCGCCGCTGGCGAAGCCTGTCAGGCCGAGCCCCGGACGCTGCCCGGTTTCACTCATAGTTCCTCCAAGGCCGAACGGTACTGCTCCAGCGGACGCGGCAGGCCGGGGTCCGAGCGGATACAGCCGCGCAGGACCCCGGCGCCGTCGATAAGGAAACTTGCGCGGGCGGCCTGCCCCTGCCGGTCGTCAAAAACACCGTAGGCCCGTGAGGTGTGGCCGTGGGGCCAAAAATCCGACAACAGGTCGAAAGTGAACCCTTCGTGGTCTGCCCAGGCCCGCAAGGTGTATTTGGAATCACACGACACTGCCAGCAGGCGCACCCCTGCGTCGGTGAACATTGCCCGTTCGCGCTCCAGTTCCGCTAGCTCTCCCCGGCATACCGGAGAGAAGGCGAAGGGAAAAAAGACAAGGGCAACACCGGACCCGCGCAGGCCTGACAGTCGGACTGCTTCACCGAACTGGTTCGGCAGGCAGAAGTCGGGTACCGCAGTACCCGCCGCCGGCAGGTCTGCGAACAGCGTCACTTCTTGCGTCGGCTGACCAGTCGGGTGGCTGTCCAGTCATCGCATACGCCCGGCGATGTGGTGACGTGCAGTCCCGCGGTGGGGGCTGCTTCCTCAATGTCCGCCGGGGGCACGTACCCGTCCCGGCCGGATTTGGGCGTCAGGACCCAGACAACACCGCCGTCGTCGAGCGTGGTCAGGGAATCGACCAGTGCATCCACGAGATCACCGTCATCGGCCCGCCACCAGAGGATGACCCCGTCTACTACGTCGTGGTCTTCTTCGGTGAGCAGTTCACCTCCGATGAGGTCCTCAAGGTCGTCGCGGAAGTCAAAGTCCACGTCGTCGTCGTAGCCGAATTCCTGAACCAGGTCCCCGTCCTTGAAACCCAATCTGCTCGCCACGTTATCCTCGGTGACGGCCTCGGCCTCGCTCACTTCACTCCTCCTGGTTGACTGCATAAATACAAGGGAATCACACATTTGCCCGATCCGCGCGGTCCCGGACCCAACGAAACACCTTTAACCGGCAGGCATCAAGGCCCCGCGGCTTGTCCGCCTTTAGCGATGCCTCCGGGTGCAGGCTACGCAACAGAGCCAACCCGGGACTACAGTGGAGGAAAAGCAGATTTGGGCGCCCTGGCGCGCATCCGTGCGCAAGCGAAGATCCGGCGGACACCGGCTGGATCCCACTGAAGAATCTGGCAGACACAATCTGTACTTAAGAGAGGTTGGCCGTGGCCGCAGAAGACACAACGGACATCCTGAGCGGGTTAACCAACCAGCTTCCGGACCGTGATCCTGAGGAAACCGCAGAATGGATCGAGTCGCTTGACGAACTCATCCGCTCGCAGGGCACCGAACGCGCGCAGTACATTATGCGTTCGCTGCTGCAGCGTGCCGGTTCCCAGAGCGTGGGCGTCCCGATGGTAACCACCACGGACTACGTCAATACGATCCCCGTGGACCAGGAACCCGAGTTCCCCGGCGACGAGGAAATTGAACGGCGTTACCGCGCCTGGCTGCGTTGGAACGCGGCCATCATGGTGCACCGGGCGCAGCGCCCGGGAATCGGCGTCGGCGGGCACATTTCGACTTACGCCGGTGCCGCGACCCTGTACGAAGTGGGCATGAACCACTTCTTCCGGGGCAAGGACCACCCGGGCGGCGGAGACCAGATTTATTTCCAGGGTCACGCCTCCCCCGGTATGTACGCCCGCGCCTTCCTCGAGGGGCGGCTCAGCGAAGAGGACATGGACGGCTTCCGCCAGGAGAAATCCCGCGAAGGCCACGCCCTGTCCTCCTATCCGCACCCGCGCAGCATGCCTGATTTCTGGGAGTTCCCCACCGTGTCCATGGGCATCGGGCCCATGAACGCGATCTACCAGGCGCAGTCCAACCGCTACCTGGAGAACCGGGGCATCAAGGACACCTCGGACCAGCATGTCTGGGCCTTCCTGGGCGACGGCGAAATGGACGAGCCCGAATCGCGCGGCCTGCTCCAGCTGGCCGCCAACGACAAGCTCGACAACCTGACGTTTGTGGTCAACTGCAACCTGCAGCGCCTCGACGGTCCCGTCCGCGGCAACGGCAAGATCATGCAGGAACTGGAAGCCTTCTTCCGCGGCGCCGGCTGGAACGTCATCAAGGTTGTCTGGGGCCGCGAGTGGGATGACCTGCTGCAGCGGGACAAGGACGGCTCGCTGGTGGACATCATGAATGCCACCCCCGATGGCGACTACCAGACCTACAAGGCCGAGTCCGGCGGGTTTGTGCGCGAACACTTCTTCGGCAAGAGCCCGGAGACCAAGGAACTCGTAGCCAACCTGACCGACGAGGAGATCTGGAACCTCAAGCGTGGCGGGCACGACTACCGCAAGGTGTACGCCGCCTACAAGGCCGCCATGGAATTCAAGGGTGCCCCCACGGTCATCCTGGCGCACACGGTCAAGGGCTACGGCCTGGGTACGCACTTCGAGGGACGCAACGCGACCCACCAGATGAAGAAGCTGACCCTGGATGACCTCAAGGCCTTCCGCGACCACCTGCGCATCCCGATCAGCGACGAGCAGCTCGAAGCCGATCCGTACCAGCCGCCGTACTACAACCCGGGTGCAGACGCTCCGGAGATCAAGTACATGCTGGAGCGCCGCCGCGAGCTCGGCGGCAACGTGCCCGAGCGCCGGGTTCAGCACGAACCGGTACACCTGCCGGACGAGAAGGCCTACGAAGTAGCCAACCGGGGCTCCGGCAAGCAGCTGGCAGCCACCACCATGGCCTTTGTCCGCCTCCTCAAGGACCTGATGCGGGACAAGGAATTCGGCAAGCGGATTGTGCCGATCATCCCCGACGAGGCCCGGACCTTCGGCATGGACTCCTTCTTCCCGACGGCGAAGATCTACAACCCCAAGGGCCAGAACTACCTGTCCGTGGACCGGGACCTCGTCCTGGCCTACAAGGAGTCCCCGCAGGGCCAGATTGTTCACGTAGGCATCAACGAGGCCGGCTCCATCGCAGCGTTCACGGCCGCGGGCACCTCCTACGCCACGCACGGTGAGCCGCTGATCCCGGTCTACGTGTTCTACTCGATGTTCGGGTTCCAGCGCACGGCTGACTACATCTGGGCGGCCACCGACCAGATGGCACGCGGCTTCCTGATCTCGGCCACGGCCGGTCGCACCACGCTGACCGGTGAAGGCCTGCAGCATGCCGACGGCCATTCGCCGATCCTGGCCTCCACCAACCCCGCGGTGAAGACCTACGATCCGGCGTACGGTTACGAGATCGGGCACATTGTGCGCCACGGGCTGGAGGAGATGTACGGACCGGATTCGAAGGATCCGAACGTCATCTACAACCTGATGGTCTACAACGAGCCCATCCAGCAGCCCAAGGCCCCCGAGGACCTTGACGTTGAAGGCATCATCAAGGGCATCTACCTGCTCGCCCCGGCGAAGATCGACGGGCCGCGCACGCAGCTGCTGGCCTCCGGCGTCGCCGTGCCGTGGGCACTGGAGGCGCAGAAGCTGCTCGCCGAGGACTGGGGTGTTTCGGCCGATGTCTGGTCCGTGACGTCCTGGAACGAGCTTCGCCGCGACGGCCTGGCCGCCGAGGAGGAAGCGTTCCTGAACCCGGGTTCGGAACCGCGCGTGCCGTTCGTGACCCAGCAGCTGGCCGGGGCCACCGGTCCCATCGTGGCGTCCACGGACTACATGAAGGCCGTGCCGGACCAGATCCGCCAGTTCCTGCCGAACGAGTTCGCCAGCCTCGGTGCTGATGACTTCGGTTTCGCTGACACCCGTGCCGCAGCACGCCGGTACTTCAAGATCGACAGCCACTCGATGGTGGTGCGGGCACTTGAGATGCTTGCCCGCCGCGGCGAGGTCGACGCCAATGCCCCCAAGGAGGCCATTGAGAAGTACCGCCTGCTGGACGTCAACGCCGGTACCAGCGGTAACGCCGGGGGCGACGCCTAACCGGCACCTGCTTCGCAGCCACGGACGCCGGTGTTGGCACCGAACAGGTCCGTGACACCGGCTCCAAACAGAGGAACCGCCGCACACGCGGCGGTTCCTCTGCCTTTAAGCCGTGATCCCCTGCCTCGCCGCCCCTCACCCGGCAACTAGCGAACTTGTAGCCTTCGCACAAAATGGCCGATCATCGGCGCAGGCCGTAAGCTCGCCTGTATGCCAGTGAGTTCCAGTAAGCCAGCCGCCTCCGCACAGCGGCCGGCGGCAGACGCCACCACGGTGGACCGTCTCAAAGCCAATATCGGCAGGTTGTCCACTGCCACCTTGCAGCAGCTTGATATTTCGCTGCCCTGGTATCGGGGCCTGCGCCCGGACGAGCGGTCAGCACTGGGCATGGTGGCACAAAAAGGCATCGCCTCCTTTGTCAACTGGTACCAGCGCCCGGCCTCGCCGGCCTGGGTGCTGAGCGACGTCTTCGGCACTGCGCCCACGGAACTGACCCGCTCCATCAGCCTGCAGAAGGCCCTGCAGCTGATCCGGGTGGTGGTCCAGGTGGTGGAGGACCGCGTGCCGGAGCTCGCTGCCAACGAAGTGCAGGCCTCGCTCCGTGAAGCAGTGTTGCGCTATTCCCGGGAAGTCGCTTTTGCCGCTGCCGACGTTTACGCCCGTGCGGCTGAAACCCGCGGCGCCTGGGACACCCGCCTGGAGGCACTGGTGGTGGACGCGATCCTGCGGGGCGAGAGTTCGGATGCCCTGCGCTCCCGGATCGCCGCGGTGGGGTGGACCTCGACGGCGCCGGTAACCGTAATGGTGGGCGGCTCCCCTGCCGAAGCCAACGCCTCCTTCGTCAACGAACTGCGCCGCGCCACGGGGCGGCTGGCCGAGGACACCCTGGTGGGCATCCAAGGTGAACGGCTGATCCTGGTGCTGGGCGGTCTGGAGGACAAATCCTTCTCCTACACCCGGCTGTCCGAACTGTTCGGTCCGGGACCGGTGGTCTACGGACCACCCGCAGCATCGCTCGTGGAAGCCGGGCCCTCCGCGCAGGCAGCCTTTGCCGGGCTTACGGCTGCGCGTGCCTGGCCCGCGGCTCCACGTCCCGTTGCTGCCGACGATCTCTGGCCCGAACGGGTGATGTCCGGCGACGACACGGCACGCCAGGCACTGGTGGAAAGCATCTACCGGCCCCTTCTGGGCGCATCCAACGGACTTGCCGAAACACTCGGCGCCTACCTCTCACTTGGCCACTCCCTCGAGGCCACCGCCCGGGAACTCTTTGTCCATGCCAACACCGTGCGGTACCGGCTCCGGCGCGTCTGCGACGTCACCGGATGGGATCCGATGCTGCCGCGTGAGGCCTTCGTGCTGCAGACGGCCCTGGTTGTCGGGCGCCTGGCGCCAGCGGGCAAAGCGGCACCGGAAAAGCCTCCGGCACGCCTCTAAACCCTGCCCGGAGCCCTACCGGAGCTTGTAGACTTCCTACAAGCCCGCCCCGGGAGCTTGGTTTACCCAAACACCCGATCCCGCCCCCTATGTTTGGAAAGCTGTATACGTGCTTGCAATTGTCTGCCCCGGCCAGGGGTCCCAAACGCCAGGATTCCTCGCACCGTGGCTGGAACTGCCCGGCGTAAGGGATCACCTCACCGCGCTCAGCGACGTCGTCGGGCTGGACCTGATTGCCCACGGCACCGTTTCCGATGAGGAAACCATCAAGGACACCGCCGTGGCGCAGCCGCTTATCGTGGCGGCCGGACTAATGGCGGGCCGGCTGCTGCTGGACCCTTCTGCCCTCACCTCGGCCACCGTCCTTGCCGGGCACTCCGTCGGTGAGATCACCGCATCCGCCATTGCCGGAGCCCTGCCGGAAAAGGATGCCCTGGTGTTCGTCAGGGAGCGGGCCAATGCCATGGCCCGGGCGGCGGCCGTGGAACCCACCGGCATGAGCGCCGTCCTGGGCGGCGACCCGGATGATGTTGCTGCCGCGCTCGAAGCAGCGGGCCTCACCGCGGCCAACGCCAACGGCGGCGGCCAGGTGGTAGCGGCCGGAACCCACAACCAGCTCGAAGTGCTCACCGCTGCCCCGCCGGCCAAGGCCAGGGTCATCCCGCTGAAGGTCGCCGGCGCCTTCCACACATCACACATGGCCCCCGCAGTGACTGTCCTTGAAGCCCTGCGTCCGTCCCTGTCCCCCCAAGACCCCCTGCCGACCCTGCTCTCGAACCGCGACGGTGCCGCCGTGGTCTCCGGTGAAGCAAACCTCGACAGCCTGATAGCCCAGGTATCCCGGCCCGTACGCTGGGACCTTTGCATGGAAAACATGGTTGCCATGGGCGTAACCGGCATCCTGGAACTGCCGCCGGCCGGAACCCTTACAGGACTGGCCCGCCGCGGCATGAAGGGTGTGCCGACCCTGGCCCTGAAATCCCCCGAAGACCTACCAGCTGCCCGTGAGTTCATCCTTGAACACTCAGGCACGGCAGCTACAACCGGAGAAGGTAACGCGTGAGCACGCCCACCCTGAAGCAGTCCCCCGTCAACGAGTTCAGCCGCATTCACGGCATCGGCGCGTTCCGCCCCGACGTCATTGTCAGCAACGACGATGTGTGCCAGTGGATTGAGTCCTCCGACGAATGGATCCGCCAGCGCACCGGCATCATCACCCGGCACCGTGCCGACAAGGGCACGTCGGTGATCGACATGGCCGAGGCCGCCGGCCGCGAAGCCCTGGAAAACGCCGGTATTGACGGCTCGCAGCTGGGCGCCGTCATTGTTTCCACCGTGACCCACCCCTACGCCACCCCCTCCGCCGCCACGCAGATCACCGAACGGCTCGGAGCCACCCCCGCCCCGGCCTACGACGTCTCGGCCGCCTGCGCCGGATACTGCTACGGCATTGCCCAGGCAGACGCTCTGGTGCGCTCCGGCGCCGCCAACTACGTACTGGTCATCGGTGTCGAAAAGCTCTCTGACATCATCGACAACACCGAGCGCACCATTTCGTTCCTGCTGGGCGACGGCGCCGGCGCCGTCGTTGTCGGCCCCTCAGACACACCCGGCATCGCGCCCTCGGTCTGGGGATCCGACGGCAGTAAGTCCGGGGCGATCGGCATGACCCACTCCATGCTGGACGTCCGCGAACTCTCACTTGCCGCAGAGTCCGATGGCGGCGTCAGCGCCGCGGAGCTGCGCGAAACCAAGCTCTGGCCCACCCTGCGCCAGGACGGCCAGACCGTCTTCCGCTGGGCAGTCTGGGAAATGGCCAAGGCAGCCCAGCAGGCTCTTGATGCCGCCGGCATTACCGCCGAGGACCTGTCCGCGTTTGTACCGCACCAGGCGAACATGCGCATCATCGACGAAATGGCCAAGCAGCTCAAGCTGCCCGAGTCGGTCGTCATCGCCCGCGACATCGCCGACGCCGGAAACACCTCCGCAGCGTCCATCCCGCTGGCCACCTACCGGCTGCTGAAGGAACACCCTGAACTGAGCGGCAAGCTTTCGCTGCAGATCGGTTTTGGTGCCGGCCTCGTGTTCGGCGCCCAGGTAGTGGTCCTCCCCTAGCTGCACCATCCGCCGTTGCTGCCCCGGCAGGAACGGCCCCACTAACCACACCGCTTCGGCGGCTGGAAACCCGGACCGGTCACATACCGGCACAACAAGAAAAGGAGCCAACATGGCTAGCAACGAAGAAATCCTGGCCGGCCTCGCCGAGATCGTCAACGAAGAGACCGGCCTGGCCCCCGAGGCCGTCGAGCTGGATAAGTCCTTCACCGATGACCTGGACATCGACTCCATTTCCATGATGACCATCGTGGTCAACGCTGAAGAGAAGTTCGGCGTGCGCATCCCTGACGAAGAGGTCAAGAACCTGAAGACCGTCGGCGACGCCGTGGACTTCATCTCCAACGCCCAGGCCTAACCTCCGGCGGCCGCTGCCACGCGGCGGCCGCTGCCACGCGGCGGCCGCCCGGCACCGCCGGTACCCCGGCACCCCAACAGCAACTGTTTCAAGAGAGTGAATCATGGCCCGCAAAGTAGTCATCACAGGCCTTGGCGCGACCACGCCCATCGGCGGGGACGTCCCCACGATGTGGAAGAACGCACTGCAGGGCGTCTCCGGCGCCCGGACGCTGGAAGACGAATGGGTGGAGAAATACTCCCTGCCCGTCACCTTCGCCGCGCGGGTCACCACTCCCGCCACTGAGGTCC